>CAYZDN010000024.1:0-12994 GCA_964477505.1 uncultured Nitrosopumilales archaeon
CCTTGGGGGCGGGAGGCATCGACGCCGTCGCCCTTTCGTAGAACGTGACCTGGCCCGCGGGGTCAACAAAGGTCAGGTTCGCGTAGCTGGCGACGAGCGCCGTCTGTTTGAAGTAGTCGTTGATCTTCTGAGACGCCCGGAGGTAATCACCTTCGAGGATTAGGTCCACCCTGGTCCCGGTCGTGCCGTTGGCCTCGGTCCTCTGGCGCTTCAGCACCGTCGGCCTGTTCTCCCCGATGTCGATTATCATCTGGAACATGTGCTTCCACTTGCCATCTGCTGAGGTCGTGACCACCACCGGCTTGTTTGTGGTGATCTGTCCGTAGAGGATCGCCATGGTGCCGCCCAGGCCGAACATCCCCCTGGACTGCCTCAGGACGTACTTCGAGCCGTAGAACACCTTGCCGAAGGCGCTGGGGACGTGCTGCGGGGCAACCCCGGTCCCGTTGTCTATCACGGTGAGCCGGTAGGGCCTCGGGTCAGGGATCTCGCTGTTGACGTTCTCTGGGATTATCCTCACATAGATGTCAGGGAGGATCCCCGCCATCTCTGCCGAGTCGAGTGAGTTCTCGACCAGCTCCCTCACGGCCATGTAGAGGGCGCGCGCGGGGTTGGTAAACCCTGCCAGGTCTCGGTTACGGTAGAAAGAATTCTGAGGGCGAGATCTCTGCGAAAGTCGTCTTGCTGCTCAGTTCATACCACCCCCTTCATACCGTGTGACCCTGATGAGTATCTCAATCGAGTTATTTCCTTTTTCGGAACTGGCGTCCCGCCCCGCGGGTATCGATGTGAACGGGATATATGCTAGCGGCGCCCTTAGAACGCCGGCTACCCAACTCAGCTAAGAGGCGCATCGGAAAGACTCTTTCACGCACCTCCTCTGACGCGATTGGTCGGAGAACATAATGGCCTTCACGGTTCCGCAGGGGCGGCCTCCCAAGGGAAGCAGTGAAGGGGAACGAGGCGACGATGGCTCTATTCCTCAGAGCAGATGAGAAGAAGCTGACTGGTCGGCCCACGAGCGGAGGAGCTGACAGAACCATGCTAGCTCTCGAGTTTGCTCAGTTTTTCTTCGAGGGTCTCTGGAGACGTCCCCTCCCAAAGGAATATCCGCTCCATCTTTCTCTTGGTCCTCGCCTTCTGCAGTGTGTTGTAGACCGTCTTGTGCTGGCTCCCCGTCGCCAGGGACTTCACCGCCTGGGACGCCAGCTGCACTTCGGCCGCTTCACCGATTATGGCGACCGTCCTGCCGAAGACGGAGAGGTGGCACCCAGTGAGCTCCTCGATCACCCTCCGAGATTTGCCCCGCAGCCCTATCACGCGGCCGCGGATCCTCTCGAGCGAGTTCGCACTGCGCCCGAAGTCCCTCAGGTCGATCACCTCGAGGACCGTCCCTTCGTCGAGGAGCCTCCTGGCATGCTGCGGGGAGAACCCCCGGCCGATTGCTTCGATCACCCTGATGGCGGAGAACGGGTCGGTCTTCAGGGCTGAGTCTGACTTCACGGTCACCAGTCCCTCCCTGCTGTCGATGCTGAGCGCCACCCCCATCTCCCCCTCGAGGAACCTCTTGGTCGCCCCTTCCTTCCCGATGACCGCGCCTACCCGCTCCACTGGGATCCTGACGATCTGCTCAAAGCTCACTTCGATATCTCCTCCATCCAAGAATCGGCGTCCCTGGGGGCGATGCCGCGCTTCCTAAAGAACCTGACCATGTTGGCCACGTCCCTCTTAAGGAACTCCTGGGCCCGGGGGTGGGTGGCCAGGACTGCCGACCCCATGTCAAAGAGCACCCTCTCGTTTCCCCTTTTGAACACGTTGAACTCCGAGAAGTCGGCGTGGACCAGGCCCGCCTTCTTCCAGAGGGCTCGGATCGCCCCGAACGTCCACTCGTAGTCCGCGTCGTCGACTTCGGATTCTGCGAAGGTGGGAGCTGGCCGAGGGGGCGTCCCGATATACTCCATGACCAAGATGTTCTTGTGGAAGGCGAGCGGCTTTGGAACCCGGACCCCCGCCCTGTCCGCGACCTGGAGGTTTTTGAACTCCTTCCTGACCCAAAGGTAGATCGTGTCCCTCGAGCCGGACGGGAGCCTCCCGAACCTCCTGTCTCCGGCGATGTAGACGAGCCGCTTCCTGAAGTCGGATGAGGAGACGAGGTATATCTTGACGGCCAGAGGCTTCTTCTCACGGTCTTCTCCATAGTACACCCTGGCCTCCTTACCTGAATTCACCACCCCGTATAGCTCTCCCAGGTCCCTCCTGGCGGCCATCTCCTCGATGGCCAGAAGCGTGGCCTGGTCGAACACCTCTTCGAGGACCTTCCTCTGGTCGGAGTCCTTCCTGAGGTACCTGCTCTCCCGCTCGAAACGTAGGAGCCTCTCCTTCATCTTCCGGTTGTCCTCTGGCTCGGCCACGCGTCCGCCAGTTCGGATGAAAATTTATACCCATGGGACGAAGCGCAAGAATCAAGGTTTCAGGACCTGGTTGAGACAGAAATGGAAGTCGAAAAGAGCGAAGAGAGTGAAGGCGGAGACGAGCCCCTGAAAGATCAGTTAGCGGCTGAGAAGAAGCGAAGCGACGAGCTCCTGACCCGGCTCAGATACGCCCAGGCCGACCTCGATAACTACAGAAAGAGGGCGGACAAGGAAATGAGGGAGGCCGGCGAGTCCCTGGCGAAGGCGCTCGTGACGAAGCTCCTGGTGGTGCAGGATGAACTCGACCTTGCGGTGAAGCACGCCGAGGAAGCCGGAGAAGGCAGGGACCTGCGCGAGGGGGTTGAAATGGTGAGGAAGAACCTGTGGTCTGCCCTGGAGTCTGTCGGAGTGGAGCGGATAGATGCGGTAGGGCGGCCCTTCGACCCTGCGGTTCATGAGGCGGTCGAGAAAGCGCAGGGTTCGGCGAAGGTGGACCTGGTCGCCGGCGAGGTGAGGCCGGGCTTCACCTTCAGGGGGCAGCTGCTGAGACCGAGCATGGTAAAGGTTGAATTGGCGTCGAAGACGACCGAGGAGGAGAAGCAAGATGAGTAGCGCAAGAGAGAAGATTCTCGGCATAGACCTAGGGACGACCAATTCCGCGGGGGCGGTGGTTGAGGGCGGGAGGCCAGTGGTGATACCAAGCGCCGAGGGAGCGACCCCGGCCGGCAAGATGTTCCCATCAGTGGTGGCTTACACCAAGGATGGGCAGCTTCTGGTGGGGGACCCTGCGAGACGCCAGGTGGTGACCAATCCTGACGGCACCATATTCGAGATAAAGCGAAAGATGGGAACGGACTACCGGGTGACGCTGTACGGCAAGCAGTATTCTCCCGAGCAGCTGAGCTCCTACATCCTGCAGAAGATCAAGCATGACGCCGAGGTATTCCTCGGGTACCCGGTCAAGAAGGCGGTGATCACGGTCCCGGCGCACTTCAACGACAATCAGCGCCAGTCGACCAAGGACGCGGGAGAGATTGCGGGGCTGGAAGTGGTGAGGATAATCAACGAGCCGACGGCGGCGTCGCTCGCCTATGGGCTGGACAAGTCGGAGAAGGAGATGAAGATCCTGGTGTTCAGCTTCGGAGGGGGGACCCACGACGCGACCATAATGGAGTTCGGGAAGGGGGTGTTCCAGGTCCTCGCCACCTCGGGTGACACTCAGACGGGAGGGACGGACATCGACAAGGCGATCATCCAGGTCCTCCTGGACGACTTCCGCTCAAAGACAGGGGTTGACCTTTCTTCTGACAGGACGGCCATGGCTCGGCTGAAGGAGGCGGCAGAACAGGCCAAGATCCAGCTCTCGAACCTCACCTCGACCGACATAGATCTGCCCTTCATCGCGAGCGACGCCGCCGGCCCGAAGAACCTCCACTACACGCTCACGAGGACGAGGCTCGAAGAGGTAGCCCGTCCCATCGTCTCGAAGACGGAAGATACGATCAGGAAGGTGATGAGCGACGCCAAGCTCACCCCCGAGCAGGTGGACAAGGTGATACTTATCGGGGGGATGACGAGGATGCCGCTCGTCAGGAAGTTCGTCGAGGACGTAGCCGGGAAGCCCGCCGAGAGAGGTGTGGACCCCATGGAAGCGGTGGCCATCGGGGCCGCGATCCAGGGCGCCGTGCTGGCAGGGGAGATCAAGGACATCCTCCTGCTCGACGTGACCCCGCTCTCGTTGGGGGTGGAGACCCTCGGCGGAATAACTGAGCACCTGATCGAGAAGAACGCCACCATCCCCACGAAGAGGAGCAAGACGTTCACCACGGCTGCCGACTTCCAGACGGCTGTGACGATCCACGTGGTCCAGGGAGAGAGGAGCATGGCGGCGGACAACGTTTCGCTAGGGATGTTCAACCTCACCGGGATCCCTCCCGCTCCGCGCGGGGTCCCTCAGATCGAAGTGACGTTCGACATAGACGCCAACGGGATCCTCACAGTCGGAGCGAAAGACATGGGGACCGGGAAGGAGAACAAGATTACAATCACCGCGTCCACCAAGCTATCGAAGGACGAGAAGGAGAGGCTAATCAAAGAAGCCGAGTCTTTCTCGGACCAAGACAAGAAGAAGAGGGAAGAGGCCGAGCTCAGGAACGAGGCTGACTCGACGCTCTACACGGCCGAGCGGACCAAGCGGGACCTCGAGGGGAAGGTGGACAAAGCGAACCTTGACAGGATTGACGCCGCGGCCCAGGACCTGAGGAAGGCGGTCGGAGGGCAGGACGTTTCGCAGATCAGGGAGAAGAACGAGGCGCTAAAGAAGGTCCTCCAGGAGGTGGGGGCTTCGGTCTACCAGCAGCAGGCCCAGAAGCAGCAGGCACAGGCGCCCCCCGGAGGAGCGGGCGCGGGTGCTGGAGGCTCCAACGTGAGCGACGCCAACTATAAGGTAGTGGACGAAGGAAAGTAGGAGGTCTCAACAATGGCGGCGAAGGACTACTACGAAGTACTCGGTGTGCAGAAGGGGGCGACCAAGGACCAGATCAAGGACGCTTACAGGAAGCTGGCGCTGCAGTTCCACCCGGACAGAAACAAGGCCCCGGAGGCCGAGGCGAAGTTCAAGGAGATATCCGAGGCGTACGCTGTACTTTCTGACGACGAGAAGCGGAGGCAGTACGACGCCTACGGGAGAGAGGGGGTGTACCAGAGGTACAGCCAGGAGGACATATTCCGTGGGGCGGACTTCGGGGAGTTCTTCAGGGGGATGGGGTTCGGCGGGTTCGACGACATATTCTCGCAGTTCTTCGGAGGTCGGGTGGGCCAGCCGAGGCGCGGGGAGGACCTGACCTACCACCTGCAGGTCAACCTAGAGGACATCGTCCAGGATTCGAACAGAGAGATAGAGATCCCTCGGAGCGAGGTCTGCCAGACCTGCGACGGGACCGGGGCGAAGCCGGGGACCTCTCCCCAGAAGTGCGAGACGTGCGGGGGGGCAGGGCAGGTGCAGAAGGTCCAGTCGGCGGGGTTCGCCAGGCTCGTGAGGATCGTGGCGTGCAACAGGTGCGGCGGGAGGGGGTATCTCATCGACAGCCCCTGCAAGGAGTGCCGGGGCCGGGGGACGGTCGAGAGGAAGAGGAAGATCCAGATCATGGTCCCGGCTGGGGTGGAGGACGGCCACACGCTCAGGCTCAGGGGGGAGGGGAACGCCGGGGAAACAGGTGTCCCGCCTGGCGACCTGTACGTAGTGGTGAACGTCGCCCCCCACAGAGTTTTCGCTCGACGAGACAGCGACATCTATCTCGAGGCAAAGGTCGGGGTGGTCCAGGCGATGCTCGGCACGGAGCTTGCGGTCCCGACACTTTACGGCGACGTCAAGCTATCGGTCCCCCACGGGACGCAGCCCGGGACGGTCTTCAAGGTCAAGGGGAGGGGGCTCCCGAACTACGGTGGCTGGGGGAAGGGGGACCAGTACGTGAAGTTGAACGTCGAGATACCGAAGAGCCTGAGCGACGGCCAGAAGGAACTATTGAAGAGGTTCGGGGAACAGCGCTAGCGGGCGAACTTGTAGATCATCAGGAACGGGACCTCTTCGATCTCGCGCACCGCCTCTGGGACCCCCACTTTGTTGTCCACCGCCAGGGAGACAGACCTGGACCCTGCAAGGTTCACTATCGAGCAGGTACGGATGAGTTGGAGCGCCTCTCCCCTGTCGACGACCTCCCCGGAGTAGAAATCCTTCGAGAGGTGCACCTTCAGCTTCCCCTCCGACACCGTCCTCCCCACCAGCTCCTCGTCGCAGATGTTGACCAGTATCGTCCCCTGGTACTCGGCGGTCCTAACCGAGAACCCACTCCCGTCGTGGCTAGGCAACCTTCGCCACCGACCTCGCCCCACAGGCTTCGCAGACCATGAACCACATCCGCTTGTCCTTCTCGAGGCGCGTGTCCGGGCTCCCGCAAACCGGACAGATCACGGCGTCCTTGACGTACCTCTGCAGGAGCTGCGAGAAGGAATCGCGGTCCTTGCGACCGATGAAGATGGCCCTGTCCCCGTCCAATGAAGCGGCCGTGGCGAGCTCCTTGGCCAGATACATCAGGACCCTCGCCGACTCGCGCCTCAGCCTCTTGGGGAATTCGGCGTAGTTGCGGAAGATCGTCTTGTTCCCGACCCAGATGACGTCTGGGTCCGGGAGCTCGAGGCGGAGGGCCCCTGACTTCTTCGCGTCCTTGTCGAGGCCGGCCCTGGCCCTTGAAAGCAGCTCTTCGTAGGAGCGGGGCATTGCTCGAATCCCGGAGCCACGGTATTTCAAGTATTCGAGCTATATTCGGTCAAAAGATTAAATCGGAAAGCCGAGAGGGCGATTCGTGAAGCCGAAGGCGGAAATTGGCGTCTTTGGCGGCTCCGGTTTCTACAGCTTCTCCAAGGGGCCCGCCGGCGTGCTCGCGAAGACCCCCTACGGGAGACCGAGCGCCAGGATAACCGTCTCCGAGGTGGAGGGGAAGAGCGTCGCGTTCCTCCCACGGCACGGGGTACACCATGAGTTTCCTCCCCACGTCGTCCCCTACAGGGCGAACGTCTACGCGTTCAAGAAGCTCGGGGTGAAAAGGATCATAGCCCCCAACGCAGTGGGGAGCCTCAGGGCGGAGATCGGGCCGGGTGACCTCGTCTTCTGCGACCAGTTCGTGAACTTCACTTCGGGGAGGAAGGACACGTTCTATGACGGGCCGGAGACCACCCATGTGAGCGCTGCGAACCCGTATTGCCCCCAGATGAGGGAGGCGGCAGTGGAGGCCGCGGAAGTCCTGGGGTTGAAGTTCCATCGGAAGGGGACGGTGGTGGTCATACAAGGGCCGAGGTTCTCCACCAAGGCGGAAAGCAGGTTCTTCACGAAGCAGGGGTGGGACGTGATCAACATGACCCAGTACCCGGAGGTGGTTCTCGCCAGGGAACAGGAGCTCTGCTACCTCAACATCTCCCTTGTCACCGATTACGACGCAGGGCTGGAAGGGGACCCGACGGTGAAACCCGTCTCCCATGGGGAGGTGATCCGGGTGTTCAACAAGAACCTGGAGAACCTCAGGAAGCTGCTGGCCCGGATCGTCAAGCGCCTGCCGAAAGAGCGGACCTGCGACTGCGGGCGGACGCTCGAGCACGCGAGGCTGAGCGCCTAGTGGGGAAGCTCGACTCCGACGTAAAGCGCGCCATAAGGAACATCCCGGACTACCCGAAGAAGGGGGTCGGCTTCAAGGACCTCACCACACTCTGGAAGAATGCGAAGCTGACCAGGAGGGTGAACGACTCCATGGTGAAGAAGTGGGGAGGGACGAAGCTTGACAAGATCGTGGGGATAGAAGCGAGGGGGTTCATCGTCGGGGCACCTCTGGCCGACAGGCTCGGAGTCGGGTTCGTCCCGGCAAGGAAGGTCGGCAAGCTCCCCGGCTCCAAGGTGAGCGTGAACTATGAGCTTGAATATGGAAGGCAGGGGCTGGAGCTGCACGCCGACTCGATATCGAAGGGGGACCGGGTGCTTGTCGTCGACGACCTGCTCGCCACCGGGGGGACCTCCAGGGCCGCCGGGACCCTCGTCGAGCGGATGGGAGGGAAGGTGGTCGGATTCGCATTCGTCGCCGAGCTCCTCTTTCTGAAGGGGAGACGGAAGCTGGCGGGGTATGAGGTCTACTCCATCGCGAAGTATGACTAAAACCGCACCCATCGGAGTCATAACCGGGACCGGGGTGACCGAGCACTTCGACCTGAGCAGGCCGAAGGAGGTCAGGACCCAGTATGGGAGGGCGCTGGTGTATCAACACCCTGACGCGAAGTATCTCGTCATCCCCAGGCACGGCGCCGCGCACAAGTCCCCTCCCCATGGGATCAACTACAGGGCGAACATCGCGGCGTTCGAGCAGGTGGGGGTCAAGCAGGTCATCGCCAGCAGCGCGGTGGGGTCGATGAACCCGGGGTTCAGGGTCGGGGAGATCGGCCTCGTCGAGCAGTTCCTCGACTTCACAAAGAGGAGGCAGACCACGTTCTTCGAGAAGCAGGTGGTACACACGGACATGACCTATCCCTATAGCAGGCAGCTGAACCTCGAGCTGGCTGTGGCGGCGAAGAAGGTTGGGGTCGAGCTCCATCAGCACCTGGTCTACGTCTGCGCTGAAGGGCCCAGGTTCGAAACGGCGGCCGAGATCAAGATGTACAAGATCCTTGGCGGGGACGTCGTCGGCATGACGGGGGTCCCGGAGGTCGTCCTTGCGAAGGAGAAGAGCCTCGAGTACGCGTCTGTCGTCCTGGCGACCAACTGGGCGGCGGGAATGCAACCCAAGGTCAGCCACGAAGAGGTCCTCAAGGTTATGAAGCGGTCGGGGAAGGCGGTCAAACAATTGATAGAGTCGGCCGTCGGCGCCCTGAGGGGAGAGAGGCGATGACCAAGGTCGCAGACCAGAAGCTGAGCAAGGACGGGGAGAGGAGCTTCCAGTGGGCGAAGGCGCACATGGGGGCCCTCACCAACCTGGCGGAGAAGTATGCGAAGTCGAAGCCCCTCGAGGGGGTCAAGGTAGGGGTGTGCCTCCACGTGACCAAGGAGACCTCGGTCCTCGTCGACGCCCTGCTGATGGCCGGGGCGGATGTCAAGCTCGCGGGAGCCAACCCCCTGTCCACTCAGGACGACATCGCGGCGTACCTCTCGACCAGGACAGACGTCTGGGCCTGGAGAGGGCAGTCGGCGAAGGAGTACGACTGGTGCATCGAACAGGTGCTGGGGTCGCACCCAGAGCAGCTGATCGACGACGGAGCGGACATGCACGTCGCGGCGCACGTAACAAGGGCGAAGGGGATAGCCGGGGGGTCGGAGGAGACGACCACCGGGGTCATACGCCTCAGGGCCCTCGAAGCTGATGGTAAGCTCTCGTACCCGGTGATAGCCGTCAACGACGCGAAAACGAAGTTCATGTTCGACAACAGGTACGGCACGGGGCAGAGCACTCTCGACGGCATCCTGAGAGCCACGGCGCTCCTTCTCGCAGGGAAGAGGGTTGTTGTGGTCGGCTACGGCTGGGTTGGGAAGGGAGTGGCCATGAGAGCCCGCGGGATGGGGTCGAGGGTGACGGTGGTTGAGGTGGACCCGGTCAGGGCGCTGGAGGCTCACCTTGAGGGGTTCGATGTGACTGACGTCGGGACGGCTGCCCTCCATGGCGACCTCTTCGTCACCACTACCGGGATGAAGGGGGTAATCCCCTACGAAGCGATCGAGAAGATGAAGGAAGGTGCGATACTTTCCAACGCGGGACACTTCGATGTCGAGATAGACGTGAAGACATTGATGTCCAAGGCGAAAGGCGTGAAGGAGGTGAGACCCAACGTGGACGAGGTCACCCTCCCATCTGGGAAGAAGGTGTACCTGATAGCCAAGGGGAGGATAGCGAACCTGGTCGCAGCCGAGGGGCACCCCCCCGAGGTGATGCAGATGTCGTTCGCCAACCAGATGATGGCGGCCATCAGGATACGCACGGACCACGGTAACATGGAGAAGAAGGTCTACGGGGTCCCTCCGGAACTCGAGGACGAGGTGGCAAGGGCAGCCCTGAAGTCCCTTGGGATCGCCATTGGAACCCAGACCAAGGAACAGAAAGAATACGCGAAGAGCTGGAAGCTCTAGCGAACCCTTATACTGAAAGCGCCGGGGCTGCATCCAGTCGTGGCCAGCCGAAAGAAGAAAGCTCGGGTGCTCGTCCTATGCGCCCTACCCTACACCAACGGGATCCCCCACATCGGAAACCTGGTCGGCTCGCATCTGCCTGCCGACATCTTCGCGAGATACTGCCGGCTCAAAGGAGCGGAGACCCTGTTCGTCGGGGCCACGGACGAGAACGGGACGCCGACCGAGGTCGCGGCCCTCGAGCTTGGAAAGACCCCCAAGGAGCTGACCGACGTCCTCTATCGGGTCCACAAGGAGATTTACGACTGGTTCGAGATATCCTACGACAACTTTTCTCGGACTTCCAGTCCGACACACCATAAGACGACGCAGGAGTTCTTCACGCGCATCGACGAAGCGGGGTACGTCAGCGAGGGGGTGATGAGGCTCCCCTACTGCGAGAAGGACAGGATATTTCTCCCCGACAGGTACGTCGAAGGGACCTGCCCTGTCTGCGGGTACGGGTTCGCCCGCGGAGACCAGTGCGAGAACTGCGCCACCCTCCTGGACCCGGTACAGCTGATCAACCCGAAGTGCAAGGTCGACGGGAGCACCCCCGTCTTCAGGGACAGCAAGCAGCTATTCCTTGAGCTCGGGAAGGTCCAGGGACGGCTGGAGCACTGGATCGATTCGAGGAAGACCTGGAGGGTGCAGGTATCGTCCCTCGCCAAGGGGTGGATTAAGGAAGGGCTGAAGAAGAGGTCGATAACCAGAGACCTGAGGTGGGGTGTCCCCGTCCCCCTCGACGGATACAGGGACAAGGTGTTCTATGTCTGGTTCGATGCGCCCATAGGCTACGTTTCGGCCACAAAGGAGTGGGCCGAGAGGGAAGGGAAGGGAGGGTCCTGGAGGAGGTTCTGGCTGGACAAGGGGACGAGGATCTACAACTTCCTCGGGAAGGACAACATCCCGTTCCACACGATCTTCTGGCCGGGGATGCTCTTCGCCCATGGCGGCTTGAACCTCCCCTATGACGTCGTGGGGCTGCAGTTCTGCAACTACGAAGGGGACAAGATTTCCAAGAGCAGGAACTGGGGGGTCTTCTGCGAGAGCGTGCCCAGGGCCGGGCTCGACCCTGACATCTGGCGGTACTACCTGATACACATAATTCCGGAGACGAGGGACACCGAGTTCAAGTGGGAGGACTTCAGGAGCAGGGTGAACAACGAGCTCGTCGCCAACATAGGGAACTTCGTGCACAGGACAGCCACCTTCGCTTGGAACAACTTCGAGGGAAACGTCACGTCGAAGGGAGGAGATTGGCAGGGGAAGGCCCTCCTGAAGGGGGCAAGGGAGGGCGCCTTCGAGAGCCTGAACCTGTTGGAGGAGGTGCGTTTCAGAGACGCGCTGGTCAAGGTCCTGGCGGTCGCCGACCTTGGGAACCAGTATTTCCAGAGGAAGCAGCCTTGGGTCCTCATAAAGGAAGATAGGATCAAGGCGATGGAGGTGATCCACGACTGCCTGGAGGTCAGCATCATCATCGGGATATTGCTCCAACCGTTCCTCCCGCGCTCGTCCAACAGGATCCTCTCTTCGCTGGGGGTGAAGCCGCGCCTCGACGCCCTCCGCAAGCCCCATCCGAGGATAAGGCTCGCGGGGAAGCCCGAGATACCGTTCAAGAAACTGGAAGACGCCCAGGTCGAACTTGCAAAGTCCCTCTCAACGAAGAGCAGGGCTGTGAAGGAATACTTCTCCTAGGCGTCAGTCGCATGGCTGGAGCGCTTCTAACCCCTCAGGGAGGGCGGCGTCCATCTCGTCGTCGATGATCCGGTCCCCGAGGACGTTCGCCAGCGGGTCGTAGGCCTCGTACTTCGTCGATTTGAACCCCGAGGCCAGGATGCTGACCTGCAGCTGGGCTGACCCAGCGTCGTCCACCCCGTACTCGACGTCCACCCCCTCGTTGTCCATCAGGGAACCCAGCCTGTCGACCGCCAGCCCCACTTCCTGGGCCGAGAGGGACGAATCCCCGTTGAGGCTCACCATCGCGCGGCTCGCATCCTTCGTCTCCGCGAGCTTGCCCAGTGACACCACGGCGCCTGCGAGGGCGTCTTCCGCCTTGTCCTTGCTCCCACTGCTCGACACGCCGAGGAGCGAATAGCCGTCCTGCGCTACCGTCCCCAGGATCTTGTTGAGCCCGAACGGCCGCGGGATCGCCGACGAAAGCAGAGAGCCGAGCGCCTTCACCGCGGCTTTGTTGGCGATGTCGTAGAGATTGGGGAGGGTCGAGTCTTCTGGGGACGACATCATCAGGGTGTCGTTGTCGATGACCACCACCCCGTCTGAGGAAGCGCGGAGGCGCCTCAGAGAGACGCCGGCATAGAACTTCATCTTCTTCTCAAAGTCGAAGGGCATCACCGCGACCCCGACCGCCGTCGCTCCGCACTCCTTTGCGATTGAAGCGACCAGCGGAGCCAGCCCGCTCCCCGTAGCCCCCCCGAGCCCGGAGACCACGAAGACGACCTTCGAACCGTCGATCGCCTTCCTGATCTCCGGGATGGACTTCAACGCAAGGCCTCTGACGATGGCGGGGGTGAGCTTCTGGACGACGGGAGACTCGACGAGTATGGCGTCCGAGGGCTCCACGGTGGAGAAGTCACCGACTTCGCACGAAATGTACGCATACCTGTCGACGAGCATCGACCTCCTGCTCAGGAGGGAGACGATCTTGGTCCCGGCGCTCCCCACGCCGACCGCAACAACTTCCACTCGATTATTCACAACCAATTCTGGAGCGCAGACCTAGCTAGCAGTCGGAATAAACAAGCCCACTACTCAATATTGTTGACGACGAAGTAGTTTTTGTTTACCCTGCGCCGCGTGATATCTTTTCGGGCTATTTTCCCGGCTTGGACCCGTCCTCGTTGACGAGCCTGTTGACAAGTTCGTCCAT
>CAYZDN010000025.1:0-6909 GCA_964477505.1 uncultured Nitrosopumilales archaeon
GCTACGACCACGGGAGGGTGGGGGTGGCAGCCCAGGGGACCGGGCTCGCCCAAGCCGCCCTCGAAGCGGCCCTGAGTTACTCGACACAGAGGCAGACCTTCGACACCTACCTCCTCCAGTACCAGCAGGTCCAGTTCAAGATAGCAGAGATGACGGCCGCCGTGCACACGGCCCGGCTCCTCACCTACTGGGCGGCGACCCTGACCAAGAAACAGAAGGACTTCATCAAGGCGTCTTCCATCGCCAAGATAGTCGCCACCGAGGCCGCCGAGAAGAACGCCCACATGGCGATGATGATCATGGGGGCCTACGGGGTCTCGACCGACATGAACGTGGAGAGGATTCTCAGGGATTCCCAGATAATCAAGACCTACGAGGGGGCCAACGACATCCAGCGCCTGGTCATAATGAAAGAAGTGGCCAAGGAAATGGGCGTGCTGGGCTAGCCCAAGGAAATTGAAATACGGGCGAACCCGTCGGGATTAGAGCATCTATGGAACGCGTCGCCATCGTCGGGATAGGGCACAGCAGGTTCGGAAGGAGGACGGACGTCAACATAGGGGAGCTTGCTTTCGAGTCCATCAAGCAGGCGGTGGACGACGCTGGGGTCGACAGGAAGGACATAGGGAACGTCGTGATCGGGAGCGCGGGCATGTGGTATGAAGAGTCGCTACCGGCCGTCGTGGTCAACGAGTACGCCGGCCTCAGCGGCGTCGGCACCATGAGGGTAGAGGCCGCTTGCGCGAGCGGGAGCGCGGCGGTCAAGGCGGCCTACAACAGCGTTGTCAGCGGGGAGACTGACGTGGCCATGGCGGTGGGGGTCGAGAAGATGACGGAGGTGGACACCCCGACGTCTGTGGAGCTTATCGGGCGGGCAGGGTCGTATACTTGGGAGTTCGAGAACTACGGGATCACGTTCCCGGCCTATTATGCCCTCCACGCGGTCGCCCACATGAACAAGTTTGGGACCACCGAGGAGGACATGTCGAGGGTCGCGGTGAAGGCGCACCACTACGGCTCAATGAACCCGCTTGCCCAATTCCAAAAAGAGATAACGCTGGAGAAGGCGATGGGGTCACAGGTCGTCTCCTGGCCGCTCAAACTCTACGACGCATGTCCCATAAGCGACGGCTCTGCGGCCGTGGTGCTTGCTTCGGAGGAAGCTGCCAAGAAGCTGACGGACACCCCGATCTGGATCAAAGGGGTAGGCTATTCGTCTGACACGGCGAACCTCAGCCGGAGGGACGACTACGTAGGGCTGGAAGGGGCGGTCAAAGCGGCGAAGACAGCCTACGCGCGAGCGAAGGTCTCCCCCGGGGACATTGACGTCGCCACGGCCCACGACTGTTTCACCATAGCCGAGCTGATGGCCTACGAGGACCTCGGTTTCTGCAAGAAGGGGGAGGCGGCAAAGATGATCCGGGAAGGGGAGACGGAGCTGGGGGGACGGATACCCGTTAACCTGGACGGGGGGCTGAAGGCGAAGGGGCATCCCATCGGTGCCACCGGGGTCTCCATGGCGGTGGAGATCACAAAGCAGCTGAGGGGGGAGGCGGGGAAGCACCAGGCACCTATCAAGAACGGATATGGCCTGGTCCACAACATAGGTGGGACGGGCCACTACGCCTACGTGACGATACTTTCGAGGAGCTAGAAATGTCAGAACCTCCTTCGCTGCACTCGCGCAGGACCCTCTCCCTGAGGTTCGACATTCCGATCTCGAAGACGCGCGAGTTCTGGGACGCTCTGAAAGAAGGGAGGTTCGTCACCACAAAATGCGCGAAGTGCGGGAACGTGTCGTTCCCCCCGCAGGCTGACTGTCCGAAGTGCATGGGGAGCGGGTTCGAGTGGGTCGACCTGGGGCGAGATGCCACCCTGGTCACCTACACCCGCGTCCAGATCACCCCCGCGAGCTTCGCCGGGAACGACCCGTACATCATAGCCATCGGCGAACTGAAGTCGGGGACGAAAGTGCTCGCTTGGCTAGAGGGGCCCCAGGAAGGGGTCAAGCCCGAGATGGGTCTCAGGTTAGAGGCTAGGACGAGCAGGGAAGGGAATCCCTACTACGTCTTCGTCCGGGCCTAGAAATCCTTCGGGACGTCCCGCATTATCTCTGCTACCCTGATGAACCGGTCTTTGTACATCAGGATCTTCGTCAGGGAGCCCTTGAACTTCAGCTGCCCCTTGAGAACAGCCGTCTGGATGTCCACTTCCCCCTTGGCGACCTTGCACCATGAGTCGTAGGACCCGTCGAACGAGAACTCAGCCGACGCCCCCGGGGCGACCTTCTGGAAGGTAGTGACCCCGTTGTCGACGCCAAGGGCGTAGTTCAGCCCCTGGTCCGTGACGTTGAAGGCTATGCTCGTCTTGAAGCCCTTCGAGGTCTCCGCCCACTTCGGGTCGTTGGACAGCGCGGCCTGAACCTGGGAGATATACTCCTCACTCATGTACTTGGCCATTGTTCGCTGCCCTCAAAGCTCGCCTTTTGAGGTTGCCTACCGCCCCGGATGTGAGCACCGGGGTTAGCTCCTTCCCGCGTAAATTCGGGACCCCTTCGGGGGTTCGGAGCAGCGAAGCGACCTTGTTTGTGGTCTTGATTATGGCCGCCCTCGTGTTCCCTTCTACAAGGATGACCTTAGACCCGGGGTGCCTCCTCTCGAACGCCGACCGGAGCTCGTTGACCTCCACCTCGGAGAGGTCGGACTCCGCCATCAGGAGGACGTAGCGCTTCGGCAACCTGTCACCCCCCGAAGAGACCCCGATAGAAGCTGTCTGCTCCGCCCTTCATGAAGCCCCTCGGCTTGACCTTTATCCTGACCGGATCCCCTGACCCGAGAGCCAAGGTCCCAGAAACGAGGAGCTGCTTGTCGAACCGGAGGAAAAGGGCCGAGCGCTGGTCGACTAACGACCCGATGTTGGCGACGACCTCTTCTCTTACGGGCCCTGGCATCCTCTTCAGCACCTCTTCGAACGCCGACGCTGCGACGTCTCCCGTCACGTGGACCGTCGCCTTCAGGATGCCGTTCCCATGGTGCCCTTCGAGGCGCTCCACCGTCGGCTCGGGCGTCGACCCGAGCACTGCCTGGACGGCCCGCTTGACCCTCTCGTGGTCCTCCGTCTCATGGATCAGGTACGAGACTTCCAGAGACTGGATCGGGCTCTTCATGCGGCTATTCTCCCGACGGGGGGGTATTAAGTGACCCATCGCCGCCATCACCTGAGCTGACGGCAATGAACGAATTCTCCTCTCCAGCGGGGTGAAGATTAACTACACCCCGCCAGAGAGCCTTCTCGCCTTGCCAAAGAAGCTGACCGTGGAGGACATACTCTCCGACGAACTGAAGCGAGAGATGAACCTCGACACAGACACGTTCGCGGTCCACGACGACTGGGACCTGGTCCTGAACAGCGTCTACCAGATGCCCATCGAGTACGCCGGCTACACGAACAAGGTAGGGGACATGAAGCTCCTGAAGGAGATGATCGACAAACTTACGGCGGCGGACTTCGACAACGTCAAGAGGAGCGAGAGCAGAAAGAAGCAGCTGGCGCAGTTCACCAAGACGCTCAGCATGTACTACAACGTGGTATTCACGAAGGGGAAGAGGAAGGTAGGGTACGGCGCGCTCATCCACTTCCCTAAGCTGCGGGCCTCCCCCGACAGGAGCTCGGGGATAGTCCTGGCGGCCAGGATAGTCGTCGACGGAGACAAGAGGAGCTCGAGCTTCGAGAGGGGGAAGTTCGACGATTTCCTAGTCGAAGTCAAGCCGTACATCAACCTCCTGGGGGACCTTTACCGCCAGAGCAGAAAGATGTAGGACCGATGACTTCCTATGTGCTGGGGGTCGAGAGCACCGCCCACACCTTCTCCGTTTCCGTCGTGTCGTCGGAGGGGGAAATACTTTCGAACGCGAAGCAGGTCTACAAGGCTCCCGAAGGGAGCGGGATCCATCCCTTCAAGGCGTCTCAGAGCCACATCGCTGCCGCACCTCGGGTCCTGCGCGAAGCGGTCGACGCCTCCGGGGTCGCCCTAGGCGACCTCGACGCGGTCGCCTACTCCATGGGCCCCGGCCTTGGGCCCTGCCTTAGGGTCGGGGCGGTGACGGCCCGGACGCTGGCCGCGTCCCTCGGGTTGCCTCTGGTGCCTGTGAACCACGCGGTCGGGCACATCGAGCTGGGGTGCCTACTGACCGGCGCTGCCGACCCCGTCGTCCTGCTCGTTTCAGGAGGGCATACCATGATAATCGCGTTCTCGGGTGGGAGATGGCGGGTGCTTGGGGAGTCGCTGGACCTGACCCTGGGCCAGCTGATAGACCAGTTCGGGAGACACCACGGGCTCGCCTCCCCGTCCGGGCGGGCCGTCGAAGAAGCTGCTTCGACGTCATCGAACTACGTCAAACTCCCCTACAGCGTAAAAGGGAACGACGTGTCATTCTCCGGGCTGCTCACCGCGGCGAAGTCTTCCCTTGACGGCGGAGGCAGGTTCTCGGACGTCTCCTATTCGATTCAGGAGACCGCCTTCGCCATGGTGGCAGAGGTGACGGAGCGCGCGCTCGCGTTTACCGGGAAGAAAGAAGTCATGATAGTGGGCGGAGTGGCCGCGAACAGGCGCCTCTCCTCGATGATCACCAAGATGGCTGGAAGGCATTCGGCGCAGGTCCTGACGGTCCCATTGGAATACAGCGGGGACTGCGGAGCACAGATCGCCTGGACTGGATGGCTGGCGCACGGGAGCTCCATCAGCGTCCCCGTGGCCGAATCAAGGGTTCAACAGTCCTGGAGGCTTGACAAAGTCGACATCCCCTGGCGAGCGTAGAACATTCCGACGCCGCCTGATCTACAGGGGCGCCGAGGCGGACGTCGTCCGGGGCGAATGGCAGGGGCTCGACGCCGTGTACAAAGTGAGGAAACCCCTCGGATACCGGCTGAAGGCGCTCGACGACGCGATCAGGCGCCAGAGGACCCAGCGTGAGGCAGAGATGATTCACCGGGCCAAGGGAGCAGGTGTCCCGGCCCCCTACCTGTTCGAAGTCGACGTCCCCGGGTCGACCCTTGTCATGGAGTATGTCCAGGGGACCAGGCTGAAAGACCTCATACAGCAGCCTGAAGATGGCGACATCGAAAGGTACTTCCACGAGTTTGGCCGTCTTACAGGGCTCCTCCACGCATCTGGGATCATGCACGGAGACCTGACCTCCGCGAACGTCGTCGTCAGGGACCGGGAGCTCGTGCTCATCGACTTCGGTCTGTCCGTCAGGTCGTCGCGGCTCGAGGACCACGCGGTGGACCTGAGGCTGATCAAGGAGACGCTCGTCGGGGCGCACCCCGAGGTCTCGGCTGCCGCCTTCGGCTCGCTCGTCGCTGGTTACAGGGAGGCGAGAGGGAGAGCGCGGACCCGCTCCGTTCTCGGGCAGCTAAGGAGCGTCGAGCGGAGGGGGAGGTACGCCCGGGTGGTATGAGACCGTTTTCGCGCCGGCAACGTTTATCAGCCCAACCGGAAGGACTCGCCAAGACCGTTAAGCATGGCTCGCATCCACTCTCACAGGCACGGGAAATCGCATCAGACCAGGCCCCCCAGCAAGAACACTCCGAGCTGGGTGACGACCACCCCCGAGGAAGCCCGCACGGCAATCTTGAAGATGGCCAAGGAAGGGGTCTCCCCCAGTAGGATCGGCCAGGCCCTTCGTGACGACTACGGGGTCCCTCTAGCTAAACCCCTGCTCGGTAAGTCGGTGGGAAGGATTCTCGCCGAAGGTAAAGTGATGCCGAAGTTGCCGCAGGATCTCCAGGACCTCATAGAGAGGGCGCAACGGGTCCAGAAGCACCTACAGGTCCACAAGAGTGACAGGAAGAACGTGCACTCTCTAGAGCTCGTGGAGGCCAAGATCTACCGCCTCTCGAAGTATTACAAGGTGAGGGGGCTCCTTCCGGGCGACTTCAAGTACACCGCAGTGGTCGCGCAGCTGGCCTAGGAGGGGTCGCCTTGCCCGACTTCGAGGGCCTCATGACCAGGTACCGGGGCCTGTCCTCAGGCGTACTTGAGGTGGCGAGGTCTGGGAAGAGGATGCTCATCGTAACGCACATCGACGCCGATGGCCTTTGCAGCGGGTCCATCATGTTCGCGGCGTTGACTAGAAAGGGGGCGAACGCGACCCTTAGGGCAATCCCTGACCTCGACCCCCTGGCCATCGAGCAGCTGAAGGCAGACAAGTTCGACTACTACGTCTTCACCGACCTCGCCTCCACCCTCATCCAGGACCTGGACTCGGCCTTCGGGGACAGGTATCTCGTCCTCGACCACCACCAGCTCGCCGAGGACGACGCCGGCAAGCCGACCGTGGCCAACGCCTGGACCTACGGGTTCGACGGGGGAAAGGAGGCGTGCTCTTCCGCCATGGCCTACTTCTTCGCGTTCGCGCTCGACCCGGCGAACGAGGACCTTTCTCCACTGGCGGTCGTCGGGGCGTTGGCGGACCGGCAGGACTCGGGCCCTGGACGGTCGCTGACAGAGCTCAACAGGCTCGCGGTGGAGGCGGCGCAGTCCCGGGGGCTCTTGACTGTGGCGAAGGACCTCATGTTTACGGGGAGGGAAACGAGGCCTATCCATGAGGCAATCGCGCTCACCTCGACCCCTTTCCTGAAGGGGATGACGGGGAGCAAGGACGCGGTCCTGGCTGCGTTACATCAGTCCGGCCTCGCGCTCAAAGACGGAGGGACCTGGAGGACGATATCCTCGTTGACCCCCGAGGAGAAGAAGAAGGTCACGGAGCTCGTCGCCACGGTCCTGGGCCCGGCAGAAGGGGCGACGGAGGCGTTGGCGAACCTGGTAGGAGATGCCTACACCTTCGAGTTCGAGGACCCGTTCACCCCGCTAAGGGACGCCCGCGAGTTCGGGACCCTGCTCAACGC
>CAYZDN010000026.1:0-8460 GCA_964477505.1 uncultured Nitrosopumilales archaeon
CCGCGACGATGCATGCCGCGTTCGGATTTAAGCTGTGGGGATTCTAAATCCATAATCCGAGAAGAATCTTCTTTATCTTTCTCCATCTTCGGTCCCAAACAGGCATCGGTGTTAAGGTAGCCTTTATTAAGAATATGCATCGGGGGATGCGGCAGATAGTCATGCGTTATCCGAAAGACGTCGAAATATGGGAACATGCTCCCGGCCGCAAGCTCGCCGAAGTCGTAATCAGGGTCAAGAACGTCAAAGGAGCCCTGGCAAAGTGCAGCCAGGCCGTCTCCGACGCCGACGTGAACATGCTCACGGGCTTCGTGACCGCACCTAACAAGTCCCCCTCGGCGACCTTGAGCTTCTTCGCCGACATCACCGACTCCCCCGGCGGGCTCTCAGACCTGAAGCGGAGGCTCCACTCGCTCGACGTCATCGAGTCGGTCGACGCCATAGCCGCGGAGGACGGTTTCATGGTGGACAAGCAGCACTTCCCCGTGCAGTGGGCAGGGAGGAAGGCCATAATCATGCGTGCCGAGGCGCTCAACGAGATGCTCAACCGCCTCTGGACGGTGTTCGGGACGGGCGCCGTCACCATAATCGACCAGATGGCGGAGGCCATGGGGCGCCACTCCGCGAGGGAGATAATCGACGACTTCGGGGTGAAGTTCGCCGCCGAGCAGCTGGATGAGCTGCTAGGCACCTATTCTGCCCTGGGGTACGCGGACATATCCATCGAAAGGAGCCGGTCGTCAGATTTCCCAATCGTGGTGAACGCCAAGGAGCTCTTCGAATGCGAAGCGAACGCCAAGCAGAAGCTCCTCAGGAGGAGCTCGTTCTTCAGGGCGCACCTCAGAGGGTTCATGTCGGCGACCTTCGACAAGGTCCTGGAAGTCAGCGAGGTCCAGTGCCTGACCGAGGGGGACGAAGTCTGTTCTTTCAGGGTCGCCATAGCCGAGACCGAGGCGCCCAGACTCGCCTCGCGCCTCCCTGAGCGGCCGTCGAAGTAGCGCGGCACCAATCAAGCTTTTAATCGTCTGAAAATCGCGCCGGGTGGTTTGCCACTCAAGGACAGGCGCGGAGAGTACTCCTGGCCGGCGACCAAGATCGACGCCGTCGCGGTAAGCCCAGACAAGAGGTCGTACGCGATGGGAGAGACGATGAAGGTGAACGTGGGGTTCAAGATAGTGGGGGGTCTGCGGGAGGCGTTCCACCCCGACGTCTGGACGGTAGCCTGGGAGGACTTCGACAAGGTGCTCCGGCTGACCTTCCGGGTCGCCCTCGGTGAGGCGAAGAGCGTCCGTTCGAAGAGGCTGGCGGAGATGAGGAAGGAGGTGAGGAAGGCGAGCTTCTACTGGAGCCGCGACCCCGACCTCCCGTACAGGATCTGGGCGATGATCGTCCCGGAAGACGGGGGCCCTCCCAAGATCCCGAGGAACGTGGAGGACGCGAAGTCGAAGATGCTAGACTTCGAGAAGGAGTTCCACGTCCCGGCGTCGAGCCTAGGCAGTGGCGCACACAGGCTTGTCGCCTCAGCCTGGGGGAAGTGGGGGCGCAGAAGCTTCATAGAGAAGGGGGATGTCTCTTCGCACTCGAGACCGGTGGTGGTAAAGGTTGAGTGAACAGAAGTGGCTTGCTGAAGTGGCCTGGGCCGGGGAGAGCGTGTTCCTGGGGACGGACACCTCGGGGCACACGGTGGTCTACGACGATTATGACGACAAGGGGATGTCGAAGGGGATAGGACCCATGAGGTCCCTTCTGACCGCGCTCGGCGCGTGCTCAGGGATGGACGTGGTCGCCATCCTGAAGAAGAGGAAGCAGAAACTGAAATCG
Organism: uncultured Nitrosopumilales archaeon; assembly: GCA_964477505.1. Lineage (GTDB taxonomy): Archaea > Thermoproteota > Nitrososphaeria > Nitrososphaerales > Gagatemarchaeaceae > UBA183. The sequence continues at coordinate 1,822 of CAYZDN010000026.1, forward strand.
TTGAAGATACTTGTGACCGGGGCCAGGCCGGAGCACGGCTACCCGAAGCCCTGGAACGCCATCCAGATCAAGTACGTCCTCTCCGGAGACTCCCTCGACTCGAAGTACGTCCAGGAAGCGATAAAGGAGTCCACCGAGAAGTTTTGCAGCGTTGGCGCGACAATCCGGCCCACGGCGAAGATAACGTACGCCTACGAGATAGTCCCCTAGACTTTCAGCACTATCTTCCCGAAGTGCCCGCTGTTCTCCATCTTCTCCTGTGCTTCCGCCGCCCTTTCCAGCGGGTAGACCGAGTCCACCACCGTCTTCAGCCTCTTCTCTTCGAAGAGCCTGACGACCTCGGGGAGCTCCCCCATCCCTGACATGAAGCTCCCATAGAGGGTGAGCTCCCTGTTGAACACATATCTCAGGTCCATGGCCACGTCAGCCCCCGTCGTCGCCCCGCATGTTACGAGCCTCCCCCCCTTCGCCAACGCCTTCACGCTCCCGGACCAGGTCGCCTTCCCGACGTGCTCGACCACCACGTCCACGCCGCGCTTCCCGGTGATGTTCCTCACTTCGGCGAGCACGTCCTGCTTGTAGTGGTCGATTGTGAAGTCCGCCCCAAGTTCTTTCGCCTTCTGCATCTTGACAGCGTCCCCCACCGTGGCGATGACCTTCGCGCCGACGAGCTTCGCTATCTGCACCGCCGCGGACCCTACACCGGAGCTCGCCGCCAGGACGAGGACAGTGTCCCCCGGCCCCGCCCGCGCCTTCGTCACAAGCATGTGGTATGCCGTCTCGTAGACCAGGGGGAACGACGCCGCTTCCTCGAAGCTCATTTCCCTGGGCTTGCGGATCAGGTGGTCCCTCCTGACCTTCACCAGTTCCGCATACCCTCCATCGACCCCGTACCCGATTATGGTGTAGTCCCTGCACTGGTTGTCCCTCCCGGAAAGGCACCTGTCGCACCTCCCGCATCCCACCCCGGGGTTCACGACCACGTCGTCCCCCTTCGCTAAGATCTTCTCGTCCGCTGGGACCCTCTCGACGACCCCCGCGATGTCGCTCCCTGAGATGTGAGGCATCGTGATCTCCACGTTGGGGAGCCCGTTCCTCGCCCAGATGTCCAGGTGGTTCAGGGCGCACGCCTTCACCCTGACCAGAGCCTCGTCCGTGCCCGTCTCCGGGTCGGGCGCGTCTTCGTACCGGAGCACCTCCGGCCCTCCGTGCCTGTGGAACCTTACGGCCTTCATCGTCCACCCGCCGTCAGGGGTCGGCTTTTTTCTTTGTCGGAATACTTTCGCTGAACCCTCTACCCGTCGTTCTATCAAGGGTATGACCACGCTTATAAGACGAACAGGCGAAATCGTCAAGCTCTTTCATGGCCCGTTCCGTCTTTCGCGACGAGTCTATCCTGTTTCCCGAGTATCTTCCCCATCAGATACCCCACCGGGAAGCCCAGCTCAAGAAGCTCGAGCTCTACTTCCAGAGCGTCGCCCAGAACGCCTCCAAGGCCAGCCAGAACGTCCTGATCACCGGCCCTAATGGTGCGGGGAAGACGATGCTCGCGAAGAAGCTGCTCCTCGAGTCTCTGCCGAGGAAGGGCGCGCTCTACGGAAACCTGATCAAGGTGCTGCTCGTGAACTGCAGGATAGACAAGACGCTCCAGGCGATAATGGTGAAGGCCCTGAAGTCTCTCGGGCAGAGCTACCCGACCCGCGGCTACAGCTTCGAGGAGCTCCTCACCGCCCTGATCGAGGAGCTGAGGAGCAACCGCATGCACCTGGTGATCGCCTTTGACGAAGTGGACCACCTGGTCCTCTCCGACCCGTCGTCGCTCTACACGATAACGCGGCTGAGGGAGTCGGCCCCGGGGAGCCAGGTCCTCTCCTCCATCCTGATCTCCAAGACGACGGACTACCTGAAGAAGGTCGACCTCAGCACGCTGAGCTCTCTCCAGTGGAACGAGATCTCTCTCGAGAGCTATCCGTCGGACCACCTCTTCGACATCATCTCCTCGAGAAGTGAGGCCCTCAACGACGGGAGCCTCGACGAGAGCACAATGGAGTTCGCGGCTGACGTGGCGGCTGTCTACGGCGACGCCCGCTACGCCCTTGAGCTCGTGTGGAGGGCAGGGAAGCTCGCCGACGACTCGGAGTCTCCGAGGATCCTCCCCGAGCACATCAGGTCGGCCAAGGCGTCGCTCCCTCCGCAGCTGAGGAAGGAGGAGCTGGCGTACCTGACCACCCATCAGAGGCTGTTGCTCATGGCCATCTCCGCCCTCCTGAAGAAGGGGGACTCGACCTCGGTGACCATAGGAGAAGTGGAGAAGAGCTACGCGGCCCTCTGCGAAAGCATGAACGTGACGGCCTACCACCACACCCAGGTGTGGAGCGACGTCAACGAGCTCTCGAGGAAGGGGATAATCGAGACCCAGCTCTCGGGGAAGGGGGTGAGGGGGAGGACGACAATGATCGGGCTATCCCTCGTCTCGGCCAAGGAGCTGATGGGGGAGCTCGAGAAGGGCACGGTGGCGGACATTAGAACTTGAAAGGCTGATGTCCTCCTATGGGAGGATGAAGGTGCTCGCCATAATGCTGGAGACGGGGGAGCTGAACATCTCCGAGGTGACCAGGCGCTCGAGGCTCTCCCACAGCGCCGCCGCCAGGCACCTTGAGTATCTGACGAAGTCGGGGATCCTCACCGAGAAGCGGTTCAACAGGATCCGGATCTTCCGGGTGGACCAATCCAACCCCTTTGCCGACGCCCTGCTGAGATTCTACACAGAGTGGAGGGAGACCGAGTCCGCCTATCCGGCGCCGTACAACTGACGCCCTGACCCTCTCGCTGCTTCCTTCACCAGGAACGCCACGTACTTCTGGTTGAGCTCGCGTCTCTCGCCCATATCGAGCCTTCTTTCCGCCTCGACGTACTTCTCGAGGTCGAGGTTGTCCACGAGCTCCTCTGCGAACTCCTTCCTGGAGCAGAGCGATATCAGGTACGGCATGTCCTCCACCAGGAACCCCTTCTGGCTGATGCCGACCTTCTTTCCAGCCGTCGCCGCGATGTCTTTGAGCTTCCTCGAGTCGTTCCAGATCCTCACCTGAAGGGGCCAGGGGACGGCGTCCAGGGTGTACCTGGCTCCGCCATCTCCCAGAGCGTTCCAGAGGTCGGACGCAAGCGTCCCGTCCAGATACCTCAGGAGCCGCCAATCCTTCCCTTTGATCATCCTCCCCATCATGACGTCGGCTTTCGAAAGCGCGTCAAGAGCCGCTGCCTTCCGTTCCTCGTGTACGTGGGACCTGGCGACCGCCGTGAAGATGTCGCGGAGCTTGTCCCTCGGCTGACCGGGGTACCTCCTGAGGGCCCTCAGCGCCGACTTCTCGTCGTCGGCGTAGAAGAACGCGTTCACAGACTCGGCGGCTGTCATCTCCTCGTCCTTCTGCGCCGGGATCCCGGACTGGAGGAAGTTCACGGCCGCCCTTATGTCCCCGTTTGCCACCTCCGCTATCTTGGTTATCTCTTCCCCTTTGGTCCCGAGCTTCTCTTTCCGTGCTATTTCTTCGAGCCTCCTCTCGACGTCCTTGGACTCGGGCCTTCGGAACTCGACCTTTGTGGTCGCGCTCCCCAGCTTCCTCACCTCGTCAGAGTCCGGGTCGTTGGCGGCCATCACGACCGGGCTCTGGCTCTCTTTCACGGCGGCCTTGATGAAGTCGATGGCGCCGTAGTCCGACCGCCCCGCGAGGCCGTCCACCTCGTCAAGGAAAATCAGGCTCGGGCCCCCAAATAGGCTCGTGCTCGCTATCGCCTCACCCACTTTCTTCGAGAGCTTGTCCTTCGTCCGAGCGTCGCTCGCGTTCAGCTCGATCAGCTGAAGCCCGCTCCTCTTGGCGGCGAGGTGCACCGTGGTGGTCTTCCCCGTCCCCGGCGGACCGACGAGCAGCAGAGCCTTTGTCCCGGGTTTCCACCTCTTCAGCCACAGGAGGAGCTTCGCCCTCGCTTCCTCGTTCCCAACCAACTCGTCCAGACCCGTGGGCCTGTACTTCTCACTCCACACGTTAGAACGCCCCTCCGATGAAGACAAGGAGCCCGAGGGTCATCCCCCCCAGAGCTATCCGTTTGATCCTATGGGCGCTCGCCGGGTCGTGACGGGCGAGTATGGAGAAGGCCAGGTAGAGGAAGACCGCGTCCGGGATCAGGACTCCGTAGGTGTAAAGCTGGTTCGCGAGCCCGGTGACGAGGGGCACCCAGCTTGAGATCACCGCGAGGACGAAAAAGGCTGCCCCCACCCCCGACGCGTAGGCGAGCCCCCGGCTCCTTGCGACGGAGTTCACGCTCCTTTTGGCATCCCCTTCGACGTCGGCCATCCCCTTTACCACTTCCCTTCCCACCCCGGAGAAGAACGCCGTGAGGGCCATCATGAGCAGGAGGGACCCCGCGATGGACCCGTCGGCGACCGCCCCTCCATATATGAACGGGATCGCGAGGGACGAAGCGACGATCAGGTTCCCTGGGAGCCCAGTCTTCTTGGTACGGCTGTTGTACAACCAAGAGAGGAAGGCGTAGGCGGCTGCGATGGCGACCGCGAGTGGATTCAGAGACAGGATAGAGAACGCCATCCCAGCTGCGAGCATAGCGTAAGACAACCTCGCCGCCGCAGCTTCCGTCACCCTCCCGCTCGGGACGGGCCGGTCCGGCCTGTTCACCCTGTCCACCTCGACGTCGTAGACGTCGTTCACAGCCATGGAATAGGCGCAGATGAAGAATCCTGCGAAGAACCCAATGCCGAGCTGGGCAGCGGGGATAGAGGGAGGTTTAGAAACGAACGCGCCGACGATTACGGCGAACCCTATCATAGCGCAGTTCACCGGCCTGATGAGGTCCAGGTACGGACGGGCGCTCAAGGGCGCCTAGAACCTCGCCCTGCTTACCTTGTAGTAGATCACCTCCCCTCTCCGCTCTATCACCGCGATGATCGCCTCCTTCCCCATCTTTGCCATCTCCTTCACCGACTTCTGAAGGTCCGCCATCCCCTTTTCGATGCCTTCGTCCAGGGCGAACACGACGTACTTCGCCGCCTTCTTGGGGTAGTCCCCACGCTCGTACACCCTGAGGTCCGTCCCGAATCCGAACCCGTCCCTCACTATGTACCCGCGGCTCCTGAGGTCCCTGTAGATTACGAACTTCGTCCACGAATCCCGGGCCTTCTTCTGCGCTATCTCCGAAAGCTTCTCGAACCCGACGCTCTTCTCTCCCTCTCTGACCTCGAGCTTCTTCGCGTACAGCAGGTAGAGCGCTTCGTAGTCGCGGAGGAAGAGGTCCTTCCCTTCTTTGCTGCCATACCCCGATCCCTCCAGCTCTCCGTATCTGTCTCGGTCTGTGACCTTCACCCCTTCCGCTTCCAGTACGGCGTTGAACGGTTTCACCTGCGCTTCTTCGGCGACTTCCAAGGTTACCCGTCGACGAACGCCTTCAGGACTCTATATGAAGTTGAAGGTGAAACCTGACAAATCCTTTTGAGCCGAGCCTGATTCGGGCCCTCCATGGCCGATTTCTTCACATTGAGGACCGTCACCTGGACCGGGGACGGCGTAAAGATGATCGACCAGACCGCCCTCCCAGCCAAGCTGACCTACGTTACCTATCGCACTCCTGAACAGGTCGCCGCGGCCATCCGGACCATGGTCGTCAGGGGGGCCCCGGCCATCGGGGTGGCAGCGGCGATGGGGGTGGCGCTCGCAGCCGTGAGGTCGAAGTCCAACCGGCTCCCGGACCTGATGAAGGACGTTGAATCGAGCGCCACGCTGCTTCGGGGGACGCGCCCCACGGCCGTGAACCTGTTCTGGGGGATAGACAGGGTCCTCGGCAAAGCGAGGGCGGCTTCTTCGACCAGGGAGGCGAAGGAGGCTGTCAGCGAAGAAGTGAAGGCGATGGAGGACGAAGACGTGGAGGTGAACAGGAGGCTGGGCAAGAGCGGGGCCGGCCTGATTCGGGACGGGGATACCGTGCTCACCCAGTGCAACGCGGGCGCCCTCGCAACGGTGGGTTATGGCACGGCGCTGGGGGTCGTGAGGGCGGCGGTGGAGCAGGGGAAGCTGGTCAAGGTCCTGGTCCCTGAGACCCGCCCTGCGCTGCAGGGGGCGAGGCTGACGGCATTCGAACTCGCTCGCGACGGGATCTCCTTCACCCTGATCTCCGACACCGCGGTCGGGCACATGATGAGCCTCGGCCGGGTGGACCGCGTAATCGTTGGAGCCGACAGGATAACCAGGGACGGGTACGTCTTCAACAAGATCGGAACCTATCAGGAGGCGGTACTTGCCAAGAGGCACGAAATCCCGTTCCACCCGGCAGCCCCGCGGTCCACCTTCGACCTTGCGAGGGCCCACGACCAGGTCGTAATCGAAGAAAGGGGCGCGGAGGAGGTCGTCGAGATACGCGGCAGGAGGATAGCACCTAAGGGGGTGCCGGTGGCGAACCCGGCCTTCGACATGACCCCGCCGGAGCTGGTGACGTCGATGATAACTGAAAGGGGGTTGGTGCAGCCTCCCTTCGAGGCCGGCATCGCGAGGCTGATGTCTTAATACGCTCGGTTGTTGCGCCCCTCTTGGGCCCGTAGCCTAGCACGGATTAAGGCGTCAGCCTTCGGAGCTGAAG
>CAYZDN010000027.1:0-2882 GCA_964477505.1 uncultured Nitrosopumilales archaeon
GTTGTAGGCGTAGTTGAAGTCGACCGCGTACTCGTCGTTGTGCTCCCCCCCGAGGTCGAGGTAGCGCGCGGCTCCGTAGCTTTCGTTACCTGAGGTGGCGTCCCTGAACGGGATGAATAGGCTGGGGTCGTCGCGCTCGGCGGACTGGTATGCGTGGAGGCGGACGGGCTTGCCGTCGATCGTGAGGTCGAAGTGGCCCACCCTGTTGAAGAGCTGACGGGTCCCCTTGCTAGTCGCAACCATCACGGCGTCTGGGTTGGCATACCTCTCCAGCCTTGTCTCGAAGCGCTGGGAAGGGTCGGGGTCGAAGTAGCTCAGCCCGCTGAAGGCGGCCTTGTCCGTGTGGGGCAGGGGGGAACCGCTGCCTGCGCCGAAGAACTCGTCCTTCTCCTTCCTGAACCTGGCCAATGCCCGCCCCCAGGTCTCCTGCTCCTCAGGCTCCATGGGACCTCGGAGGGGGCACCCAAACTAGAACCTTTCCTGTGCCGGTAACAAAGCTGAAAAATCGACAGGCCTGACCGGAGCCGTTCAGAAGTGGCTCAAAACGCAGTAGTCAAGGACATCCTGAAGAGGTACACCCAGGTCTGGGCACTCGGCCATTCGATGGCGGTGCTCGGCTGGGACATGGAGACGCACATGCCCGAAAGCGGGGCTAGGCCCAGGGGGGTGGCCTCGGGGCAGATTGCGATGATGGTCCAGAAGGCGACCGTGGACCTGGACGGCCTCGTCAGGAAGGCGGAGAAGGCGAAGGACCTGGACGATATGGAGAAGGGGGTGGTCCGAGTCCTGAGGAGGAGCCTGGACTACTACCTGAAGGTCCCACCCGAGCTGGTGGACGAGATCCAGCGGGTCACCACCGAGGCCACGGTCGTCTGGAGGACGGCCCGCAAGAAGTCGGATTTCAAGCTCTTCAGGCCTCATCTGGAGAAGATAGTGCAGCTCCAGAGGAAGGTGGCCGACAAGCTCGGCTACGAGAAGCACCCGTACAACGCGCTGCTCGACATGTACGAGGAAGGGTTCACGGTTAGCGACGCCGACGCAGTCTACGCTGAGCTCATCCCCGCGACCAAGAAAATCCTCGCGAAGGTGGCCGCCGCCGGCGTATACCCTTCCAAGCACCCGCTCGAATCCGTGAAGTACGAGAACGAGGCGATGGAGAGGGTCAACCAAGGAGTCCTCGAGATACTGAAGATGCCAGCCGAGAGGTTCAGGATGGACGTCTCGACGCACCCGTTCACCATTCAGATAGCCTCGGACGACGTGAGGATTACGACGAGGTATGAGGGGGTGAACTTCAAGTCCACGCTCTACTCGACCGTCCACGAAAGCGGCCACGCCATCTACGGGCTGGGGGTGGGGGAGAAGCTGGCGTACACCCCTGTGGGGGACGGCGCCTCCTACGGCATCCATGAGTCCCAGTCGAGGTTCTGGGAGAACGTGGTCGGGCGGAGCAGGGGGTTCGTGAAGCTCCTGGACCCGCTCCTCAGGAAGAACCTCAAGTTCCTCGGCCCCTACGATGACGAGGGGCTGTACAGGTACTTCAACACCGTGAGGAAGAGCTTCATCAGGGTCGACGCCGACGAGCTGACATACAACTTCCACACTGCGCTCAGGTACGAGGTGGAGAAAAAGGTCATAGCCGGCGAGGTGAGCGTGTCCGAGCTGCCTTCGCTCTGGAACGACACCTTCGACGAATTCCTGGGGATGAGGCCGAAGAACGACGCCGAAGGGGTGCTCCAGGACGTCCACTGGAGCGGGGGCTCGTTCGGGTACTTCGCGACCTACACCCTGGGGAATGTGGTAGCTGCGATGATCTGGCACAAGATGAGAGACGGCGCGTTCATCCGAGGGGCGCTGCAGAAGGGGGACGTCGCGGAGCTGAAGGACTGGCTGGGGAAGAACATCCACAGGCATGGGTCAATCTACGCGCCGAAGGAACTCCAGATGAGGGTCTTCGGGGAGGCGTACAACCCCGAGAGGCTACTGCAGTACTTGGACGCGAAGTTCGTGGGCTAGTGCTGCTCCGCCGCCCTTGATATATCGGGCGTTGAGAGGGACGGGTCAGAGTCCGGTTCACATGGTTTGCGATGATCGAATTCAGAGGAATCACGAAGAGCTTCAAGAACGTTGACGCGGTGAAGGACGTCACCTGCGAGATAAGGGACAAGGAGGTCTTCGGGCTCCTGGGGCCCAACGGGGCAGGGAAGACCACCCTGATCATGACCATGGCCACGGTGTACAATCCGACCAAGGGGGAGGTGGTCGTCGAAGGCCACAGCGCCACCGCCGAGCCGGACAAGGTCAAAGCCCTCATCGGGATAAGCTTCCAGGACCCGAAGTACGACAGAATCCTGTCTGCCCGGGAGATATTGGAGTGGCACGCGAAGGTGACCGGGATCGAGAAGGGGCTCAGAGAGAAGAGGATCGACGAGATACTTGCGAAGTTCGGGCTGACCGGGGAGGCGAAGAAGAGGACGTGGACGCTGAGCGGCGGGACGAAGAAGAAGATCGAGAACGCGAAGGTCTTCGTCCAGAGGCCGAAGATAGCCGTCTTCGACGAGCCGACGGCCTACCTTGACGTCCCGTCGAGGCTGATGGTCTGGGACATGATAGACGAGCTGAGGGACGAAGGGTCGACGGTCGTGCTCGCGACGAACATGATGGACGAAGCCGACAGGATGTCGGACAGGGTGGGAATCATGAGCAAGGGCGAGATGGTGCAGGTTGACACTCCCGAACAGCTCAAGGGGAGCCTGAAGGGCCGTGACGTGATCGAGCTCAGGCTCGCCAACCCGGAGGAGAGCTTCATCGAAGAGGTCCAGCAGGTCGAGGAGGTCCAGGAGGCACACTACGAGGGCGAGGTGCTCAGGGTGATGCTCAGC
>CAYZDN010000028.1:0-13158 GCA_964477505.1 uncultured Nitrosopumilales archaeon
GTCGAACTCGTGCTCCACCATCGCCACGTCTACCACCGGGTCATGGGACCCAGGGGGGACCTTCCTACCTTCGAGGTCGGTGGACCCTGACGCGTCGACCACTTGGATGAGCGCGTCCGCCTGCCTGACGTCGTCCAGGAACTGGTTACCGAGACCCTTCCCGGTCGACGCCCCCTCGACCAATCCCGCCACGTCGACTATCTTCACCGGAACAAACCTGGTGCCATCGGCGCAGGCGGAGTTTCTCGGATTGTCTGTCACCCCCATCTCCCTGCAGACGCATTTCGTCCTCAGGTGGGCCACCCCTACGTTCGGCTGGATGGTCGTGAAGGGGTAATCAGCTATGGGTACGTCCTTCAGCGTAGCTGCGGCGAAGAAGGTCGACTTCCCGACATTAGGTTTACCGACGACCCCCACGAGCACGGGCGGGCCGGAACCCCGGTCCGTTATAACAGTCTCATTGAAGGAACCACTCGTTGGTCCGGGTGTGCGTAGTCGGAGGAGGAACGGCCGGGCTAGAAGCGGCCGCCGAGGCGTCTGCCCGGGGTGCCGAGGTCACCCTCATAGAGAAGGACGCAAACCCACCGCGTCCGTGGAGCGCCTGGCCGGAGCTCATCGCCCCCGCCAAATCCAGGGTCGACCCACCGCGCCCGACCTGGTCCGCCGGCTTCCGGCCGGGAGTGGTCTTGGTCACAGCGGCAACCCGGGCGGGACCAGGCTTCGTGGACACGGCTTCAGGCCGGGTCCGCTCTGACTTCACCATACTTGCGACCGGAAGCAGGTTCGAACGCCCTGGGTTCCAGGGTTTGCGCAAGCAAGGTGTGATAACCCTCGACTCGGCCGCGGCCTACGAAGAACTGGGGCGTCTCTCTGGGCAGGCTGACCGGATGGTCGTGGCAGGGGAGGGGGTCAGATGCCTGGAGTTGGCCGAAAGGCTCTCCGGAGGAGGGAAGGCTCTGGACCTGGTCATATCGAACTGGCAACCGAGGGCTCCCTCACCCGTGGTCTTTGAGGTACTCTCGGACGCCGCCAGAGAAAGCGGGGTCACCATTGGGAACGGAACCGTTACAAGGGCCCTGGGGTCGGGAGCGCTCGAGGCTGTGCTGGTAGACGGGGTCGTTTCAAACTGCGACGCCCTGGCCTTCGCGCCGAGTCGGGTGCCGAACGTAGTCTCCACCCAGGTACGTCTGGGCGCTACGGGAGGAGCGCTCGTCGACAGGAGCCTTAGGAGCAGCGATCCATCGACCTTTGCGGTCGGAGGGTGCGCGGAGCAGGAGGGCGCTGTCCCTCCCGCCACGTTTTGCGAGGAGCCTTCGCTGTCTGGGAGGGTGGCCGCGTCGAACTGCCTGGGGGACGACCTCCATCTGGGAGGCCGGACTTTTTGGGAGCGGGTCGTGTTCGGGATAAGGTGGACCAGGTGCGGCTCACATGCGACGAGATGCCGTTCTCTTCGAGGGAGCCGCAGGCTCAGTATGAGGTGGGATAGGACCTCGTCCTGCGAGATCTTGTTCGAAGAGGGGGACGGACGGATCATCGCGATCGAGACGGCGGAGGATGCGGCTTCGAGGGCCGCGTGCCTCTACTCCCCGAGTCAGATGACCCTCTCTTCACTCGCCTATGGCAGATTCGGTTCAAGCGATATAACGCTCGTTTCCGACACCGCGAGGCTGGCCCTCAGAGAATGGCAAAGGTGCTAATCTGCGATCACGTAGAAGTGGAGAAGCTCGCCCTGGGAGCTGGGATCACGGTCGACTACAGGCCCGCCATGACAAGGGAAGAGCTGTTAACCGTGGCCGGGGATTACGACGCTCTGATCGTCAGGAGCAGGACCAAGGTAGACCGCCAGGTCCTCGACAGGGGGTCCAAGCTAAGGCTCGTCGCCAGGTCAGGGACGGGGCTCGACAACGTCGACGTCGAATACGCGAAGTCGAAGGGGATCACTGTCGTCAACAGCCCGGAAGCCCTCGTGGAAGGGGTGGCTGAACACGTCATCCTGCTGATGCTCGCCCTCAGCAGAAAGCTCGTCGAGGCGGACGCGACGACGAAGTCAGGCAGGTGGGAGAAGAACTCACTGATGGGGAAGGAGCTCAAGGGCAAGGTGCTAGGAATCGTCGGCCTCGGCCGGATCGGAAAGCGGATAGCCGAGGTGGCCAGGGCCCTGGGGATGTCCGTCCTTTTCTACGACGTCATCGCAGTACCGCCCGAAGTCGCGACCCAGCTGGGCGCGAAGGTCGTCACCCTCGACGAGCTCTTCAGGGCGTCTGACTACATCACCCTCCATGTCCCCATGACCCCCGAGACGTCCCACATGGTCGGCGCGTCGAGGCTCTCCCAGATGAAGGGGAGCGCGATCATCGTCAATACCTCCAGGGGAGGGGTCATTGATGAAGAGGCCCTGGCGTCTGCCCTGCGCGAGAAGCGGATCGGGGGTGCCGCCCTCGACGTCTTCGAGAAGGAGCCCCCCTCGGGGGCGATACTCTCGGCGCCGAACGTCATCCTCACCCCCCACATCGGAGGCCAGACCGAAGAGGCCCAGGCCAGCGCCATCACGGTGATCGGGGACAAGGTCCGCGCCTTCTTCTCGACGGGCTGAAACCGCCGAGAACGTTTATTTGCCAACTGAAAACGAGCCGTCTGACGCCCATGTACCGACAGATTTCGAAGACCTGGCAGGATGTCCTCCACGAGAAGGGAGGGGACATCAGAGCCAGGGCCGTACAGCTCAGGAAGGAGCCCGCTTCGCTCCGCGTCGAGCGGCCGTGGAGGCTCGACAGGGCCCGAGCCCTCGGTTACAAGGCCAAAGAGGGTGTGATAGTCATCAGGATGAGGGTCTCCAGAGGGGGAATGCGCAAGCAGCGCCCCACCTCAGGGAGGCGCCCGAAGCACATGGGGGTACTGAAGATCAAGTCCGCGGTGTCGTCGCAGCACGTCGCCGAGCGTAGGGTCCAGGAGAGGCACCCCAACATGAAGCTCCTCGGTTCCTACCCGGTCTGGGAGGACGGGATTCATGCCTGGTACGAATGCATCCTGATCGACCCCATGCATCCCGCCATAAAGACGGACTACAACTACCGAAGGGTCCTCGGACTGATCGACTAGGCTGCCTTCTTCATCTCGCTGCTGTGGCCAGGGAATAACTTCGAGTTCGGGTCGACAAAGGTCTTTGCCACGTTCACCGCCAGTGCCGCCTGCGCATAGCCGGTCGCGATCAGGTTCAACTTGGCGCCGTCCGCCGGCCCCGCTATGTCCCCCGCGACGTACACCCCAGGGATGTTCGTCTCCATCTTCCCGTTCGCCCTGACCTCTCTTCCGTCAATCTGCAGCCCCCAGTCTTTGATAGGGCCCAGGTCGGCTCTGAACCCTATGTTGACCAGTATCGCGTCAACGTCCAGAACGGTCTCGGCCTTCGACCTGTTGTCAAAGACCACAGCCTGTGTTATGTGCGTCCCGTCTCCCCGTACTTCTTTGACCTCGTGGAACAGCTTCACATCCACCCCCGATTTCATCAATTCTGTAACGCTCCCCTCGTGCGCCCTGAAGACGTCCCTCCTGTGAACCAAAGTAATCTTCTTGGCGATGTCCTTTATGTTGAGGGCCCAATCTACCGCCGAGTCTCCTCCGCCGACGATGAGCAGGTTATTCCCCGCGAAGACGCTCTTGTCCTTGACGAAGTAGTTGACCCCTTTCCCTTCGTAGTCCCCCGCTCCTTTCGCTTCGAGCTTGTTTGGAGAGAAAGCGCCGACTCCCGCGGCCACCAGGACAGACTTCGTGAGATGCATGGTCCCCTTGTCGGTAGAAAGCTCGAACAGTCCGTTGGCTCTGCGGAGCCCGGTGACCCGTTCCCCCAAGACTACCGTCGGTTTGTACTGGAAAGCCTGCTCCACCAAGCTCTTTACGAGGTCCTTCGCCAGAACCTTGGCGTACCCTGGGACGTCGTAGATGTATTTCTCGGGGTAAAGCACCGCCACCTGGCCTCCCGGTTCTTCAAGGGCGTCGATGATCTTGGTTTTCATCTGCCTCAGTCCTGCGTAGAAAGCTGCGAAGAGCCCGCTCGGTCCAGCCCCTATGATGGTGATGTCATAGACGTCCTGAGACAAACTCTGGCTGGCCAACTGCAAACCATGTATAAGCGTTCTCGAATTTTCTAGACCAGTCCGGCGCCCTCCGCCTTCACCACCTCTCGGAGCAACACGGTGGCGTATTGCCCCTTTGGCAGCACGAACTTCATGGTTATCGTCTCACCGGCGTCGGCCCAGGTCGCGTCTTTCACCACCAGACTGGGGCGCCTGAACCCTCCCTCCTGGGAGGCTTCCTGCATAGCTTCGATGTAGAAGCGGCCAGGTTCGACCCCCTCTTCCTCCAGCGCTCGCTTGGTGAATGAGTCGAACCTTGACCCATAGTCTCTGAACGCGTACCCTGCCAACTGGACCAATGGGACCGCATTCTTGGTCGGATGGTCTTTGACCCCTCTCGGGGCGCGGACCGTCAGCCCGTCGTCTGATGCGTCGGCCCAGTTGTCCCCGGCGACAAGTTTGGAGAAACCAAGTCCCTCCTTCACCGCCATGCTCATCGTCCTGTTGAAGATGAAGGACTGGTAAGCCTGGACATAGAGGCGCCTCAGCTTCACCGGAATCGCCCTAAACGACTTCACCCATTCTCCGGGGTGCCTTGCGAGCTCGCGGGCAACGGCCGACTCTGTGTCCCTGGTTCGGGGGACCAAGCCCACCAGGTCCTCGTACCTCTCGGCGTCGAGCGCCTCCTCCACCCCCGGGACGACGCCGCGAGCGTCATGAGCGAGCATCATCGTTACGGCGTTGCGGAATTCTCCATTCACCATGGCTCTCCCTACGGAATGCGTCCCGGCTCCCGGGGCGCCGAACCTTTGGGGGCCGTAGAAGTTCGGTATCCTGAGGGCCGTCGCAGCCTCCATGGCTTTCTCCACTCGTTCGCCCGCTTCCGGGCAACAGCTCCTGAGCACCACCGTGAACCTGTTCCCCACCAGTGCCGACCGGTTCAGCGGGGTGGGGACGTATCCCACGATGCTCGCCACGAACTTCTCTCTCGCTACCTTCGCCGGCCTTTCGGACCTTCTGCTAGACGGGGTGAGATACTGAACCGCGACCGCCCTCTTGTCTTTTAGGCCGGCGTAGCTCACCCTGCTCCTGAGGGCCGCGGACATCTCTTTGGCCATGTGCATGGTGTCCACCGACCGCTTTTCCACCCTGTACAATGGGAGGAAGTCTTTTCTGGGCTCGGTCGTCATGTCCGGGGTCGAGAGCAGTTCCTCGACCTCGAAGTCTTCGGGGGTCGACCTGGTCAGGGCGGAGCAGGGCGCACCGTCTGTCACATACCAGTCGATTCCAACGGCCTTATCGGCCTCGGGCGATGGCCTCAAAGCAGCTTTAGCTTCCCAGTGATCACATCTATCTCGTCGTCGGGGCCCGGCCCGACTCCAAGGCAGGTGAGCGTCCCGGGGTCGACCTGCGTCAACCCCTTGTCCTGGATCAGCGACGCGGGGAGGCCGGCGCTCTTCGCCTTCCTGTAAAGGTCATCCAGAGCACCCTCGGAATCGACTTTCAGGACTATCTTCGCCTGCCCTCCTTCCTTCCAGCCGTCGTACCAGCGCGGCTTCCTTTCGCGGGCGTACTCCGCGGCCGACAAAGAGGCGTGGGCCACCTGGGCGGCGAGCTTCCCCTTCCCCATCTTGAGGTCAGTCCTGACTACGATGGCCTGTTTCAAAGTGCGGCCAATCAATGGTTAATACGAGTCCGATTAAGGGTTTCCAGCGGTTCCGACGTTGGCGGGGTCCTATGACTTCATTGTCGGCGGCGGTAGCATTGCCGGCCTCGCGTTCGCTTCCGAGGCGGCGAGGAGGGGAGCGGAGGTTCTCGTGTTCGAAGAGCATCAGGAGATCGGGGAACCTGAGAAATGCGACGGGCTCGTAAGCCTCCGTGGGCTACGGAGATATGGATACGAACCTGAGCGTTCCGTAATACAGAGCGATGTCACGAAGGCCGTAATCCATTCCCCTTCCGACAGGCGCTTCGAGGTGGACGCCGGATCCCTCGAGGTCGTCGTCCTCGACAGGAGCGAATACGACAAGCAGGTGGGAGAAACGGCGGCGTCGAACGGCGCCACCATCAAAACAGATGCCAGGGTCACTTCGGTGCTCGAGGAAACAGAGGGGGTCGAGGTCAGGGGAGGAGGGAGCCCGGTGAAGGCGAGATACTATGTCGACGCGACGGGCCCCGCGTCTAGCCCGAAGAGGGGGATCCTGCCTGCGGCGAAGTACGAGCTTGAGGGAGAATGGGTCGAAGAAGGGGTCGTAGAGATCTTCTTGGACGCCGACCTCTACCCAGGTTTCTTCGCCTGGGTGATTCCTTTCGGGGGGAACAGGGCGAAGGTCGGCGCCGCCGGACGCGGAATAAGCCCCTTCAAAGCGCTTGACGGATTTCTCCAGGGTCGAACCAGCAAGATTCTGCGTAAGGTCTCTGCGCCCATATACATCGGGGGCCCATCTCCCAGGTTCGTGGAGGGAAGGAAGATCTTCGTCGGCGAGTCTGCCGGCCAGGTGAAACCAACGACCGCCGGCGGGATAACGACCTCCATCGCCGGATCCGTTACAGCGGCAGAATGGGCGTGGAATGCGGTACTGCGCGACGACCCTGGGCTCCTCGCCCGATATCGGTCGGGGTGGGATTCATCATATCTGAAGGAGATGAGGAACATGCTGAGGCTTAGGGGGGTGTTCGAGAAGCTCTCCAACGCGGATTTCGAAGCGATTCTTTCCGTGCTGACCCGCACTAGGTTAGAAGCGAAGCTCTCGAAGACAGACTTCGACTTTCACGCCTCGGCCCTTCTCGGCGCACTGGGGTTGCCAGGGCTCCTGAGGTTGGCTAAAGTGGTCGCGTCCGCGGAAGCGCGTTCCCTCCTCGTAGATGGATGACGCGCCCTTTCGTTCAGCAACATATATCTGCGGGGGCCGAAGGGGTTCCTGAGAAATGTCTCAGGCCACCGTCGCGCTCCCGCTCTGCAATTCCTGCAACAGGCCGGTGAAGCCCGCCGAGAGGGCAGTCCACTTCAACTGTCCCAACTGCCATGAGACCCTGATTTGGCGGTGCGAGAAGTGCAGGAAGTTCTCAAGACGGTACAAGTGCGTCAACTGCGGATTCGAAGGCCCGTAGGCGAACCGACATGGGCTCCTACGTCATCAGGATCAAACTGCTCCCCCAGGATATCTCCACCAAGAGCCAGGCCATGGTCGACTCCGTGGCAGGCCTCTTGCCAAAGGACGCGAAGGTAAGGAGCCACAGAGAGGAACCCATCGCGTTTGGGCTGGTCGCTGCCATAGTGGACGTCGTCGCGCCGGAGGAGGAAGGTATGGTCGACAAGGTCGAGGAATCAGTGACGAAGTCACCTCTCGTCAGCCAGTACGAAGTGACGGGGGTAAGCCGGATGTCGAGCAGGCTCCCTCCGAGCTAGCGCGCTCTGCCGGCATGCCTTGGTTCTGGAAACTCTTCGGTCGCTGCCAACCCGAGCCACCCTTCCCTCGATCCGCTCCGAGTAGTTCCCAGAGCCCCGCGCCTATAGCTTTAATACTCGCACCGATTCGGTCGTCTCACCGTTTCTTACACGATGAGAATCCGATGAGATACCCCCTTAGATACGCGGCATACGAGTGGATCAAGAACAAGAAGAGCGCCACGGATGACGACATGCTCGAGGCGCTGAATAAGAACGGGAGGAAGGTCTCTCCAGACGAGCTTGACAAGGTCCTGATGCAGCTCGAGATCCTCGGGCTGGTGACCATACGATGGGTCGGCAAAGACAAGCGCCGCGTAGAGTTCCAGGAAAAGCCCACGGAAGAGACCAGGTTGCCCCGAATCAGCGAAGGGTAGACCTAACCGATAAATCGCCCGAAGGCAGGGTCCTTCCAGATGGGAATAGAATTCGGAGGCTCGATTCCCCGGGAGAAGATCCAGCTTGAGGACATCTCCGGGTGGAAGCTGGCCGTCGACGGCTACAACACGCTCTACCAGTTCTTGGCCATAATCCGGGGGATGGACGGAGGGCATCTCAAGGATTCCCAGGGGAGGGTCACCTCGCACATTTCGGGGCTCTTCTATCGCAATATCAACCTGTTAGAGCTCGGGATGAAGCTGGTTTACGTCTTCGACGGCAAACCTCCCGAGCTGAAGATGGAGGAGATACGGCGGCGTTCGGAGCAGAGGAGGGAGGCCAAGGACCAGTACCTCCGCGCCCTTCAGGCAGGGGACATGACCCAGGCGAGGAAGTATGCCGAGGCGTCCACCGTACTTCGCAGAGACATGGTTACCGACGCCAAGGAGCTCCTGGACGCCATGGGTATCCCCTGGGTCGACGCCCCTTCTGAGGGGGAAGCCCAGGCTTCCACGATGGCCATCGAGGGGACGGTCAACGCCGTGGCATCCCAGGACCACGACTCGATAGTCTTCGGTGCGCCGGTCCTTGTCAGGAACGTCACCATATCGGGGAAAAGGCGGCTCCCCAGCAAGGGGATAATGATCAACGTGGTACCAGAGCGCATCACCCTCTCGTCCGTCCTTGCGTCGACGGGGCTGACCCGCGAGCAGCTCGTCGATTTCGCCATCCTTCTCGGGACGGATTTCAACCCGGACGGCTTCGCGGGCGTAGGTCCCGCTACCGCCCTGAAGTACCTGAAGAAGTACGGCAGACTTGAGGACATCAAAGAGCTCAGCGAGGAGCTCCAAACGGTGAACTACCGGGGAATACGCGACCTCTATCTGAACGCGCCGTCGACGAAGGGGGTCCGCCCCGATTGGGGGCAGATGGACAAGGAAAAGGTGGTATCCTTCCTCGTTCGAGAGCACTCCTTTTCTCGCGACCGGGTCGAGGCCGCGATTGCGAGGGTCCGGGGGGCGAAATCCCCGCAGTCGGAGACCCTGGAGAAGTGGTTCGGCTGATTCCCACCCTGCGGGACATCGAGGATGCGGAGGCGCGGGTGAGGAAGCACTTCCCCCCGACTCCCTTGGAGTATTCCAAGGGGATCTCCGACCTTCTGGGGCGGGAGACCTACCTCAAGCTCGAGACTCAGCTCCCGACAAGGGTGTTCAAGCTTAGGGGGGCGGTGAACAAGCTCCTCTCCCTTCCTGACTCGGCCCTTAGGAAGGGTGTGTTGACCGCCTCCTCGGGTAACCACGGTTACGCCATAGCATACGCGTCGAAGCTCTTCGGGGTAAAGGCGGTCATCTGCGTCCCGGAGAACGTGAATCCTCAGAAGCTGAGGGCCATCGAAGATCAGGGCGCAGAAATCATCCGGTACGGCCGCGGATACGACGAGGCCTACGACCACGCCACCGTCACGGCCGAGAAGAGGGGGCTCACCTTCGTCCACGCGTTCAACGACAGAGAAGTCATAGCGGGCCAAGGGACCTGCGGGCTCGAAATCGCCAGGCAGCTCCCTGACGTCGATTCGGTTGTTGTCGCCATCGGAGGCGGGGGGCTGATATCGGGAGTGTCCATAGCGGTCAGAGAGTCGGTCGCCAGGTCGCGCGTCTACGGTGCGGAGACCGTCGCCATCCCTTCCATGTACGAGTCGCTAGAGGCAGGCTCGGTGCGAAGGGTCGCCCCGCGGCCTACGATCGCCGATGGGATGCAGGCGGCGGTGCCAGGAGAGCTCACATTCGAAGCTGTCAGGAAGTACGTCGACAGGATTGGGTTGGTCACCGACCTGGAGCTCGAGGACGCCGTGTTCGACCTCCTCAAGCTGGGGAGGGTCCTGGCCGAGCCTTCCGGAGCTTCTCCCCTGGCCGCCATGAAGGGTCCGTTGAAGGGCATCCCTGGGGCGAAGCTCGTCCTCGTCGTCAGCGGGGGGAACATCTCATTAGAACTCCTCCGTTCGATTCTCACGAGAAGAGTGCCTGGAAGCTCCTGAAGTCCTTCGGCGCCAGGAACGGGTTGTCGGCTCGCTCCTCCCCGAGGGTCCTCCATGGGACCTCACCGTAGTCGTGCCCCGGGTACATCAAAGTGGTTTCCGGGAGCTTAAGGATGACGCCGTGCAGGCTGCCGTAGATCGACCTGGCCCTTTCATGGTCGAACCTTCCTATCGTCCCGACGAAGAGGGTGTCCCCGGTGAAGACGGCTCCGTCGACGTACAGACAGATGCTGTCTTCCGTGTGTCCCGGCGTGTGCAAAACCTTCACCGTCTTCTTCCCTAGCGTCAGTCCCTGGCCGTCAGCGACCCTGAGGTCGCAGTCTATGGGGGAGTCCTCGTGCGCCGCTACCTTCGCGCCGACCTTCGCCGCCAGCTCGCGCAAGGTCGAGACGTGGTCGAAGTGCCCGTGGGTGGCCACGGCGTACTTCACATTCGCGCCATCGTCTTCCACAGCCTTCACGATAGGCTGGGTCTCCCATCCCGAGTCCACGATGAGGGCCTCCCTGCTCCCTTCATCCACCAACAGGTAGACGAAGTTGGCCATGGTCCCCACTGGAATCTGCCTGACGATCATCCGACAGGAAATCCCGTCCGCAGGGTCTTCTTTATGAAGTTCTGATAGGGTGACTTGGCCCCTTGGCGAAGCTGCGTGGGAAGAAGTCCTCCGAATCGGAAATGAGCACGGCCAGGCTCATGATGCCAACCGACGCGAACGTCATGGGGAACGTCTTCGGGGGGGCCATCATGAGGTACATGGACGAGATCGCAGCGATAGTGGCCTGGCGGCATGCCGGGACGAACGTCGTGACGGCCTCCATCGACAGGATGAACTTCTACGCGCCGGTGTATGTCGGGAATCTCCTCGTCCTCAAGGCGGCGGTCAACTACGTCGGGACAACCTCGATGGAAATAGGCGTGCGGATAGAGGCGATGGACCCGTCGACCCGCAAGCCGACTCACACCGGTTCGTGCTACCTGACCTACGTGGCCCTGGACGGCAAAGGCCATCCTACTCCGATTCCTCCGGTGATACCGTCCACGCCCGACGAGAAGCGACGTTTCGAGGCGGCCCTTGCGAGGAGGAGGCTGAGGGAGGCCGAGAACGCGGCCCTGAGGCACCGATAGCGATGTCGCCCGGTTGATTTCCGGCTCAACAAAACTAGAGCACCCTCCTCATAGGCCGCCGTCAAGCCTGGCGTCCAGATGCAAGACTTCTCAGAGGGTTTCGCGGTCGGCAAGATGAGGAGCGGGAACGCCGCGGTTTACCTCCTGAAGGAGCAGTTCGAAAGATTCTCGTCGTCTCCGCAGAAGGTGGAGGCGTGCGAGTCCATTGCGACCTGCTTCTACCAGCTTGAGCAGTACGATGACGCGGCGGGGTGGTACGAGACCGCGGGCCGCCTGATCCTCTCTGACCCCAGCGTCACCCCTGCGATCAAGGCGCTCAACGCGCTAGGCGACTACGAAAGAGCCAGGGACTGTTATCGGGAGGGGGACGACGAAGAGAAGTTCACCGAGTGCTCTACGCTGATCGGGGAACTCAAGAGGGCCTGCGCGTCAGCCTGAGGCCCCGGCTTCCTCCTGGGCCTTCGCGTTCCTCCTGTTCGTAGTCTTGATGTGACACTCTTCGCATACCGGCTCGTCCCTCGGCCCGACCTTGAACGTATGGAGGACGACCTCGAGCTCCGTGTCGCAGAAGAAGCACTTGGGTTTCAATTCCCGCTCCTCTTCGCCGCATGGACCCTCCTCCTAACCACCTTCCCCCTGCCTTTGTAGTACCACACCTCGGCGTCGCCGTCGGCGCTCTCGCCCCACTTTGCCAGCTCCTCAAGCTCCTCCTTGGTGGCCCTCGCCCTCCCGCTCTTTACTTGAATCAGCAGAATCTTTCCGTCCTTCGCCGCGAACACGTCCACCGCTCCGTGCGACGCCGCGCTGCGAGACGCCATCCAGCCGCCCTTCCTCAATGCGTAAAGCGCCCGGTACTCTCTTGACCTTCCCTTTACGTAATTGGTCGGCACGCGTTCGCGGCCTGGTTCAAGATGGATGTAAATGTGTTCCGCGGCGTGCGGACGGATCGACGCAGAGGGAGGGTTGCATGAAAGTCCCGAGGACAAGTAACCTTATCACGCCCCGCGGGGCGGCTGGTCCTCGCCTTGGAGGATGTCAAGAAGTCTCTCAGACTTATGGAGGCGCGGTTCTCGAGCCAACTCGAAAAGAGAGACAGGGTCCTCAAGGAGAGCCGGGACGTCATCTCAGCGTCTTCTAGGGCGATAATCAGCGTCCACACCGGGAAGATGAAGGACGCCGAGAAGGAGGTGGCAACGGCGAAATCGCTCCTGGCGTCTCTGAAGAAATCCTCTGACGCCGGTTCATCTCGCTACCTCGTGTCGCCGGAGGCGGAATTCGTCGAAGCGTCTTCGGTGGTGGCCCTGGCCAAGGGCAGACCCTTGCCGTCCATGGAGGGCCTTGGCGCTTCTCCGGAGGCGTACCTCCTTGGGCTGCTCGACACGGTCGGCGAGCTGAAGAGGCTGGTCCTCGACTCGATACTCCAGAGGAAGCTGCAGAAAGCGAGGGATTATTTTGAGGTGATGCAGGAGCTCTACTCCCTCTGCTCTCCGCTCGCCGTCTACGACCATGTGGTCAACGGCGCGCGAAGGAAGATCGACGTCGCCAGGATGCTCGTCGAAGACACCCGGGGGCTCCTCGCCGAAGAGATGGGGAGGGAAGCCGTCAGCACCTCGATGGCCCGCCTCGAGAAGAAGCTCGACGGCCGCTGAGGTAGCTAGAGTTCCTTCAGAATCCTGCTCGTCTTTATCTTGGGGTACGGGGAGTCGAGCCTGATTACCGCAACCTTCATCCCCCGCTTGGCAGCTTCTTTCTTCACGTCTTCCTCCAGGTGGTACTGGTCGTACCCCAGCGCGACGACGTCTGGTTTCACCCTCTCGAGGGTGACGTAGATGTCCCCCTCGACTCCGAGGATGGCCGCGTCGACGTCCCTTAGCGCGGAAAGGAGTTTGACCCTGTCCGCTTCCACGATGAGGGGCTCCCTGTTCTTCCTCCTTCGGATCGTGCTGTCCCGGGCGACCGACACGACAAGGGCGTCTCCGAGGCCCTTCGCCTTTGCGAGGGTGTAGACGTGGCCGTAGTGGATGATCTCGAAACCACCCCCTATGAAGACCACCCTGATCTCCTCCCGACCCTTCTGGGTGAGGAAGGCGTTGCCGTCC
>CAYZDN010000029.1:0-20804 GCA_964477505.1 uncultured Nitrosopumilales archaeon
ACCCTATTCTTCCTGCCCACGGCCGCAGACATCGGAGTAAGGGAGCTGGAGGTGAGGATCGAGGGAGAAGAGAAGCCCATCTACAGGAAGAAGGTCGAGGTAAAGGTCAGGGGTGTTAGGTCGTTAGAGTTGAAGAGAGTCTCCTAATAATAATAGGCTTCCCCTCGGAGGGCGTAGTCCCATATCTTGACTAGCCTGTCAGACTCTCTTGTCTGAGCACATGATACGCTCCGGCACCACTGTGAGCCTCCTGAGGTGACGAAAACATGAAGAACAAAGGACAGTACCTGGTCTACGAAAGGGCGTCAAGGAACGAAGAGAGACTCTTCATCGACACGGCCAAGGAAATCGTCAGCGAAATCACAGAACCCGAAGGCTGGAGGAGGCAGGACCCGAAGAAGCACCCCGGCGGGAGGCCCTTCTCGTACTCGTTCAGGCAGATGCTTCTGATACTCCTCCTGATGACCTACTGGAGGAAGGAGTACAGGGAGATGGAGGCGCACCTGAACAACGACCCCGCCCTGCTGAGGGAGCTGGGCCTGGAGAAGGCTCCAGGCAAATCGACCATGCAGAGGGCGTGCACCAGGATAGGCGTCGACACGCTGGTCAGGATGAATGACTCGGCCGTGCGTCGATTCAAAAAAGAGCGGAGTAACGCGCAAGAAGAACCTGGCCATAGACTGACTCCTCCGGCCTCGGGATAAGGAGGAGGAGCTCGTGGTACTCGATACGCACCCACACGAACCCGTCGAAGAGGAGGGACTTCCGCAAGCTCCACCTCGCCTGCGAATGCAGGCACAAGGACAAGCCGATCTATTCGTGGACCCTCACGTCAGCCATCAGGCACGACTCCCCCAGGTTCAGGACCCTCCTGAAGCGCATCCATGGAAGGATAGGGGACGTCTGCTCGGACAGGGCTAACTCCTGCAGGGAGAACGCCCAGCTCGTGAAAGAACGAGGCGGGAGGCCCTTCCTGATGCCGAGGAAGAACGCGACCATGAAGGCCAAGGGGCACCAGGCCTGGAGGGAGATGATGAGGTTCAGGGAGGAGCACCCCGAGGCGTTCGAGAAGCGGTACCACAAGAGGAGCAACGCGGAATCGACGAACTCGTCATTCAAGGGGAAGTACGGGGAGTTCCTCAGGAGCCGAAGGTGGCACACCCAGAAGAGGGAGGCAGGGTTGAAGGTCCTGACATACAACATACGACAGCTCATCCGGTACAGAATAAGGCTCAAGCTACAGATATGGGACTAGGCCAATCATCGCGGAAGCTTAAATAGCTACAAAAGCGGCTCGGAAATTCGTTTCGTGAGACGTTATGGTAAGCGCGCACGACGTCCCGTCAGCCAAGCTCATCTCCGCCCTAGCGGAGATGATGAAGGGCACCCCTGGCGTGGAACAGCCAGCCTGGGCTAAGCTGGTCAAGACCGGTTCCCACGCAGAAAGGCCCCCATCGAGCCCCGACTGGTGGTTCACAAGGGCCGCTTCGCTTTTGCGGAAGCTCTACCTTCACGGCCCCGTCGGCCTCGGCGACCTTGAGCGCGCCTACGGAGGAACCAAGGCCCTGAAGTACTATCCGAAGCACCACCGGGACGCCGGAGGGTCGTCCATCAGGAAGATCCTGATCCAGCTCGAGCAGGCAGAGCTGGTGGCGAAGACCCCGAAGGGGAGGGTGCTTTCTCCCAAGGGAAGGGCGATGCTCGACAAGACGTCGAAGGAGCTCTTCACCAAGCTCAGCCAGGACGACAAGGCCCTAGCGAGGTACGCCTAGGCATGTCCCAGCAGCCGAGGAAGCAGGACGACAAGCAAGCCCAGGACCAGAAGATGATGAGGGAGGCCGCCCTGAGGATGGCGCTCACCTCCGAAGCGAGAGAGAGGCTCTCAAACGTCAGGATGGTAAGGCCCGACCTGGCCCAGTCGATAGAGGAGTACGTCATCCAGCTCGCGTCGTCGGGGAAGCTGAAGAAGGCGGTGGACGACGGGCAGGTCAAACAGATGCTCTCGGCCCTTCAGGAGAAGAAGCGGGAGATCAAGATCAGAAGGATATAGCATGGCTAGAGTCAAGGACAAGTCCAAGAAGAACCGCCTGACGAAGGCGACGAAGCAGGCAAGGTCCGTGCCCACATGGGTCATAGTGAGGACCAACCGTGGGACCAGGACCAACCCGAAGCGGCGCCACTGGAGGCAGCGCAAGCTGGGGCTGAAGTGATAATCAATGTCTGAACAGAAGATGGAGGAGTTGACCAGGACCTACGTGGTCCCGTTGGGGGTCGTGTACGAGGCTCCGCCCTACAGGAGGGCGAAGAAGGCGGTCATAGTGATTCGGGAGTTCGCCACCCGGCACATGAAGGCCCGCCAGGTCAGCATCGACTCGGAGGTCAACGAACTGATCTGGGCGAGAGGGATAAGGCACCCGCCCCGACGGATAACCCTCGAGATGGAGCGGGACGAGGATGGGGTCGTGAAGGTAAAGCTCCCGCCAAAGCCAGAAGCCGAGTGACGCATTGGGTCTTCACCTGATAGACATCTACCGGAGCCCGAACATAGGCGTCTTCATGCGCTGCAACGACAGGTTCATCCTCTTACCGAAGGGGCTCGCCCAGACGAAAGCGGACAAGCTCTGCGACAGCCTGAATGTCACTGCGGTCCCAACGTCCATCGGCGAGTCCAGGCTACTCGGCGCCCTCTCCTCGATGAACGCCAACGGGATACTGGTGTCGAGGCTCGCCGAGGAAAATGAGATCAGCGAGATCAAGCATGCGACGGGGTTGAACGTGTCGAGGCTCGACTCGAAGCTCACCGCCGTGGGGAACCTGGTGGTGGCCAACGACAGGTGTGCGCTCGTCTCCCCCATCCTCGACTCCGACGCGCTATCGCAGGTCAGGGACGTCATGGGGACGGAGGTCGAACGGGTCCCCATCGGGGAGTACCATCAGGTAGGCTCTTTCGTCGTCGCCACCAACACCGGCGCCGCCGTCTACCCTGGCCTTGACGAGAAGGGGGTAGAACGGATCGGGAGCATGCTGGGGGTCGACGCCTACCCGACGTCGGTCAACAGCGGGGTCCCCTACGTCGCATCAGGGCTGTTGGCGAATTCTAAGAACGCCGTGGCAGGGAGCCAGACGACCGGACCCGAACTTGTGTTTATAACGCGGGCGCTGGGCGTGTGAGATGAATCGGGATTGAGCAGGCAGCAGCCGACGGCCGAGGAAACGGCCAACGCCCTGGTCGTGGAGATCAGAGTCCTGGAAAGCACCTACAACGAGCTGACGTCGCGCCAGACCCTGCTGGAAAGGGCTCTCATCGAGAGCCGCGCGGCCCTGGATTCGATCAAGGGGCTGTCAGGCCAGGATTCGGACGAGGTCCTCACCCAGATCGGCGCCGGGGCCATGCTCCGCTCCCAGCCCCCCGCCACCGACAAGGTGCTCGTGAGCATCGGGGCCAACATCGTTCTGGAGAAGCCAAAGGAGGAGGCGGTCGCCACGCTGGAGGAGAGAAGCAGGGACGTCGAGAAAACGATAGTCTCCGTAATCCAGCAGAGGAACGAAATCGCCGAGAGGCTGAACACGGATAGGGACGCCCTGAACAGCCTGGTTGCCAGAAGCCAGGAGGGGTAGCCTCCCATGTTCGAGAGGCTGAAGCAGGCGTTCTCGGCCGTCACCATCGCCGTCAGTCAGAAACAGCTCAGCGACGATGACCTCGACAAGATCGTCTTCGACTTTCAGATCTCTCTGATTGAGAGCGACGTGGCCCAGAGCGTGGCCGAAGCCCTCACGACCGAGGTCCAGAAGAGCCTCGCCGGGACCAAGGTCGACCGGTCCGCCAAACCATCCGAGGTGGTTGGCCAGAGGCTCACGGTAGCCCTGGAGACCGCTTTCGCCAAGGCCGGGTCCGTGGATCTGTTGGCCAACATAAGGGAGAAGGTCAGGAAGACCGGGGGTCCATACGTCGTCCTGTTCCTGGGGATCAACGGGACAGGGAAGACCACTACGGTCGCCAAGCTCGCGAGCTACCTGAAGAAGAGCGGGCTCTCCGTCGTCTGCGCCGCGGGGGACACCCACAGGCCGGGGGCGATCGAGCAGCTCACCGAACATGCCGGGAGGCTTGCGCTGAAGGTCGTGTCACAGCGTTACGGGGCCGACCCCGCCGCCGTGGGGAGGGATGGGGTCCTCTACGCCAAGGCGCACCACGCCGACTGCCTCATCATCGACACCGCTGGGAGGATGCAGACAAACCAGAACCTGATGGAGGAGATGGCCAAGATCGTCCGGGTGGTCCAGCCCGACTTCCGCATCTTCGTCGCCGACGCCCTCACGGGGAACGACGCGGTCTCTCAGGCGGAGCTCTTTAACCAGCACGTCGGGTTCGACGGGGCGATCCTGACCAAGGCGGACGCGGACGTGAGGGGAGGGGCGGCGCTGTCGATAGTCTACTCGACCGGCAAGCCTGTGCTCTTCCTCGGCGTCGGGCAGGGATACGACGACCTCGCCCCGTTCGACACGAGGAAGTTCCTGGACTCCATGCTGGCCGGCTAATCGGGCTCCAGAGAGTATCGCGGGTACGACTTCTTTGCCTTTGCCGCCTTCGAGCGGTCGATGTCCACGGTCACGAAGCGCCTTGCGTCGGTGGTGAGCCCCAGGACCTCCCCGTCGGGGCCGAACAGCCACCCGCGACCTCCGAAGTGGGCTTCGCCCAGCTCCCCCGTCCTGTTCGAGGAGGCGCAGTAGGCTCCTGATACGATGGCGGCTGTTTTCCCGCCCGCGATCCATTTGTCGACGCTGTGCTCCCCCGTCGCCCTCGGGACGGCGAGCAGGCCTACGCCGTTCTTCCCGTATGACCTCGCGCTCGCCATGGACCACAGGTCGCTGCAGATCATGAACCCGGCCTTCCACCCTGCGGCCTGGAAGGGGTCGAACCCGCCATCCCCTCTGTCGTACCACCTGGCCTCATAGTACCCGGGCTCGTTGGGGAGGTAGTACTTCTCGTGCACTCCCCTGATGCCTTTCCTGGTCCAGACGAACCCCTGGTTGAGCCTCTTCCCGTCCTTGATGATGGGTCTCGACCCGAGGACGACCGGGGCTTCGAGCTCGGAGAGCCGCCTGATCCAGGCCTCGTGGTCCGCCACGGCCTTCTTCCAGACCTCAGGCTTGTACTTCGGGAAGGCGGCAAACCATCGTGAGAACGTCATCTCGGGGAGGAGGACGACCTCGCTCGACTCCCTCCTGACGTGGGCTGCGAGCTTCTCCCACTCGCCCGCGAACTCATCCCTGTCGTCCGGCATCGCGCAGACCGTGACCTTCATGCGCGTTACTCGCGACGCGACCATTTCTTATGCTGTTCTGTAGCCCTGGTCGAGCTTCCGCTGCTCTTCCGAGACCAGCTCGGTCAGGGCCTCGAAGGCCCGGCTCGCGTCCTTCATGCTGACCACCAAGATCGTGTCCGTGTAGCAACTCACCGTGTCTTCGACGTTGACGCTCTTCCTCGAGAGCTGGTCGAAGAAGGCGCTTACGCACCCGGGGGTGTTGATTATGGCGCGGGGGCTCTGGACGGTGATGGCGGCGCACTCCTCCCCCTCCTGCAGGAACTCTCCGCCCGCCAGCGCCCGCCTCACTTTCTTGTACAGCCTCTGGTCGAAGATGAGCGTGATCGAGGACAGGGACTCGGATACCTGGATGAAATCCTCGTGGTATTCGCCCAGAAGGGCGCTCACCGTCTGGAGGGTCCGTCTGGTCTTTTCGACCGAAAGCCGCGAAACGTGGGTCCTGACGTTGACCGCGCTCCCCCCGATGACCTTCGTGACCTGTGGTGACTGCGCCGAGTAGCTGTCCCGGAGCCTCTTCAGGGCGCTTGTCACCCCGACTTCGTGGACGTCCTTTGCCCTTGCCCTCATCCTCCGAGCCACCTTGGGGGCCAGGACCCGCGCGAGCGAGCTCAGGTTCGCGTAGTCTCTGGACAGGGCGTCCTGGACGGAAAAGTCGGAGTCCACCTCCTCCTTTACCGCCCGGTTCACGGAGAGGATGTTGACCGATTCTGGCCGTCGTCTGACCAATTTGTGATTTTCTGGCCAAAATCTATAAAAACATTTTTCAGGCGAAGATTATTCAGAAACTTGCGCAGGACCGTCGCTCTCGCTTTTTCCGGTGGTCTCGACACTACCGTATCGGTGAAGTGGCTCCAGGAGAAGTACGATTCGGACGTGGTGACCGTCACCCTGGACCTGGGGCAGCGCGAGGACATGGACCAGATAGGCAGGCGCTCGAGGCAGATAGGCGCCCGGAACCACTACAACATCGACGCCAAGGAAGAGTTCCTGCGGGACTACGTCGTCCCCGCCATCAAGGCCAACGCCCTCTACGAGGGGAAATACCCGCTCAGCACGGCGCTGGGGAGGCCCCTGATCGGGAAGAAGCTGGTCGAGGTGGCCGAGAAGGAAGGGGCCGACGCGGTCGCCCACGGGTGCACCGGGAAGGGGAACGACCAGGTGAGGATAGACGTCACCGTGAGGGCCATGAACCCCACCCTCCAGGTCATCGCCCCGGTCCGTGAATGGAACATGAGCAGGGACGAGGAGATCGCCTACGCCCAGAAGCGCGGGCTCCCTGTCAAGCCGTCCAAGTCGATCTACAGCGTGGACCAGAACATCTGGGGGCGCTCAATCGAGAGCGGGCCGATGGAGAACCCGAACGCCGAACCCCCGGAAGACGCCTTCGAGTGGACTGTCTCCCCCGAGGAGGCCCCCGACGAACCGGGGTACCTGGACCTCCACTTCCAGGAAGGGGTCCCGACGAAGGTCAACGGGCGGTCCATGGAGCTCATCAAGCTCGTGACCTACGTCAACCAGTTCGCTGGGTCTCACGGGGTCGGCCGCATCGACCACGTCGAGGACAGGCTCGTCGGGATAAAGTCCCGGGAGGTCTACGAGTGCCCGGCCGCCTCGGTCATCATCGAAGCCCACAAGGACTTGGAGAAGCTGGTCCTCACCCGCCACGAGCTCGACTTCAAGGCCCAGGTGGAGAGGGAATGGGCCTGGCTGGTCTACTCCGGGCTCTGGCTGGAGCCGCTGCGCACCGCGTTGGACCGGTTCGTCTCCGCCACGCAGCACCGCGTCACCGGGACCGTCAGGGTCAAGCTCTACAAGGGCTCGATGCGCGTGGTAGGGAGGTCTTCCGAGTATTCGATCTACGACCTGGGGCTCGCCACCTACGGGCGAGGCTCGAAGTTCGACCAGAGGAACGCCATCGGGTTCATCGAGCTCTGGGGGCTGCAGTCGAGGGTCGCCGCCAGCCTGAACTCTAAAGTTGAGGAAGAACAGGAGATTGGACATCCGAGGACCAAGGCTAAGGAAGCCAAGTGAAAGGGCCCTCGCGTTCACCTCCTCGATGGCAGCCGACGGGCGCATCGCCCGCCACGTCATCACGGTGAACATGGCCCACATGGCAGCGCTTGTGCAAGCGGGCGAAGTCGACAGGGCGACGGGAGGGAAGGTCGTGAAGTTCCTCCTCGGGGCTTCCCCCGCAATCTCTCCTGACTCGAAGGCCGAGGACTTCCACCAGCAGCTCGAGCAGCAGGCCGTCGACGCCCTCGGCGTGCAGACGGCTGGGTTCCTGAACTACGGGAAGAGCAGGAACGACCAGGTGGCCGCGGCGATCAGAATGGAGCTCCGGGAGCAGCTTCTCGGGCTGCTCGGCGGGGTCGCGAGCCTTCAGCGCGCCCTGCTCGGACTGGTCAAGAAAGAAGGAAAGACGATCATCCCTGGCTACACCCACCTCCAGCGGGCCCAACCCGTCACGTTGGCCCACCACTTCACGGCCTACTTTGACGCGTTCCAGCGGGACGCCGACAGGGTCCGCCAGCTCTACTCCAGGGTCAACGAGTCCCCCATGGGGGCAGCCGCCATGGCCGGGACCTCGGTCAGGCTCGACAGGAAGGCGGTCGCCAAGTCTCTCGGTTTCTCCGGCATCATCCTCAACGCCATGGACGCCGTCTCGTCCAGGGACGTCGCGGTGGAAGCTCTTTCCTGCGCCACGATGGTGATGCTGAATGCGAGCAGGCTCGCCGAGGAACTGATACTCTGGAGCGCGTCGGAGTTCGGCTTCATCGAGCTCGCGGACGCCTACGCAGCGTCCAGCAGCATAATGCCGCAGAAGAAGAACGCCGTGTCTGCGGAGATGGTCCGCGCCAAGGCAGGGTCGGTAATGGGGGACCTCGTCGCCGCCTGCGCCATATTGAAGGCGCTTCCCTATTCGTACAACCTGGACCTGCAGGAGGTCACCCCCCAGTTGTGGAGGGGGTTGGACGACACGGCCGATTCTCTAGCCGTGCTAACGGGGATGGTCGCGACGGCGTCCGTCAGGGCCCGGGAGGTCAGGAGCTCGATAGAGAGTGACAACTCCACCGCCGTCGCCCTCGCAAACCACCTGGTGAAAGAGGACGGCGTCTCGTTCAGGCAGGCCCATGCCATCGTCGGCGGGCTGGTCAGGATATCCGTCGAATCAGGGAAACCCCTCGCCGAGGTCGCTCCGGCGAAGTTGGGAGGGGTCTCCGCGAAGTTCGGCAGACGGCTGTCGATCGAAGCAGAGGCGGCGAAGAAGATCCTTCGCCCGGAGAGCTTTGTCGAGTCTATCGCGACCGAAGGCGGGAGCAACCCCCGTTTCATCGCTGTGGGGACGAAGGCCCGCGAGAAGAAGCTCGAGCTCACTCTGTCCGCCCTCTCTGAGATGAAGTCGTCCCTCAGAGAGGCGGAAAGGTCGCTGAGCACAGCGTCCACGGGCATCGCCCGGGAGGTGAAACCAAAGAATTGAACACGAGCTGCAAGGAATGCGGAGCGGCTCTGAGGGTCCCCAACGACGCCATCGTCGGTGAGATAGTGTCGTGCAAGGACTGCTCCACGGAGTACGAGGTAGCCGAGATTAGCAACGGCAACGTGCTCCTGAAGTCGGCCGAGCAGGTGGGGGAGGACTGGGGCGAGTGAAGCTAAGCATAACATTCGACCGCCTGAGGTGGGAGGAGAAGGCTCTCGTCGACGCCGCCGAATCGGCAGGGATCCAAGCGTCTCTCGTAGACGTGAAGGGTCTCGTCTTCGAGGTCCCCAGGAAACGCCCAGAGTTCGGAGACGTCGTCCTCCAGAGGTGCATAAGCCACTACAGGTCGTCCCTCCTCACCCAGACCCTCGAAGGCGCTGGGGTCCCGGTGATCAACAGGTCGGAGGTGGCCGAAACGTGCAGCAACAAGCTCGCCACGAGCATAGCCCTCTCGAAGGCGGGGGTCCCGACCCCGAGGACGCTCCTGGCGCTCACGTCCGAGGCTGCAGAGGAAGCGGCGGAGAAGCTCGGGTACCCCTTCGTCATGAAGCCTTTCACCGGGAGCTGGGGGCGCATGGTAACCGTCGTGAGGGACAGGGCCACCCTGCAGTCCCTCATCGAGTTCAAGGAAGAGCTGGCCAACCCGCAGGAGCAGCACATGTACTACATGCAACAGTACATCAGGAGGCCCCCCCGCGACGTCAGAGCCATCGTGGCCGGAGACACGATAGTCGCCTGCGTCCACAGGATAGCCCCGAAGGGGGAGTGGAGGACGAACGTGGCGCGGGGAGCGGTGTCCAAGGCGTTCAAGCCAGACAAGGAGCTGAAGGAGATCATCCTGAGCGCAGCGGAAGCGGTAGGCGGCGGGATTCTGGGCGTCGACGCCATGGAGCCTGACTCGGGATACCTCGTCCACGAAGTGAACAACACGGTCGAGTTCAAAGGCGCCCAGTCGGCGGTGGACACCGACATCCCGGCCCAGCTCATCAAGTACGTGGCGCAGGTCGCGAGGAGTTAGCATGGTCCGGGTGGGGATCCTGGCCGGCTCGGGATACATAGGCGGGGAGCTCCTGCGGCTGCTGCTCCAGCATCCCGATGTCGAGGTCACCACGGCGACGTCCAGGAAGTACGCTGGAGAGTACGTGTTCAGAGTCCACCCCAACCTGAGGGGAGTGACCGAGCTCCAGTTCTCTCCAAACGACCCG
Organism: uncultured Nitrosopumilales archaeon; assembly: GCA_964477505.1. Classification (GTDB taxonomy): domain Archaea; phylum Thermoproteota; class Nitrososphaeria; order Nitrososphaerales; family Gagatemarchaeaceae; genus UBA183. The sequence continues at coordinate 10,008 of CAYZDN010000029.1, forward strand.
TCGAAGGTCATAGAGAACTCAGACTTCGTTTTTGCCGCCCTCCCCCACGGGGAGTCGGTGAAGATCGTCCCCCAGATAGCCGACGCAGGGCTGAAGGTGGTCGACCTGAGCGCCGACTTCCGCCTTAGCGACAGGGCCCAGTACCCGACCTGGTACGGCTACGAGCACCCGAGGGCCGACCTGCTCGAAAAGTTCGTCTTCTCCATCCCCGAGCTGAACCGGGACCAGGTCAAAGGGGCGCGGCTCGTCTCGTCGCCAGGGTGCATGGCGATAACGGCGATACTCGCCCTCGCCCCCCTCCTGAAGGAGAAGTCCCTCGGGGTAGACAGGGAGCACATAGTGGTGGACGCCAAGGTCGGGTCGTCGGGGGCCGGAGGGAAGCCGTCCGTGTCAACGCACTTCTCCGAGAGGTTCAACGTCGTGAGGCCTTACAAGCCCGCCGGGCACAGGCATTCAGCCGAGATCGAGCAGGTCCTGGCAGCCATGGCGGGCGAGCAGGTCAAGGTGTCCATGTCGGCGCACGCAGTGAACATGGTGAGGGGGATACTTGTCACCTCGCATATCTTCCTGAACATCGCCCCGAAACCCATCGACGTCTGGAAAGCGTACCGCTCGACGTACGCGGGGAGCTACTTCGTCCGTCTGGTCCGGGACAAGCAGGGGCCGTTTAGGCTCCCCGACCCGAAGCTCGTCATCGGCTCCAACTTCTGCGACGTAGGGTTCGAGATCGAAGAGAGGACCGGCCGCCTGGTCGCACTGTCGGCCACCGATAACCTGATCAAAGGAGCCGCCGGAAACGCCATCCAGTCGATGAACCTCATGCTGGGGCTCGATGAGAAGACGGGCCTCGCCATGGCGCCCCTCCACCCGGTGTAGCCAAGATGAGGATGGTCGTCAAAATCGGAGGGAGCCTGATGAAACAAGTGGTCCCCATGGGGCTCATCGATGACCTGGTGGGCCTCGCCCCGTCACACCAGGTGATCATCGTACACGGAGGCGGGGACGTCGTCACCGAATACGCGACGAAGCTCGGAAAGGAGCAGCGGTTCGTCGTCTCCCCAGAAGGGATCAGAAGCAGATACACCGACAAGGAGACGGCCGAGATCTACCAGATGGTGATGTGCGGGCTGCTCGCCAAGAGGCTCGTCTCAGCGCTGGGGGCGGCCGGGCTGAAGAGCGTCTCGCTCTCTGGTGCGGACGACAGGCTCCTCCAGGCGAAGAGGAAGACGAAGCTCGTGATAATGGACGACAGAGGAAGGAGGTTGGCCATCGAAGGAGGGTACACGGGCAAGGTGACAGGGGTCAATGCGCCGCTCCTTGACAGCCTCCTATCCCAGGGGTACGTCCCGGTAGTCTCTCCGGTGGCGTCGGGGGAGACCTCCGAGCCGTTGAACGTGGACGGCGACCGAGCCGCCTCTTCCGTGGCCCTAGGCGTCAAAGCCGACGCCGTGGTGTTCCTGACGAACGTCGGTGGCCTCACCTTCGATGAGAAGCTCGTCGGGCACCTTACCCCCTCCGAGGCCTCCTCCAGCCTTCCGAAGATCGGGTTCGGGATGCAGAAGAAGGTGATGGCCGCCGCCGAGGCCGTAGAAGGCGGGGTGAAGGAGGCGATAATATGTTCGGGGACGAGAGATGCCCCGCTCACACGGGCCATCGCTCACGATAACTGTACGGTGGTCAGCAACCAATGAACAGAATCCGAGAGCTCGAAGAGTCGTTCGGGGCCTCCGCCTTCAAGAAGCTCCCGCTGACGATAGTCCGGGGGAAGGGGTCGGTGGTCTGGGACGGCGACGGGAAGGAATACGTAGATTTCATGACCGGGATCGGGGTCGCCCTCGTCGGCCACTGCAACGACGCAGTGGTCCGCGCCGTCCGGGAGCAGTCCGAGAAACTGATCACCTGCCACGGCACCTTCTACAACGACGCCAGGGCGGAGTTCATGGAGAAGCTCGTCGGGGTAGCCCCGAAGGGGCTGGGGAAGTCGCTCCTCGCCAACACCGGGACGGAGTCGGTAGAGGCTGCGATTAAGCTGGCCAGGCGGCACACCGCCCGCAAGAAGATCATCTCGATGAAGGGGGGGTTCCACGGGAAGACGTACGGGGCCCTCTCCGCCACCTGGAACAAGAAGTACCGGGACCCGTTCGGACCGCTCCTCGAAGGGTTCGAGTTCGCGGAGTACGGGGACCCGGCGTCCCTCTCCGCGCTGGTCGATGACGACACCGCGGCCGTCCTGGCCGAACCCATCCAGGGGGAGACGGGGATCATCGTCCCGCCTCCGGACTACTTCAGGCAGGTAAGAGAGATCTGCGACAAAAAGGGGGCGCTCCTGATCCTGGACGAGATCCAGAGCGGGCTCGGTAGGACAGGTAAGATGTGGGCCTCAGAGCACTGGGGAGTGGTCCCGGACATCATGACCGTGTCCAAGGGGCTGGGCGGCGGCCTCCCGATCGGGGCGGCCCTGGCCAGGGACGAAGTCGCGGCGAGCCTCAAGGGCGGAGAGCACACGAGCACCTTCGCAGGGAACCCGCTTTCATGCGCGGCAGGATCGGCCGCGCTGGATTTCATCACCCAGAACGACCTTCCGGGGAAGGCGCGTGATAGGGGGGAGATGATGAAGGCGGGGCTGGCCAAGATCGCCTCCGACCACAGACTCGTGAAGGGGGTCCGGGGCCTGGGGCTGATGCTCGCCCTGCAGACGCGGGTGGACATCCTCGCCCAGCTGCTTTCGGCCGAATCTCAGGGGGTCATCTTCGGCTACTCCGGGAGGGACACCTTCAGGTTCCTCCCGGCGCTCACCATCGAGGAGACGCAAATAACGAAGGGACTGGAGGTGCTGGAGCGGGTAATTGGCGAAGAGGAAGCAGGCAGACTCGGGCAGGATTGACGACCTCCTCATAGGGGTGCTGAGGGAGGACGCCAGGGCCTCCAACACCGGGATCGCCACGAAGCTGGGGCTCTCAGAGTCGGCGGTCAGGCGGAGGATAGACAACCTGAAGGCAAGCGGAAGGATACGCAGGTTCACCGTCGACGTCGACGACAAGGACCTGAGCAGCGCCATCACCTGGGTCTCCGTCGACCCGGGGACTCCCACCCGCCAGGTGAGCGAGAAGATCCGCGGGGTCAAAGGGGTCGAATCGGTCTACGAGACCGCAGGCCAGTTCGACATCGCCGTGATTGTCAAGGGTGCGAACATCGGCGAGGTGAACTCCACCATCGAAGGGGTCCGACGGACCGCGGGCGTGACGGGTACGAATACCACCATGGTGCTGCGCACGATTCGCTGATTTCGTCACAATACGCTGATAACCGCACCTCGGCGAAGCTAAAGGGGGAGGCAATCGACGATCAACTGCATAGAGTGCGACGCACCGGTCAACGTCCCGGCCGACGCCATTCAGGGCGAGATAGTCTCCTGCAAGGAATGCGGGACGTCATTCGAACTTGTGAGGGAGCGGTCGGGCGGCCTCTTCACTCTCCGGCAGGCCGAGCTGGAGGAAGAGGACTGGGGCGAGTGAACGGACGACATCGTTTTCCCTCCTCTACGACACCGTCCGCTGGGAAGAGAAGGCCCTCGTCACCGCAGCCGAGAAGCGCGACGTAAAGGTCAACCTCGTCGACGCCAAGGACATCTCGATCACCCTGAGCTCCGGCGGGTTGCCTCTTGCTGACAGAGTGGTCCTCCAGAGGTCCGTCAGCTATTTCCGCAACGTCCACTCGACGGCGGCGCTGGAGTCGGCGGGGCACCGGGTCGTCAACTCCTTCGCCTGCGCCTGGGTCAGCGGCAACAAGCTGCTCGGGTCCCTCGCTCTGCTGAAGCACCGCATCCCGACCCCCAAGACCGTCCTGGCGATGTCGGAAGACTCGGCCCTTCGCTCGATAGACCAGATGGGGTACCCGGCGGTCCTCAAGCCCGTCGTAGGGAGCTGGGGGAGGCTGTCGGCCCTCCTGAGGGACCCTGACGCGGCCAGAGCCGTCATCGAACATCGAGAGGAGATGTTCCCCCTCTACCAGGTATTCTATCTGCAGGAGTTCGTCGAGCGTCCACCCAGGGACATCCGCACCTTCGTCATTGGGGACAGGACCGTCGCCGCGATCTACAGATACTCCGGCACCGATTGGAGGACCAACACTGCGAGGGGAGGGAAGGCCGAGAAGTGCAGGGTCACCCCGGAGCTCGACGACCTCTCGGTCAGGGCCGCCAAGGCCGTCGGGGGAGAGTTCGTCGGGGTGGACCTCATGGAGGGGAAGGAAGGCCTGATGGTCCACGAGGTCAACAACACCACCGAGTTCAAGAACAGTGTCCCCGCCACCGGCGTCGACATCCCCGGAATGGTTATTGATTATCTGATCTCGGTCCAGAAGAGATGACAGGCTCCGCCGACGACCCTGTAAGGGTCCTCATGGACGCACTGAAGATCTACTCCCCAACGACCCAGGAGTCGGGGCTTGCCGCCTACCTGAGCCAGCAGATGGACAGGCTCGGATACTCGAAGGTCCGGACGGACCGGGCGGGCAACGCCATCGGAGAAATCGGGAAGGGGAGGACGAAGCTCCTCCTCTGCGGTCATATGGACACCGTCCCAGGCGAGCTCCCGGTCGCCAGGAAGCAGGGGAGGGTTTACGGCAGGGGGGCGGCCGACGCGAAGTCCCCGCTCTGCGCACTCCTTCTGGCGGGGGCTGCCATGGCCGACTCGGGGATCAGGATCACGTTCGCCGGGGTGACCCAAGAGGAAGGTGAAGGGGCAGGGATCGAGCAGCTGATCAGAGGCGGGGCGGATTACGACTACGTCGTGTTCGGGGAGCCGAGCGGGGCCAACAGGATAACGATCGGGTATCGCGGGAGGGTCAGCCTCTATGTCACCGTGAAGACGGCAGGGGGGCACGCCGGTTCCCCATGGGCGCAGCGGAGCGCCTTCGAAGAGTTCACGCAGCTCCTCTCAAGGCTGGAGGACTACGAGAGGTCCAAGGAGGTCCAGGGAGACCACTTCAGGTCTCTCTCGGTCTCCCCCACCCTGGTCAGGGCGGGGAACTACCACAACGTGATCCCGAATTCATGCGAGGCCACCCTCGACCTCCGGCTGCCACCGTCGATCCCATCGGCCCGGGCGATAAGCGAGATCCAGTTCGTTGCCAGGCAGACCGACGATGGGGTTCAGGTCGAAGTGAAGCCTGGCGAGCCGACGGAGGCTTACCAGGCCGACTCGGGGTCGAGCCTGGTCCGGGCGTTCCAGAGGGCCATACTCCTCCGCCTGAAGACGAGGCCCAGCCTGGTGCGGAAGACCGGAACCGGGGACATGAACACCTTCGCCCAGAAGAAACACGCCGAGTGCGTGACCTACGGCCCTGGGCTTTCGAGCACGAGCCACACCGACGGGGAGATGGTCCAGGTCAGGGATTACCTGGACAGCATAGAAGTGTTGAAAGAGGCCGTCCGACAGCTCCAGGCGCTGGGCTCGAAGAGCAGTTGAACGGCAAGAACTTCCTCACCCTCGAAGAGTTCACCCCGGAGGACCTCGGGGCGGTCCTGGACCTCGCCGCCCGCCTGAAATCGGCGCGTTCGGAAGGGGTTGGGTCGGGAGCTCTGAAGGGGAGGAACGTCGCGCTCGTCTTCGAGAAGCCCAGCCTCCGGACCAGAGTCAGCTTCCAGGTCGCGGTCGCAGAGCTCGGGGGGTTCTCCATGAACCTGAGCGCAAACGAACTTCAGCTGGGGAGGGGGGAGACGGTGGAGGACACCGCCCGGGTACTTTCGAGATACGTCCACTGCATCATGGCCCGCGTGAACAGGCACGGGGACCTCGAGCGCCTGGCCAGGGCTGCTTCTGTCCCGGTGATCAACGGGCTGAGCGACGTCCATCATCCGGTCCAGATCCTGGCCGACCTCCTCACCTTGAAGGAACACAAGGGGAAGCTGAGGGGCCTCAAGATCGGATGGGTGGGGGACGGGGACAACGTCTGCAACTCTTGGGCGTACGGCGCAGCCCTTGCCGGTATCCATTTCGTCGCCGCGACGCCGCGAGGGTATGAGCCTGACCCAACCATGTTCCTGGCTGCTTCAAAGCTGGCGAAGGCAACAGGAGGGGAGGTCGAGACCGTCAGCGACCCGGAGGAAGCTGTCTCAGGAGCTGATTGCGTCATGACGGACACCTTCGTGTCGATGGGGTTCGAGAAGGAGCAGGAGAAGCGTCTCAAAGCGTTCATGCCACGGTACAGGATCACGAAGTCGCTCATGGCTAGAGCGAAGAAGGACGCCGTCTTCGAGCACTGCCTCCCGGCGCATAGGGGGGAGGAGGTGGAGGCGGCCGTGATCGACGGTCCTCAGTCTGTGGTCTTCGACGAGGCAGAGAACAGGCTTCACACCGAGAAGGCCCTGCTCTGCTACCTCATGCTCGGAAAGCGCGAGCTCGAAGAGCTCATGCCCTGACGATTTCCAGGCCGAACTGGCTGGCGAGCCCCAGTATCTTCTGCTTGTGCGGGCCGAGCCCCTTCCAGTCGACCACCGCATACTTCACCGGGTCGACGGTCCTTCTGATCATCTGACCGAACATCGCCTCGTCCACGTGCTCCAGCGCATGTTTCGGTGCGACGAACGAGAACGCCGTGTCAGACTCGAGGACCATTTCCGTGAACTTCTGCGGATAATGGGTACCTCCGAACCCCAGGGCGACCTTCGTCCAGATCTCCCGCGCCATCAGACTCTTCATCAGCGCCTCGGCCATGACGGATGCCGCCTTCGCGTCCCTCCACTGCTTCTCGGTCGACCCCAGTTCGACGAACATGACAGGCTTCTGGAGCGAGGTGGGCCCATGATGGGTCGCCTCCATGGTGATCTCGTACCCGGGGACGTCCCCCTTCCTCTCCATGAGCGCTTTCAGGTAATTCTTGACCAGGGCAGGGTCCGCCCGCCCCAGCTCCCTTCCTTTCCCTCCGACCTCGGCCCTGTCCGAGAAGTTGCCGGTCGTGTGCGCTGTGAGCGAAGGGATCCCCGACTCCGCCTTGTGGGCCGAGAGGAAGATGTACGCCTGGGGGTTGAAGAACTGGTCGAGGTCGGGCGGGGACACTATCGGCCCCTCGAAGTATGCGAGAAGGTACGAACCCTTCTGATAGACAGGCTGCCCCATCAGGTTCACTCCCGTGGAAGCGAACCCCGAGGTCTCCACGAGGGCGCCCGCGATGGCCTTCGAAGCGACGTTGGAAACCGACGCCACGAGAACCGTGGCCGGCTCCCCCTGAGGCATCATCGGGGCTTCGGCCGGCACCACGGGCTATTAACGCTGGACACGGCATCTCGCTTCAAGCGGAAGTCTTAGGTGCGAATCTTGACGAAACTTCTTTCTGGCAGGTTATGATCGAGCCAGGGTCCATTCATCCGTAGTTCTACCTTGAGGGGGTTGTCCTCCGAGGTGCGTAGAAAAGCGGAAGGCCCGCTCCCGACCTACGGGGGGCTTGAGGGGCTGTCGAGGAACCCGCCATGGGTCATCGGCTCAGTCCTGAGGACCTGGTTCACGGAGGCCGAGAGGAGGGAGATCGTGAATTTCCTGTTCCGGGACCTCAAGAGCGAGGCTCGGACTCCCATCCTGAGAGAGCTGAGGATGAAGTAAGAACAGCAAGCATAAATGCCTAGCAATGAAGCGGTTTCTAGTTAGACCATGGGGGCAAAGGAGTTCTTCAAGTCGGCCAACGCCATCTTCAAGCTGGCCCATAAGAGCGACAGGGACGAGTTCACCCTCTACCTCAAGCTGGTGACCATCGGCATAGCGGTGGTGGGGGCCATTGGGTTCCTCATCAAGCTCATAGGGACCTTTGCCTTCGGCTAGGAAGACTGAAATCAAAGCGGACGCTCTGAAGCGTTGTTGGAAGGAATCAGAGCCTACTTCGGTGCAGCCCTCGGTGCCCTGGGTGCGGCCCTCGATTTCTACGCATCCTATGGGATGACGTCAAACCCTGCGCCTTCGGGCGAAATGATGCTGCTGGTCCAGTCGCCGTCAGCGGGGATCTGGGGAGCCGGGCTAGCCGCCCTCGGAGTCCTCCTCCTGGTCACAGCCCTTGCGAGCGTCTCTGCGTTCGGTAAGGGTCGCATGACCCTCTTTGGAGCCTAATGGTGGTGTACGGCATAGCGATGCTGCTCATCGGTGCCACCATGGACGCAGGGACGTCACCGGCGATGCGGTCGGCGACGCTGACGGGCCTGGGGATGCTGTCGGTGGGCGCACTCATGTTGGTCAACGGTTCCCTTATGCTCCGAAGCGGAAGGGATGCCCACGCGATGCCTTCTGCGGGCGCTACGGCTCGGCCCGCGACATGAGTCAGGAACATAAGGTTATTAGGCCAACGAAAATCGGCAAACTTTCGCCGAATCCGTTATGAGCGATCAAGAGAGAAACAGCTCCATCTTCCCGGTCAAGACCACCGGAGGTCAGGAAAGGACGGTGGCCACCTTCGTGGCCAACAGGGCGATCCAGAAGACCAAGCCGATCTACTCGGTCCTGGCACTGGACACCTGGAAGGGGTACGTCCTCTTCGAGGCCCCCAACTCCCAGGTGGTCGACGAGAGCATCCAGGGGTTCAAGCACGTCAGGGGCAAGATCCCCGGGATGATGCAGTATTCAGACATCGAGAAGTTCCTTGTGACCAAGTCGATGGTCGCCGAGCTCAACCCAGAAGACACCATAGAGATAGTCGCGGGCCCTTTCAAAGGGATGAGGGCGAAGATCTCGAGGGTGGAGAAGGAGAAGCAGGAGATAACAGTCTCGCTCTTGGACACGGCGTTCTCGATGCCCATAACAATCGACGCCGCCTACGCGAAGCTGGTGGGGCGCGCAAAGGTACAGGAGGGCCAGGCCCCTCAGGCCACGAGCTGATCATAGTTGGGTGAAAAGCAGGTCATCAACGTCCTTGTAACAGGCGGCGAGGCGAGCGCCGGTCCGCCGCTTGGTCCGGCCCTGGGGCCGCTCGGGGTGAATGTGCTAGGCATCGTCAACGAGATCAACAAGCAGACGAGCGGATTCCATGGCATGCGGGTGCCCGTGAAGGTCGAGGTGGACAAGGAGACCAAGCAGTTCGTCATCTCGGTGGGGACTCCGACGACGTCGGCCCTCATCGCCAAAGAGTCGGGAATCCCGAAGGGCTCGGGCAAGCCCAACGTCGACCTGGTGGGAGACCTCACGATGGACAAGGTGATCAGCATCGCCAAGAGCAAGATCGCTGGGTCCTACGCGGCAAGCATGCGCTCGGCCGTGAAGGAGGTCGTGGGGAGCTGCGTCAGCATGGGGGTCAAGGTGGAAGGGAAGGACGCCAGGGAGTTCATGAAGGAGATAGACGCCGGCAAGTGGGACTCCAAGTTCGCCTAGAAATTCCGCGCCGTCCTACCGCTTTCTTACTGTCGCAAAGATGTGGGCCCGCTGCCCTTCAGGCACGGGAAGCAGCTCTTCCCAGACCCTTACGATCCTGAATCCGGTCAGCGCCTCCCTGAAACCGTCCAGATCGAAGAAGTGGTGCACGATCCCTTTCTCCTCGCCATGGGTGAACCGGTATGTCTTCGGTTCAAGCCTCTTCCCCGTGCCGAACCTGTAGTCCTTGTCGGAGATGACTACGAAGAGGGCCGCGCCGCCCTTCCTCAGCACCCGGCGCACTTCCTGAAGTACGGCCATCACCTCCTGCTCCAGTCCGTGGTGAAGGACGTTGGTGCTTACCACCGCGTCGAAATACCCACCGGTGAAAGGGAGCTGGCTCATGTCATCCCTGATCAGCGCGACGCTCTGCACCCCGGCTCCCCTGAGCCTCCCGTCGAGGGCGTTCAGCGCCGTGTCCGACACGTCGAGGGCGACCACCTGGAAACCCCTCCCCGCCATCAGCAGGGTGTGCCTTCCCCCTCCGGCCCCAAGGTCGAGGACCCGATGGAGGCCCTTGCGCTCGAGGTATCCGCAGAACTCTACGACCGCGGGGAGCGGGGGCGACACCTCCTTCCAGGCCCCAGTGCGCCAGGCGCCCTCCCAGGGGTGGACCGTGCCCAACGTTACCTGCCCTAGACCCTCGCTAGCTAAGCGTTAGCCTCCAGACGTGAGATGAGACGACACAACGCTTTTATCCGATGTCAAAAGGCTCGGCAAGGAATTCGTGAAGAGTGTATGCTCTCAAACCCGCAGCTGGCTGAACTCGTCAAGAAGGGAAAGGAGCAGTCGGCCGAAAGGAAGTTCACCCAGTCCATCGAAGTACTGATCACCCTGAAAGAAGTAGACCCCAAGAAGACAGACCTGAACATAAACGAGATAATCTATCTCCCTCACCCCACGTCGAAGCAGGCGAAGGTGGCCTACATCGGGACGGGGGACCTCGCGGTCAGGGCGAAGAACGCAAAGGCGGACCTGGTGATGGACCCGTCCCAGCTCGAGAACTACGGCGGTAGCAAGAGGGACGCCAAGAAGCTGGCGAGGTCCTACGACTTCTTCCTCGCAGACACAGGGTTGATGCCGAGGGTAGGAAAGGTCCTCGGGCAGGCGCTCGGTCCGAAGGGGAAGATTCCGTCGCCGGTGCCACCGAACTCCCCCATCGAGGCTATGATCAACAGGATGCGGACGGCCGTCAGGGTGAGGAGCAGAGGGTCCCTCGGAGTCATGGCCAAGGTCGGGGACGCGGAGCTCACGGACGCGGAGCTGGCAGACAACATAGTCGCGGTGGTCAACGCAGTGACGAAGAAGCTCCCCAACGGCGACAGGAACATCAAGACGATCATTTTAAAGACGACGATGGGTAAGCCCGCAAAGCAGGCGGTCGATTAGCATGAGCAAGACGGTCCAGGTC
>CAYZDN010000030.1:0-8027 GCA_964477505.1 uncultured Nitrosopumilales archaeon
ACTGAGAATCGTCTCATCCGGTTAAAACGGATGCCTAACTCGTTAGTCATCGCGTGAGCTTTGAACCGTAAGAGAAAGGCGCCAGGCGGGGGGGACCCGACGTGAGGCCCGGACGGACCCACGAATTCCTCCGTTCTTTTGGGCCGGCCTGGATAGTGATGATCGCGGACGTCGACGCGCCTAGCATCCTTACGGCTGCGACCGCGGGGGCGGTCTACGGGTATGGTCTTGCCTGGTTCTTCCTGGTGCTTATCGTGCCGCTCTACATCATCCAGGAGGTGAGCGGGCGGATCGGCATCGCGACCGGCAAAGGGCTGGGGGAAGTCATCCGGACGTCGTACTCTAGGCGGACGGCCGTATTCGCCAGCGTTCCGATGGCTCTGGTGGACGTCGTGAGCTACGTGGCAGAGTACACAGGGATAGCCATCGGAGGGGAGCTCGTGGGAATCCCTCCCATCGTCACTATGCCTCTAGCGTATGCCGCCCACATCATGATCATCCGGAAGAAGAGCTACGTCTCCACCGAGAAGGTCCTTTTCGCGATATCGACGGTGCTGATCCTCGCCTATGCGGGCTCCTTGCTGGTGAGGGGGTTCACCTCGTCTACCCTGACCTACCTAAGCTCGTCTCCTTCGTACCTGTTCCTGCTAGCGGCGAGCGCAGGGGCGGTGGTGATGCCGTTCATGCTATTCTACCAGGCCTCCGCGACGGCAGAGAAAGGTTCGGTGAGGCTGTGGGCCATGAGGACCGAAACTTTCGTCGGCGCTGTGGCGAGCGAAATCGGGATGGTGGTCATTATGATGGCGACAACCGGGGCCAGCATGTCGGTGGACTTCGCCTCACCCAATGTCCTGTCGCAGGCGCTCTCGGCGGTGGCAGATTCATATGCCCCCGACCTCTTCGCGGTCGGACTGGTGGCCGCCGCCTTCATGGCCCTGGTCGTTATCTCCATGGCCAGCTCGTGGGCGATCGTCGAGGCCCTAGGGTGGAAGCGGAGCAGCTTCTACTGGGTCTATGTGGCCGAGTCACTCCCCGCGGTAGCGGTCCCCATATTCTACCCTGACCCCCTTTCCCTGGCGCTTACCCTGATGGTGGCCTTCGTCTTCGTCCTTGCGGGGCCCGGGATACTTATGGGCAAGCTCGCCTCGGACAGCAGGATAATGGGCGGATACGTCTCCAAGGGACCGGCGAAGGTCGCCTACTGGATAAGCCTGGCCGCCATCATAAGCTTCGGGGTCGTCGCCGTTGTTACCTCGATATGATGCGCTCAGGGGATTCTGGGGGGTCAGTCCCCCGCCAGAGTCAGTTCCATTTCATCCTCCACCGGTAGGCTCACGGAGCTGACGAAGACCTTGCAGCCCCTGTGGTCGGGCAACTCTGTGGAGTAGATGGTCTGACGGTGACTCTGGCACCACATGAACTCGAGCCCGTCGAGAGACCTGGTGACGAAGCACCCCTCGACCGCCTTGTCTGAGAACTCCGGGCTCTTGAAATGGCGGCTCGCGGGGTTGTCGCACTGGCCGACCCGCGGCATAGTCGCGATCGGGAGCCAGTAGTGGCAGTCCTCACAGATGGACCTTTGAGACGATGGGCCTCTCGGTTCTCTCTCAGAAGGGGAATCTCCCCTGGGGTCGTACACTTCGCAAGGATAGCCGGGCCCCTCCACCATCCGCCCGTATCTCCTGCTCGCTGTAAGTTCGCACGTCCCTATCCCGTCAATCCCCGGGTATGGCTCGTAGTAGGCGCAGGAGCTGCATAACCAGGCTTGCCTGTTGGCCATGGGCACCGGTGACGAACTGGCCGAAGAAAGTATTGAAGGTTCGCTATGTTGCCCTAGGTGTAATATTCGTCCGGCCGCCCTACCCTCTGACGATCTTGACAAGCCGCTTCGCGACTTCCTCTTCGGTTCCGCGGATGAACTCCCTCTTCCTTTCGGGGCTGCGCATCCTGCTCAACCCCGTCACCTCGGTCTTAGACCCTTCGAGCCCAACGTCTGCTGGGGCGAACTTCAGGTCCTGGTTGGTCAGCACCCTGAGTTTGAACTCCTTCTCGGCCCATCTCTTCCGGCGGAAGTCGGGGAACCTGGGGGAGTTGCACCCCAGTTGAATGCTGGCGAGAAGCGGGGGCTTCGCTTCGACGACCTCATGGCCGTCCGTGATCTCGCGCTTGGCCCGTAACACCTCGCCTGAGACACCTATTTCGCTGACGTAGCTGACGTGCGGGACCCCCAGCCACCCCGCAATGCTGGGCGGGACCTGCTCGGTGCTCCCGTCGGAGGACGCCTCGCCGCAGAGGACCAGGTCGTAGGGGCCCACTTTCTCGATTCCGGCCGCAAGGACCCTCGACGTGGCGAAGGTGTCGGCGCCACCGAACGCCCTGTCGCTGAGGAGCACTGCGTCGTCCGCGCCCATGGCGACGGCCAGCTTGAGGAACGGCTCGAACGAGGGCGGTCCCATGGACAGCACGGTGACCTTCCCCCCGGACGCGTCTTTCAGCTTGAGAGCCGTCTCCAGCGCGTTCTTGTCGGCGTCGTTGATCTCGCTCTCGACCCCTTCCCTCACGATGGCTTTCTTCTCTTCGTCGAACTTGATCTGTTCTATCTTGGGGGTGACCTTCAGGCAGACGACTATGTTCATGCGCCGTGGCCTCCGAGCTCCGAAATCAGCCGTGGTACGACCTTCGTCGCGTCCCCTACCACGCAATAGTCCGCGTGTTTGAATATCTCGGCGTTGGGGTCCGAGTTCACCGCCACCACCGTCTCGACGTTCCTCAGCCCCGAGGTGAAGTGGGCGGCTCCGCTGACCCCTACCACCACGGCCAGCTTGGCGTTCAGGCTCGAGCCGGTGGAGCCGATGACCAGGTTCTTGGGGGCCATCCCCTTGTCTGAAAGTGGCCTTGATACAGCGAATGTTGAGCCGGTCGCGTCAGCGAGCTTCTGGGTCAGAGTCAGGTTGTCCTTGCACCCCAGCCCCGCGACCACCACCCTCTGGGCTTTGGTCACGCTCACCCCCCGCTTCACCTCCCTTTGCACGACCCTGCACCTGACGTCGTCCTGTTTCAACCCCACCGGGTAGGCCTCGACAGAACCCGCCTTCTCCGCTCTGCTAGGAGCCGGAAAGATCCCGGGCCTGACCGTCGCCATCTGGGGCCTCCCTTTCTTGCACTTGCACACCGCTACGATGCTCCCCCCGAAACCCGGGACTGAGCCGAGCAGCATCCCCGTCCCCTCCTCAATCTCCAGGTCCACGACGTGGGCCATGAGCCCCGCGCCGAGCTTCACGGCGAGCATCCCTGCGAGGGCGGTCCCGTTGTGCGTCGCGCCTATGAGGAGCACGTCCGGGTCGCGCTCCTTCACCATTCCGGCGACGATTTCGGTGTACGCCTCCGCGGTGAAGTCCTTCAGGAGCGGAGAGTCTGCTGCAAGCACTATGTGCGCTCCCCTGAAAGCGCACTCGTCCGCCAGGGGCTTGACCCCTGCGCCGAGGATGGCACCCGTCACGTTCACCCCTAGCTGGTCGGCGATCTTCCTACCCTTCCCAAGCACCTCGAGGGAGGAGTCCTCCAGGACACCGTCGGTCTGTTCAAGGAAAACGAAGACGCCGCCCTTGCTCAATCGATTACGTCCCTCCGTTCCCTACCGCGCCGGCGATGATTTCTGCGACGTCCCTAATCTTGACCTCGGCCCCCACTGTCTTCACGGCGTCCTCGAAGTTCAGGACGCAGAAGGGACAGGCGGTGGCCATGACGGCGGCTCCTGATTCTTCCGCCTGGGTGACCCTTGCGTGGCTAGGCCGGGCTCCTTCTGACTCGACGTACATCCCGCCTCCCCCTCCGCCGCAGCAGAGGGCGTTACTCCTGTTGTCGTCCATCTCGTTGAACTTGACTCCTGGGATGTTCTCGAGGAGCTTCCGCGGTTCCTCGTACACCCCGCCGTACCTCCCCAGGTAACAGGGGTCGTGATAGGTGACGTTCAGGCCGTCCTTTCCGTCTGCCTGCTTCAGCTTCAGCCGGTCGAGGTCGAGGAGCCCGGACAGGAACTCCGTGTAGTGGAAGACAGGAGGGAGATTGCCGTACTTTGGATAGACGTCCCTGAAGACCCCGTTGCTGTGGGGAGAGACTGTGATGATGTCTTCCGCACCGGTGGCCTTGAACGCCTCAATGTTCGAAGTAGCCAGCTCCTCCAGGAAACCATCCTCCCCGATCTGGTACACCTCGTCCCCCGAGCTCCTCTCCTTGTCCCCGAGGACTGCGAAGTCGACCCCCGTCGCCTTGAAGATCTTCACGAGGGACTGGGCGATGCGCTGAAGCCTGGGGTCGAAGGAGGCCGCGTCGTCCAGATACAGGAGGTGCTTTGCAGGTTTCCCTACCTTCAAGTCTAACCCGTCGGCCCACCTCATCCGGTCCGCCTTCCTCCCCTCCCAGGCGGTCCCCTCTTCGTACACCCGCCAGAGGGCGCTCTCGAGCTTGGCTGGCGCCTTCCTCTCCTTGTAGCTCAGGCCCCTGAGAGAGTGGATCACCCCCGTGATCTCCACATCTCTTGGGCACGCGACCTCGCACTCTTTGCAGGTCGCACACTGCCAGAGCCCGTCGGTGATGGCCAGCTCCTTAATCCCCACCTGGGCACCGCGCAATATGCTCCTGACCGGGACGTTCATGGGGCAGATCGCCGTGCATGTTCCGCACTGGTAACAGGAGGATAGAGAGCCTGGGACGGTCTCGGAGACCGCGCGTGCGAACTCCAGGTCTGCTTGGGTGCTCATCGCCGAATCACGCCCCCCTCACCTTGACCTTGGCCGTTGTCGACTGCAGCTCCTCCGCAGGCAGCTTGGACAACAGCTGCGACATCTCCGTCGTCTTGTCAGAGAATCGCCTTGGCTCGGCGGCGCTGACCCACCAGAGCTGCAGCCGGTCGGGGTTGACCCCCTTCGCCTTCAGCTGGGTCCTCCACCTTTCGACCCTCTTCTCCGTCTGAAGGTTCGCGTTGATGTAATGGCAGTCTCCCGGATGGCACCCGGTGACCAGGACCGCCCCCGCGCCCCTGGAGAAGGCGTACATCACTAGCTTCTGAGACACCCTCCCGGAACACATCGTCCTGATGACCCGCGTGTTGGAGGGGTACTGGATCTTCATCACCCCTGCCAGGTCGGCCCCGGCGTAGGAGCACCAGTTGCAGGCGTAGATCAGGACCTTGTTGTTTGCCCTCTCCTCCAGGGCCGCGTCCACCTGGGCCATGATCTGCCTGTCCGTGAACCCCTCCTGCGTCAGGGCACCTTCCACCGTGCACTCGGCCACGCAGGTCCCGCACCCCTGGCAGGCGGCGCTGACGAACTCGATGCTCTTCCTGACCTCTCCCAGTATCGCTCCGTAGGGGCAGACGGGGATGCACCTGCCGCACTTCGTGCACACCGCGGGGTCGACAACGGCGATGAAGGGCTCGCGTTCGACTACGTTCCTCGATATTATCACGGAAGCCTTCGCCGCGGCGGCCAGGGCCTGGAGAGCCGACTCCTTGACGCTCTTCGGGTACTGGACGGTCCCGGCGAGGGTCACCCCCTGCACCGCTGCCTCGGCTGGGCCGAGCTTAGGGTGGCTCTCGAGGGCGAACCCGGCCGCGTCTGTGGTCACCTTCAGCTGCTGGAGGACGTCCCCCTTCGCATCGGTCATGGCTGCCTCTTCTCCCTCACAAGGCCGACGTTCAGGACGGTGAGGTCGGTCGGGAGTGCCACCTCCTTCCCGCTCAGCTCGTCTTTCACCAGGAGGTTACCGTCAGCCTGCTTGATCGAATCCTGTGGGAGGGACTGCTGGGGATACTGGTAGAACCTTACCCCCAGCTCACCGGCCTTCTCGTACTCCTCCTCCCCGAAGCGGGTGAAGGTCCTTATGTCCTTGTAGAGGACGTTAACCTCGTTCCCCTTTTCTTTCAGCCTTACCGCCTGGTTGATCATCGTCTGGCAGCAGAACCTGGAGCACCCGTTCGCGTCGTTCCTGGACCCCACACAAGAAACGATCGAGACGTTCTTCCCGGTGACGGTGTCCATCATCTTGTCCAGTTCGAGGCTCGTCACCACGTTCGGGTCCTTGCCGTACTCGAACTCGGTGGGGACGTAGGGGTCCGCCCCCATGGCCATCACCACAGCCCCGGCCTTGAGGTCTGACCCGTCTGTGAGGTGGACGTCGTAGTTCCCGACGAACCCGGTTATCGTCTCGACCACCGTCGAAGTGTGGACCTTCGCTCCGCTCTCCTCAAGCTCCCTCAGGAGCGAAGCCAGGAGCTCGTTCGATTCCACCCCCAGCGGCGCCACCTCGGTGATCGAGTTGAGCAGCCCTCCGAGCTTGGCTTCCTTCTCCACCAGGTGGGTCTCGAACCCCTGCTTGGCGAGGTTGGTCGCAGCGACTATTCCGGCCACCCCTCCCCCCACCACCAGCGCGGTCTGGGTCACCGGGAACCTCATGTTCTGGAGGGGCTTCATGTTCATCGCCCTGAGCACGGACATCTTCACCATGTCCTTCGCCTTCTGGAGGGCGCCATCCCTGTCGTCCTTGTGGACCCAGGAGTCCATGTTCCTGATGTTGGCCATGTCAAGCATGTAGTTGTTCAGCCCGGCGCGCTCGAGAGCGCCCTGGAAGGTCGGGTAGTGGGTCTTGGGGGTGCAGGCCGCTACGACGACGCGGTTGATCTGCTTATCTCTAATCACGCCGCTGATGTCGTTGAGGGTGCTGGCGCCGCAGGAGTACATCTGGTCCTGCACGTGGACCACGTTGGGGAGGGTCTTGGCGAAGTCCAGGACGGACTTGATGTCGACGACCCCGGCGATGTTGGAACCGCAGTGGCAGACGAAGACCCCGATCCTCGGAGGCCCTTCGGTGCTTATCTGGGCGACCTCGAGAGGCTTCGGCCAGGACCGGTTCTTCACGAAAGTCAGGGCCTTTGCGACGGCGGCCCCCGCCTCGATCACGCTGTCCGGTATGTCTTTCGGGCCTGTGCTGCACCCGGCGAGGTAGACCCCGGGCCTGGTGCTCGTGTTGAAGCCCCCGTCTCTGTCCATCGAAGCGAAGAACCCGTCGGGACTCAGCCCTATCCCCAGCAGACGCGCCAAGTCCGGGGTCCCTCTGGTCGGGATGGCGGCTGTTGCCAGGACGACCATGTCGTAGTCCCGCTCCACCTTCGCGCCTCCATCTTCGGTGTTCTCGAAGGTGACCTTGATCTTCTGCCCGTCAGGGGAGACCTTGGCGGGCCGGGTCCTTGTGAACCTGACGCCGGACGACCTGGTGCGGTCGTAGAACTCGTCGAACCCCTTCCCGTAGGCCCTGATGTCCATGTAGGCGATTTCGACCTCCTTGACGCCATGGTCCTTGAGCTGGTACGCCTCCTTGATGCTGTACATGCAGCAGATCCTGGAGCAGTAGGGGACCAGCCGCTCGTCCCTGGAGCCAGCGCAGAGCACGAAGAGGACGTTCTCCGCGTGGTGCCCGTCTGAGGGCCTGACGATCTCCCCCATGCTAGGCCCTGAAGCCTGGAGGAGGCGCTCCAGCTCCATGGAGGTGAGGATGTCGGGGTGCTTCCCGTAGTTGAACTCGGTGAGAAGGGTCGGGTCCAGGAGGTCGAAACCGGTGGCCACCACCACTGCCGCCACGTTCCTCTCGATCAGCCTGGGTTTCATGTTGAAGTCGATGGCGTTCGGCCCGCAGGCGTCCGTGCACCTGGTGCAGGGGAGGAGGTTAGGCGGTTCGTTGAGGCAGTTCTTCTCGTCAATCACGTAAGGCCCTGGGACAGACTGCTCGATGGGGGTGTAAATCGCCTTCCTTGCCGCCATCCCGTAGTCGAACTCGTTCTTCGTTATGACAGGACAGGCGGGCACGCACTCGCCGCACCTGGTGCAGGCGTCAGTGACGTACCTCGCGTCCTGCTTGATGAGTGCCTTGAAGTCCCCGGCTCCCCCCTCGACCTTCTGGACCTCCGCCATGGTCAGGAGCTCGATGTTGGGGTTGAGCCCGACCTCGCTCATCTTCGGGGACTCGATGCAGAT
>CAYZDN010000031.1:0-11549 GCA_964477505.1 uncultured Nitrosopumilales archaeon
AGGGGGCATCTGACAAGAGCACATATCTTCTCGGAGACGAAATGGCCTTCAAGACGGAGAAGTGCGGTGTAATGCTCTTCACCTTCGGAGGAAAGGTGCAGACGAAGGAGGAATTCGACAAAAGGGTCAGGGCGCGGTTCGGGAAGAAGTTCCCCCAGGCATGGAAGGAGGCTCTGAGGTACGTGAAGAAGTTCGACAGGGACGTCCTGATATCTCATGAAAGTTTCTTCGCCGAAGTCTACAGGCCCGTCCGTGACGAGTGGGCAGAACGTTGGTCAGGGGAGACCGGCGAGAGCTAGGCGTACTTCTGCTGTCTGAGCCATGAGTGGATGGCGAGGGTGGCCACCGCCTCCATGGTGGTGTTCCTCTCCTCCGCCGCCCTTCTCAGGCCATCCGCAACGCGCGGGTCGATCAGGAGCTCCAGCTTGACGGCGTGCAGGTACGACACTTCCCTCCTGATGTCCTCGACGGGCCTCTGGGGGGCCATCACAAAGTGGGTGACGACGCTCTCGGCCTCCGGGGTCGGCAGGGGCGCGATAGTCTCCGCCAGCTCCCTGAGCTGGGTCGCACGCTCCCTCTTTGGGAGCTCCTGGACCGTCGGGGCCTCCTCGGCCCTGTGCAGGAAGGTGGCGTGCTTGACAGGGAGGACCCCTCTGCTCCTCTCCTTGGGGAGAGGCGCCTGCTTCACCGCTATGTCCGCCTTGACCTCCCTCCTAATGTTGCGTATCGCCTCGACCGCGTTTATCCTATCGTCGATGTACCTCCTCGATTTGCCTAGCGCCTTCGCCAGTTGTTCGGACGAGCCGTAGGCGCGGGGGTTCGCCCTGCGCAGGGCCACTATGGCGTCGTACTCCTCCTCGGGCTCGATGTCCCGCCTCTGGATGTTCTCCACGAGGGAAACGATGATAGCTTCCTCGTCCGTCATCGGCCTCACGATGGCAGGTACCTTCTTCAGCCCGGCGATCTTCGCCGCCTCGAACCTCCTCGAGCCGACGACTAGCTCGTACCGTCCCCCAATCGGCCTCGCGAGGACAGGCTCGAGTATCCCCTTCTCCTTCACCGAGTCGACCAGGTCCCCGACGTCGCCTGGGCTTTTCCTGACGTTCGTCTTCCCCACGAAGAGCTTCGAGATCTCGACCGCCATGACGGTGCCGGTCTGCTCCTTCCACCCCTGCTGCGACGTGGAGAACTTTGCCAAAACTCTTCAATATCGATTGCGGAGGGATAGTTAAAACTATCCAGCAGGTTCAGTCTAGCCTGACTTTCGACCTGTACGCATCTAAGTCGAGGAAGCCGTGCCCGCTGATGTTCGCCAAGATGCACTTCTCTTCTCCCTCGGCCTCGGCTCGCTTCGCTTCGTCGATGGCCGCCCTGACGGCATGAGCCGACTCCCCCGCTATGAGCCACCCTTCAGTCTCGAGGAACGTCTTCGCGGCTTCGAAGACGGCGACTTCATCGCTCGGGTACGCAACTGCCCTAATCAGCCCCTTAGCCCTCAGGGCGCTGATTATGGGCGCCGCCGCGTGGTATCGGAGGCCGTCCGACTTGATCGGTGTCATGGAAGTCTCGTGCCCCAGGGTATACATCTTCAACAGTGGCGTGTGCCCGGCGGTGTCTCCGAAGTCGTACCTGTACTCTCCTTTTACCAGGTTGGGCGCCGCCTCAGACTGCGACGCCAGGAACTCGCACTCCCTTTTTTTCTGCAATACCTCCCCCAGGAACGGGAGGGCTATTCCCCCGAAGTTCGACCCCCCACCCAGGCACCCAATCACCAGGTCAGGAGAGTCGTCGACCTTCTCGAACTGCTTGATCGACTCCAGCCCGATGATCGATTGATGGATGAGGACGTGGTTCAGCACCGAGCCGAGGCAGTAGACCCTGCCCTTCCCCAGGTCGGTGTACTCTAGCCCCTCCGAGACGGCGATCCCCAGCGACCCCGGGTGCTTCGAATCCTGGGAAAGGAGCTTCCTCCCGAACGCTGTCTGGTCGCTCGGGGAGGCGTGAACCTCGGCTCCGTACATCTGCATCAGAAGCTTCCTCTCCGTCTTCCAGTCGTAGACCGCCCTCACCCAGAACACCACCGTCTTGAGCCCGAGGAGCGACGCGGCGTAGGAGAGAGCCGTCCCCCATTGCCCCGCCCCGGTCTCAGTGACCAGCGTCGTCTTTCCTTCCTTGGCCGCATAATAGGCCTGGGCTATGGCGGTGTTGACCTTGTGCGACCCCGTCGGGCTAAGGTCCTCGCGCTTGTAATAGATCCTGACCTTCTTCAGCCCGAGCTTCTTCTCGAGCCTGAGCGCGCGGTACAGTGGCCTCGGCCTCCCGGCGTGGATGTAGAGCTCCCTCACCTCTTCCGGGATGTCGATCCAGCGCGACGTAGACACCTCCTGCTTCAGGCACTCCCCGACGAGCCTCTTCTGGAGCGCAGCCATCCTGGACTCCCCGTCCTCGGGCTCTTTCGGGGGTGGCAGGCCTCCCGGGAGGTCAGGGACTACGTTGTACCATTTCCTGGGGAGCTCGTCGGGGGTGAGGACGATTTGGTCAGGTCTCACGGGGTGAGCGTGTACTTTTCCGTACATAAGACGTGCGCCGAACAACTTAGGGGGGTCGCCCCAATCTGGGAATAATCTGGATGAAACCTTATACTCGGCCGGCGATTTTCGCCCCTCGATGCTCACCCAACAGGAGAAAGAGAACCTCAAGGCAAAGCTGAACAGCGAATCCGTGAACGTCTGTTTCTTCAAAGGGACCGAGGCCCCTTTCACCGGCAAGTACTGGGATAACCACGAGGACGGAACCTACAAGTGCGTCGTCTGCAACACCTCCCTCTTCAAGTCGGACACTAAGTTCGAATCGGGGACAGGATGGCCGAGCTTCTTCCAGCCCGTCTCGAAGGAGGCCGTCAAGGAAGACGCCGACCGGAGCTTCGGGATGGTCAGGACTGAGGTAAGCTGCGGCAACTGCGGTGTCCACCTTGGCCACGTGTTCGAGGACGGTCCAAGGCCCACCGGCCTGAGGTACTGCATCAACTCGGCCGCGCTGGAATTCAAGAAGGCCTAGGGCGCCCCCCGAGCATCCCGGTTGGTTTCTGTCTCATGCGGAGCCCTAGACCCCTTCATAAGGCCCCATCGGCGGCCATGGCGGCTTCCTGGTGGGCGCCTCCTCTCACATGGCTAAATTTTGGTTAACCAAAAGGGAGCGCCGATTTGACAGCCTATCCCTTAGGGGGGCCAGGAGGGGCAGGCCCATCGCATTGTCATCAAGCTTCCGTCCCCCTAACCGCCTCGGGAACTCCCTGAACAGGGTCCCACGCCCTCTCCTGAGGCCGAGGAATCTGGTCTCGAAGAAGGAAGCAAAGCCCCTCTTCCACGTCTCCCAGGTTCCCCACAGGAAGCAGAGGTACGAGACCGTCGGGGACTGGATCCCCGGGAAACCCGCCCAGATCAGGGTGAGCAAGATGAAGGACCAGAGGTACGTCTTCCTGGTGGCGCTTCATGAGATGATCGAGTATGAACTCTGCAAGATGAACGGGATAACCGACAGCGAGGTGGTCGCTTTCGACGTCAACTTTGAGGCTGAGAGAAGGATGAACCTCCACCCTGTGGACGCCGAGCCGGGAGACCACCCGAAGGCCCCCTACAGGGACGAGCACGAATTCGCTACCATGATAGAGAAGATGGTCGCCCAGAAGCTGGGGGTCAGCTGGTCTGACTACGAGAAGACCGTCCTGTCTCTCGGGCCGAAGCCCAAGAAGGTTCTCGTGAGGCCGCACCTCAAAGAAAGCAGGTAAACTCCCAACTCCGCGGCCTTTTATATAGAAACCCGAACATACGTGACGCATGAGCCATTCTGAGGACATCAGAAGCGGTCCTTCACCCATACACGGCATGTCCGGCGCCATGACATCAATGGACAAGGTGATGCCCCCCTTCAACGAAACAACATTCTGGCTCGTGGCGAACGTAGTCCTGTTCCTCTACGTGGGGATATTCGAGCTCGCCAACGGCTACGGTCCGGGGAACTACTACTCTGCAGGGGCGGTCGTCCTCGCCGTCGTCTACCTCCTATTGTGGATGTTCAGGAAGACCAACAAGAGGATGGCCGACCGATGGATAATGATTATCTCAGGCCTGGCCATCCTGGGGGACCTCACCGTCATCGGGTACAAGTTCAACGGGAGCTTCTCTGGGGGGAGCGCCCTCCTCGACGCGGTCGGGCTTATGCTCTTCCGAGCGACCTACATGGAATACCGCGGCCTGTCCTAGGCAGGTCCGCCCTCCGATTTTCATCGGTACAGCGGAGGCTGCGACCGATGGGGTTCGTTCAAAAGCGTCGTATCATATACCACATTCTTGCTTTGAATACATCGGGGCGCAATGCAATCAATCCCCGACGACCTGAAGCACATAATGGGGCAAGATGAGCAAGCCCAGCTTTACATCAGGCAGAAGATTTACCATCCCAAGATAAACATCGACTCCGTCGTCATCACCAGCGAGCGGATAATCCTCAGGCACCCCCATGCCCTGGGGCTGATGAAAGACTACACCGACTTCAACTATCAAGACGTGTCCAACGTCGTCTTGGAAAAGGGGTTCCTTCGCTCCACCGTGAAGTGCACCCTTAGGTTCGGCGGGGAGCCGCTTGAGCTGAGCGGCCTACCCAACTCGGACGCCGAGGAAGCGTACGGCCTGATCCGTGAGAACCTGGTCAGGTACCAGTCTCCCCTCAGCGGTCCCCCGAGGGTCTTACCCCCGTATCGCCAGCCGGAGGCTTCGGCCACCACGGGGTACTGCAAGAAGTGCGGATTCCCGTACAACCCAGGCCAGCAGTATTGCGGGAACTGCGGCGGCCCCATCTGACCTCAGGACCGGGCCATCTCGAGAAGTTCGAAGGGTTGCTTCCCCCTCGACGCCGGGAGCCCCGTTAACCCCCCCACCAAGCTCTCTGCGGCGACCCCTCTCCTTTCCAGGACCTTGGCCAGCATGAGGGATGTGTTCCCGGCGATGCATACCACCAGCAGGGGCTTGTCGTCCCTCGGAAGCAGCCGTTCGAATTCCTCGGAGGGCTCCCCTCCGTTGAGCACGGCCTGGACGTCCTTCACGTCGGCCACCTTGACGTCGTCCGCTTCGCACCCCAACGACGAAGCGATCGCACGGACCCCCTCCTCATTGGGGACGAACATGTTGTGAGCCCATACGACCCCCGAGTAGTCCCCGATTGAAGCGGCCGCCTCCTCCACCCTGACCTGGTCCCTCTTCCCCCTCCGGGCGACCGCCTTGACCTCTGAGACGTACTTTGATGCCCCATCCGCCACCATCACCACGAACTTCTTCCCGACTCCGAAGTTGATGAGCTCCATGCAGGCGTAGAGGGCGAGGGCTCCGCTCTCCCCAATGTCGAACCCCTTCCTGTTGAAGAACGAGAAGAGCCTGCTTGCTTCCTCAAAGTCGGCTTCGTGCTGACCCAGGTAGGCCTGAGGCCGGTAGAAAGCCAGGCCCTGGGCTCTTTCCTTCGTCCTGATCCCCGCGACGTCCTGTCCGGACAGGGGGAAGACTACCCTGACGCCTTCCCTCCCGTGCTCGGACCTGACATATGTGCTCATGCCTAGCGCCGTCCCGCCTGTCCCAAAGGCGCAGACGAAGTCGGCCTCCCCGAGCGAATTGCCAGCTTGCTTCAGCTGCTGGTCGATCTCGGGCCCGGTGACAGCCCGGTGGATTTCGACGTTGAGCTGATTGTCGTATTGCTCGGTGCAAAACCCTCCGTAGGCGCGGGCGAGGAGCTTTGCCAGCCCTATGGCATCCTGTCTTGCTAACAGAGACTCTGCCTCCTCTCTGACCGAGTCGAACGTGCCGAGGTCGAACCCCAATTCCCCCAACTGCAGCCTGACGCTGGAGGCCACCCCCTTGCCGGTGAGCAGGTCAACGTCTCCCTTCATCCCCGGGGCGGGACAGATGTCCACGTCTAGGTTCACCAGCCTGACCCCATCCTTCTGGAGCTCGTCGATGACCCCCTGCTGGAGCCTCCTCGATACGAGGGCGACCACGTCGAGCCCGAGCTTCCCGAAGTTCCCCAGCGCCAGGCCGAAGTTCCCCGACGTGGCCTCAATCACCGTCCCTCCCTTTACCAACTTCCCGCTTGATATCGCATCCCTCACTATGGCCGCGGCCGGCCTCACCTTGACCGACCCCCCGTCAATCTTGGAATCGAACTTCGCGAAGACCCTCACGCCTTCCCTGGCAGGACTCAGCCCGTACTCAGAGCGAGCGCATTCGAGCAGGACGTCCGTGACATCAACGAGGGGAGTCGGGTTGACCAAGGAACCTTTCTCGGAGTGCGGCAGCTTCGCCCACACCTCCGAATCGAACCTGGCGAGCAGGTCTCCGTCGAACGATGAAGTCTGCAAGTCGGAGGAATCTATTCCAGCAGGGTTATATAACATATGTTATTATGACATATGTTATGAAACAGCAATACACGGCACCCAGCATCCCAAACGACAAGGTCACTCCGACCCTCGTGAGAGACGAGCTCCTGAAATGCTTCGAGAGCGCGAACGGCGAGTTCGCCGAACTAATGCACCAGCCCGTCACCGACGAGCAGCTCAGGCAGCAGGTGAAGAGCTTCGTCCAGGGTGTCTTCTCGCAGTGCGGAGTCAGCTACGTCTCCCCAACAAAGGAGGGGATCCTCACAGCCATCTCTCAGTGCAAGGCGAACGCAGAGCAGATGATGGGCACGGGTGGTGCGGAGATCATAGACCACCACTATCCAGAGATGATGAAGCTGGTCGACAGGCTCCCTGGCTGACGACCAGTCCCTTTCTCTAGGTTAGACGAGCCTTCGGCCAGACAATGGCCGCGGCAGTGGCGGCAAAGGATTCCCGGGCCTCTGCGGGTCCGGGAAGTTAGGCTCCCTCGGGAAGGAGGCGCCGGGCATCTAAGCCTCGGCCTCCTTGGGCGTGACCTTCAGCTCAGTCACCTTCTCGGCCCTGAGGACTCGGAGTCCGACCTGCTTCCCGACGACGTCTCCCGAGAGCGCCTTGTGGAGCTCATATTCGTCGGTGGCCTGGGTGCTCCCAAGCTTCAGGATGATGTCCCCTATGGACACCCCAGCCGCTTTGGCGGGAGACCCCACCTCCACTGCCCTTACGAGGAGCCCTTCCTCCTGGCTCACCTCTGAGCTCTTCGCGATCTCGTCGGGGAGCTCGATGGGCTCGACCACGACGCCCAGGAACCCCTTCTTGACCCGGCCGTCCTTCAAGATCTCCGCTACCGTCTCCTTGAGGGAGTCCACCGAGACCGCTACCCCCCTTCCGGCGAAGTAGGCAACGTTCATCCCGAGCAGGTTCCCAGAGGCGTCCACCAGCGGTCCTCCTGAGTAGCCAGGGTTCAGCTTGGCGTCGGAGACCACGGCGTCTTCTATCATGATCCCCCAGAACCCTCTCATGCTCCTCCGGAGGCTCGTGATCATCCCCGAAGTGGCCGAGACCTTCCTACCGAAGCCGTTTGCCAGGGCGAGGACGAATTGCCCCACCTTAATCCCCTCTGCGCTCCCCTGCCTTATCGGGGTGAGCCCGGAGGAGTCCACCTTGAGCAGGGCCACGTCGGTGTAAGGGTCTCTTCCGAGGACCTTTGCTTCGAACTCCTTGCCGTCCCCGAGGGTCACGGTGGCCGCCTCGGAGTGCCCTACGACGTGGCTTGCCGTCACCACAAGGCCGTCCTGGGACCAGAGCATCCCCGTCCCTCCCCTCCTTCCTGCGTTCACGTTCACCACTGAGGGTGAAACTGCGTCAGCAAGCTCCGTTACAGCGTTTGAAAATGACTGCAAGAGCTGCATCCCTTCTGTTTGTGTCATCTTGTCGATATCACCTGCAGGAGGTATAGCGAGGCGTCTACTTGTTGAGCGGGTTCGCGAGGTACCGGCTCACATCGCGTAGGGGGTGAAGTATCCTATGCGCATCAGATTCAGCCTCGCCCCGGCCCTCGGACTAGAGTAGAGCCTGGATATCCTACCCATCAGCTGGTGAGCCGCCCGCACCGCCTTGGGGAGGTCTGACTCATTACCGACCTTGGCGTCGATGTCGAGCTGTCCCGCGGAGAACTTCGCGTCCACGAGCGCCGACCCGTCGTCCGTCACCCACTTCAGGATGAACCCCTCCTCCCCGTCCGCCATCCCGACCCACCTCATGTTATCAAACCACCGCCCCTTGAGGGCGGCCACGATCTTCCCTGCGCTCGCTTCGTATGGGAGAAAGGTGTGCAGGATCGGCACCTTCCTGCCTCCGCTGAACGCCGGCTTCAAAGTGAACGCCTCCTTCGCTTTGTCCGTCACGCTGTACCCCTCGGGTGACTTCACAACATAGCCGTCGTCCTCGAGGCGCTCAAGCGTCCTGGAAAGGGTCTCCGGGTGCGTCCCGGTGATCCTCCGAAGTCCATCGAACGTGAAAACCGACAGCTCTTCTTCCCCTATCGCCCGCACGACCTCGGCGTCCCTTGGCGTTACCGAGGGGTAGCCGTCATCCCCTTGATGGTCTTCGCTCCGCAACAGGTTGCGAAGTTTCGCCGCTCCTTTAAAAAACAAGCGCGGCGCAAGACACCCTAGCCAACTTCTTTGCGCCTTCGGAAGACGAGTTTCCTCCCCTCCTTCTCCATCTCCAAGGTCCCCTGGGCCACCAGCACGTAGAGCCCCATCAGTAGGTCGAAGCGCATCGCCACCTTGTCCTCCAACCCGAACACCTCGTCAAGCCTGTGGTCCTTCAGGAGGGACCCGGAGGTGGCCCCGTCATTCCCCACCACCTTCGCGAGCGCCTGAACCTTCGCCGCCGGGACGTGCGTCATGTGGAACGAAAGCGTACCCCTGTTGCTCGGGCTGAACACGAGATAGTCGCCACTCGCCGTCCTGAAGACCTGATACGCCTGCCTCACCGCTTCGACGGTCCCGACCGGGACGAGCGCCACGAAGAATCCTGACACGTCCGCACGGTCCATCGGGGCTCTAGCGCTTGGACGCATTTATGCCTCCCCACCCCGAGGCTTGGCTTGTTGCGACCGTCTGGGAAGCTGATAACCATGGCCGTCGTCGCCGTGGGCGCCCTTCTCATAGTGTACACCCTCTACGCCGCGAACAGCACCCCCGGTCCGGTGACGTCAGGGGTGCCGTCGAGGTTCACCGCCAACGGGAAGACCTACACCTTCACCTACACGGCGACCAACGAGCACCAGTGGACCCAGGGGCTGATGGGTAAGACCCTGACCAACACGACGACGATGCTCTTCGCCTTTCCGAACTCCAGGGCATGGAGCTTCTGGATGTACAACACGAGCACGAGCCTCGATATGATCTGGGTGAACGCAACCGGGGGGACCGGGAGCGTCGTCTACCTGGTCACTTCGGCCCAGCCGTGCTTCAACTACGAAGGGGTCGGTTGCCGGACGTACACGCCGTCCGAGCCCGCGAACTACGTCATCGAAGCGAAGGCGGGATTTGCCGCAGCCAACGGGATTACCCTCGGGACCACCATCGCCTTCGAGTCGGCCTAATCCCGGAAGAGTTGGCGCCGCTTCAGAATATCGTACCTTCTTCTACGCCGACAACGTGGCTTCGGTCGTGAGCTCCCGCTCGGTGTCGACCTTGGCGATGAAGGGGTCGACAGAAGCTGCGCAGTTCGAGAAGGACCCCGAGGCCACAGAGCTAGACGGCGAGCCTTGACGGGCTGCCGGCCGGTTCTCCCCTTCGTCTAGTAATTTCGACCCCTCTCTCTTTTGAGAACAAACGGCCCAACAGGCGACCATGCAGGCAGCTCCCAAGCCGCCGATGACCCGCGCGCAGAAGCTTCGCTGGTACTCCGGGCAGCTTATCGCAGACGCCGCCGGCGACGAGAAGGCGGGCGCCTACGAGACGGCCATCTCCCGATATCTCCAGGCCGCGGACATACTCCTCCTCCTAGCCAAGGTCGAGGAGAGCTATACCGCCTGGAAGTACTACACAGACACCGCCGCGCAGTGCCAGCAGAAGGCCAAAAGGCTGATCGCCCTCAAACCGAGCGAGGACTCGACCCCCCCGCCGCCTCCGACCAGGACGACCCCACCTTCTTAATATACACGGACCGCTGAATCCCTGAGATTGACGAAATGGGAATGTTATCGCTGCGGCAACATCTTCGAGGGTGAGAACACCCCTGAAGAGTGCCCCAACTGCCACTATTCGCTGACCTTCTGGATCGAAGCCTCCGAGGCCAAGGCGCCGACGGTGAGGAGCTTCGTCAAGATCGACCCGCTCATGATCGATGCCAACGAATCGGTCCTGAGGGCCGCCCAGATGATGAGAGAGAAGGGGACCGGGAACATACTTGTGCTCATCAAGGGGGAACCGAAGGGGATCATGACCGAGCGCGACGTCCTCTACCGCGTCGCCGCAGACGACTTGGTATCGTCCACTATCCCAGTGAGAAAGATCATGACCTCCCCCATGATCTCCGTCGAGGCGGACGCCCCTCTGGCTGAGGGGGTCCAGCTCATGGCAAAGCACAGGATCAGGACCGTGTTCGTCACTGACCATGGGAAACCTCTCGGCCTGCTCAACATGAGGGCCATCGTGGGAGACCAGTTCAAGGTCGCGAAGAGCCTAGAATCCTAGCACCTCCAGAGACAGCCGTTAAATGCCGGAGCCTACACGGCATCCTCACGAAAACCATACTCTTCGTCTGCGTCGAGAACACCTTCAGGAGCGTTCTGTCGGAGGAGATATTCAACTCGAAGGCGCCTCCCGGGTGGCGCGCCGAGAGCGCCGGTGTCAGCCCAGCCAAGGAGGTGAACCCCGTGGTCAGAGAGCTCCTGGGCGAGGCGGGGATCACGCCGACCGAAAGGACCCCGAGGGTCGTCACCCCTGATATGGTCGTGCGGTCCTCCCGGGTCGTGACCTTCGGCTGTTTGGACAGGTGCCCGATAGGAGCGGAGGGGAAGGGCGAGGACTGGCCCGTCCCGCCGTCGACGGGAAAGACGGCAGGGCAGCTGCGACAGATCCGAGACGAGCTGAGCATGAGGATCGACGACCTGATTGCCAGGCACTGCCTCCCGAACCCCGTCGTCGACTGAGGCTGTGATACAATGCCAACGCCAGGGATTGAGGACC
The DNA here is from genome assembly GCA_964477505.1 of uncultured Nitrosopumilales archaeon. Lineage (GTDB taxonomy): Archaea > Thermoproteota > Nitrososphaeria > Nitrososphaerales > Gagatemarchaeaceae > UBA183. The sequence goes on from CAYZDN010000031.1 coordinate 11,128, forward strand.
TGAGGCAGGAACTCGTGAAGGCTGCGAGGGCGCGGGGGACGATGACCTACGGCCAGCTCATGAAAATCCTTGGGATCTCAAGGGGTCGACCCCTCTTCGAGGCAATAGCCGAGGTCGACAGGGCTGAATGTGCGAGAGGGGCCCCGGGGTTCGCATCGATAATCGTCCGCAAGGACACGGGGTTCCCCGGAGGGGGGTTCTTCTGCGACGACGACCTCCCCGAGTCGTTGAGGCGCCCCTTCGAGCGGTCCAACGACCCCAAGCTCTCGGCCGCGGAGATGAACTACATCAAGGAGGCCCAGAAGAAGATCTGGGATTTCTATTCGGGCGAACCCCCGTCTGGGCAAGCCCCCTGAGCGCCGCTGTCGGGTCGGCAGACTCTGTTATCGACCTTCCCACGATCACGAAATCTGCCCCCACCC
>CAYZDN010000032.1:0-11120 GCA_964477505.1 uncultured Nitrosopumilales archaeon
GTCCGCCGCCGCTGACGGCGGACTTGTCTACGCCATCGGCGGGACCCTTTCGGGGGGCGCTCTCACCAACAGCGTCGAGGTCTACGACCCGGCCACCAACGCCTGGGCGGCCGCGCCTTCGCTGCAGCTGGACGCTTCGGGCCTTGGGTCAGTGGAGTCCAACGGCCTGGTCTACGCCATCGGGGGGAGGATCGCGGGCGGATACACTCCATACGCCGAGGTGTACAACCCGGCGACAGGCGCCTGGCAGCAGGTCGCGTCCATGCCAACCCCGAGGGCGGGCCCGTCGGTGGTGGTGGTGTACTCGTACCCCGGCGGCCCAGGCGCCTCGGGGTCGTATATGACCAACGGCAAAGGCGACCTCCCCGTGGGGGTCTCCGCCTCCCTTCCGGCCTACGACCCCCCTGGGACCTACTACCTCGTTCTGAGCCGCGGCTCCCAACTCGTGGGTTACGCCGAGCTCACGGCGACGGCGCCCTCCATCAGCATCAGCAAGAGTGAGGGCTCCGCCGGCTCGTCCATCACGCTGACCGGGAGCGGGTTCTCACCCGGACAGCTCTACCAGTACTGCTTCTCCTCCACCAACTTACAGCCCTGCACCGCCCCCTATGACCAGTTCACCGCGAGCGGGTCCGGCGATGTCCCTCCCTCGACCTCGCTGACCGTGCCTTCCTCGGCGGCGGGGGTCTACTACTTGAGCGTGGCAATGATCTACTACCCGCCCCCGAACTACCTGAGCACGGGGGTGTTCCTCGCCTCCGTCCCGTTCACGGTGCGGCCGTCCATCTCGCTCAGCGAGTCCTCGGGCCAGGCCGGCACTTCCTTCACCTTCTCGGCCGCAGGCTTGGCGCCGTCCTCCCAGTACGGCTGGTGTTTCACCCAGACCCTCACCGCTACCTGCTCGCAGCAGGGCATCTCGGTCGGGACGGTGACATCCGATGGCGCAGGATCCATATCTTCCGCCATCACCATCCCTGCGGCCACGTCCCCGGCAGGACCGTACTTCTTCGCCCTCGAAACCACCTCGGGGACTATATCCATCGTGGCTTCCGCCCCCTTCGTGGTGACTGCTTCGGTCTCCACCACGACGCAGACGAGCGGGGGGTCCACGTCGGTGAACGACGCCGGGTCCACCGAGACCACTGTGAGCATCAGCGGCTCCACCGCCCCCGACGGGACCAGCGCCACAGTCACCAGCACGGTCCTCGGCTCCCAGCCCGCGGGGACCTCTGGCTCCATCCTCACTTCGGTGGGCTACTACGACGTCCACGTGACAGGGCTCACAGACGGGTCGGCTGTGGTCTGCATCGAGAACCCCGGCGCCACCCAGTTCAGCAGCATGCAGTACTACGACACGGGGAGCGCCTCCTGGGTCGACGCCAACCCGGTCACCTTCAAGGCCCCGGACACCCTCTGCGGGACCATCCCGGTGGCAGACCTGACGGGAACTCCGCTCCTGATAGGAGCCCAGCCGGTGGCCGTGACCTTCTCGGTCACAGGGACGCAGGCCGATTCAACCGGGGTGGCGCTCATGGTCGGCGGCGTCTCGTACTCGGCGTCCGAGCTCCCCATCACACTTGACTGGCTCCCCGGCTCTTCCCACGCCTTCGCCTGGAGCACGACGGTGACTTCCACGGCGGCAGGCAAGCGGTACGTCTGGGGCACGACGTCCGGAGGCGTGGTCACGGCGGAGTCCGGGACCCTGGTCGTCCCGTCGGGGGGCGGCACCATCTCAGCTACTTTCGTCACCCAGTACTACCTCGGCGTCACGGTCTCCGGCTCCGGGAGCGTCTCTCAGCCGAGCGGTTGGCTCGCCTCGGGGAGCCCGGTCACCCTGACCGCCACCCCCTCGTCCGGGTACACCTTCTCCTCCTGGGTCGGGGTCGGGGTCGGTTCCTATGCCGGGTCAGCCGACCCGGCCTCCTTCTTCATGGGCGGGCCCATCAACGAGACGGCCAACTTCGTCAGCAACAACGTCCTCCCGACCACATACACCGTCACCTTCACAGAGTCTGGCCTCCCCCCTGGGACGGCCTGGGAGGTCATGTTCGGGGGGACGACGCTCACCTCCACCACCTCTACCATCACCTTCCCCTACATCACTGCAGGGTCCGGTTCGTGGAGCATCCCTGCCGCCATTCAGGGGAGCGCTTCAGGGGTCAGGTACGTCCCCGGCACCGTCTCTGGTAGCCTCGAGGTCCTGGCCACGACGACACAGTCCATCACGTTCGCCACCCAGTACCTGGTCGACCTGGCCGTGATTCCGTCAGGGGGAGGGTCGATAGCACAGGGGTCCGGCCCGACTTGGTATGACGCCAACTCCACGGTCACACTCTCGGCAGTCCCCTCGCCTGGGTACGCCTTCGTGTACTGGGAGCCTTCGGAAGGGATATCGCTTTCCACCCTCTCGTCCGCCACGGTCACCGCGACGATATCCACCTACGGCACCGTGACCGCCGATTTCGTTTCGGCGGCGCCGGTCTGCGACGCGGCCGGGGCGAGCTGCTCCGTGGTGGTCGTGTCCGGGGAGGCAGCCGTGAACGAGACCTCGACCGGGGTGTTCGTGCTGATAACAGGCTCCAGCGCCCCGGCTGGGACCAAAGCCAATATCACCACGTCCGCCGGGACCTCAGTCCGGCCCCAGGGGGTGGGTGCGCCGGACCTGGCGGGCACCGTCTTTTATGACGTGAAGGTCAGCGGAATCACCGACGGCACGGCGGAGGTCTGCGTCTCCTCCCCTAGCGTCGGACCCTCGACCACCATCGAGTTCTGGAACGGGGCCTCCTGGGTCGCGGCGACAGGCGTCCAGGCGTCCGCTGGGAGGGTGTGCGGCTCGATCCCCGTCGCCGACCTGTCGGGGACCCCCGTGGCCACAGGTACCTCGGAGGTCATGACCACGACCACCACGTCAGCGAGCACCGCCCAGACCACCGCTCGGCAGACGACTACCACCACGTCGTCCTCGCCTTCGACGACCGCCTCCATGAGCACCGCTTCCACCGCGGCTCCTCCTCTTTCGGCCGTCGCAGGAACGCTCTTGCCCATAGTCGCGGTCCTGATCGTCGCCGTCATCGCGGTCGCGTTCTTCCTCGCGAAGAGGCGCAGAGGGTGAAGCGTCGCCGCGCTGAATGAGAGCCATGGGGCCGGGGAAAAGGAAGCCTCTCGCATTACAATCGTTTAATACCTCATGGTCGGTCAGGCTGAGATAGTGATAGAAGGCCCTTCACCCAAATCCATGGGGACAGGCGCATCTGCCCAAAGCAACCCAGCATTCCAGCATGGCGCAACTAATCCCGCGTCAACCTGGCTCCACAGCTACCTCAAGAAGCAGATGACCCTCTCCAAGAGGAGGGGGGGCTGGTTCCGGCTCGAGAAGCGCGAGCGGTCCATGTTCTCCCTGGCGCTCCGGCTGAACGCCACCTTCAAGGGACACGAGCTCCTCAGGGCCATGGTCGGGGTCCTGAAGAAGCTGATGGCTGCGTCCGACAGGGTGTACGGCCGCCTGTTGCGCGGGTACCAGCTCGCCTGGGCCTTCTCGACGTCCGCGGCCGAGTGGGGGAACCTCCACGCCAAGGAGTGGAGGAACGACCTGGAGTACGCGAGGTACCTCGGGTCGCACATGAGCTCAGAGGGGCCGCGCTGGTGACCCCTCGCCCTGACTTTCGATAGGCCCGGGGCCGCGCCATGATAATCACCCGGACCCCGTTCAGGCTCCCTCTTGGGGGCGGCGGCACCGACCTTCCCAGCTACTACTCGAAGAAGGGAGGTTTCTTCGTGAGCGGGGCGCTGAACAAGTACATCCACATCGCTGTCAACCCGCGGTTCGAGGAGGACAGCATAAGGGTCAGCTACTCGAAGACGGAGATAGTCGGCGACGCGGCCGAGCTCCAGCACCCTATCGTCAGAGAAGCGCTCGATGTGGTAGCGATAAAGAAGGGGATCGAGCTGGTTTCAGTGGCCGACGCTCCTGCGTCCACAGGTTTAGGCTCGTCGGGGAGCTTCACCGTAGGGCTGCTCAGGGCGCTCCACGCCTACCTCCAGGAAGAGAAGACGTCGCAGTACGTCGCCGAAGAGGCGTGCAACATCAACATGAACAGGCTGAAGCAGCCTTCAGGGAAGCAGGACGAATACGTCGCTTCGTTCGGCGGGATGCGCGCCTACAGCATAGACGTCGACGGGGAGGTCAAGGTCGAGCAGATGAAACTCAGCACAAACACGCTCGCCGAGCTCGAGGCCAACACGATGATGTTCTACACCGGGATAAAGAGAAGTTCGTCGTCCGTGCTTTCAAAGCAGAAGAGCGCCATCGAGAAGGACGGAGCGGTCGAGAAGATGGACAGGATCAAGGCAATCGGGTACAAGATAAGGGACGCCATCGCGGCCGGGGACCTCACGAGATTCGGGGAGCTGCTTGACGAGCACTGGAAGGTCAAGCGAGGAGTGACCACCGCCATGACCAACGACATGATCGACCATTGGTACCGAGTCGCGAAGCAGAACGGGGCGCTCGGCCTCAAGGTCGCGGGCGCCGGAGGAGGAGGATTCCTGATGATCTATGCGGAGAACGGGCGAGGGAAGCTCAGGGCCGCGATGAGCAAAGAGGGGCTGGAAGAGCACAGGTTCCACTTCGAGATGGAAGGCAGCAAGATAATCTACAACGTGTGAGACATGGACCACAAGAAGTTCGTGGACGACTACCTCGCCGGGGTCGAGGACGTCGTCAAGAAGATAGACAGGTCTGACATCGAGGCCGTCATAGACGTACTCTACGAGGCCTGGAAGAACGACAGGGCGGTGTACCTGGCCGGGAACGGCGGGAGCGCGAGCACTTGCACCCACTTCGCCGCCGACCTCAACAAGTACGTCTCCGACGAGGCTCCCCACAGGTTCAGGGCCTTCGCCCTGGTCGACAACGTCCCTCTCATGTCGGCGCTGACCAACGACGACGGGTGGAGCGACGTCTACTCCTATCAGCTGGAGTCGTTCATGAAAGAAGGGGACGTGTTCGTAGGCGTCAGCGTCCACGGAGGGTCCGGGGGGGACAGGGCCGGGCCGTGGTCGCAGAACCTCCTGAAGGCGGTGAAGGTCACGAAGGAGAAGAAGGGGAAGGTCGTAGGGCTGATAGGGTTCGACGGGGGGATGCTGAGGAAGATGGCCGACGCTTCGATAGTGGTCCCCGCCGACTCGACGCCTCAGGTCGAAGGGTTCCACCTCGTCCTGCACCACCTGATCGCCACGAGGCTGAAAGAAATCATAGGGAACAAGAGCAGGCGGTATTGAGGCGGCGCCTGGTACGTCCTTGCGTCCTAATGCGCCTCCACCTGTCGGTATGGGGCGGCAGCCATGAAGGCGGTCAAGATCAGGGTCGAGGGCCGGGTTCAGAACGTGGGCTACCGCCGTTTCGTCCTTGAAGCGGCCAGGGCCGCCGGGGTCGCCGGTACGGTCAAGAACGAGCGGGACGGGAGCGTCTCCCTTTTCGCCCAGGGGGACCCTGGCAGGCTCATGAAGTTCGAGAAAGAGATCGCCCGCGCCTCCTCGCCCATGGAGGTTTCCAGGGTCGAGAAAGTTCCTGCAAAGCCCAGGCCAAGGCTGAAGTATTTCGAAATCCTGTCCAGGGGGCTCGCAGAAGAGGTCCAGGAGGGCTTCGGGGCGATGCAGAGCGAGCTCAGGGACTACCGGAAGGAGTTCAGGGGGTTCGCCGAAGGCACGGGCAAGAACTTCGGCACCCTTGGAGACAAGCTCGACGGCTTCGCGACGAAGACGATGCCAATGGCTTGCGGCTCACGCCGGATCAGAGGTGCGGATGAGGCGTTCTACGGCCACCGCGGCCAAATCGTTTCCAGGGTCGACGAGAGCTGACGGGGAGCAAGAGCCAGTGACATCGGCCAGGCAGAAGGCCTGCCTCCTCGACCGCGACGGCGTCCTGAACGAAATGATCTACCAGCCCGACCCCGGCATCGTCGACCAGCCTTACACTCCTTCGAAGTTCGAGCTCATGCCGGGCGTCGGGCCGGCCCTGCGCACCATGAAGGAAGCCGGGTACAAGCTGGTGGTGGTGTCGAACCAGCCTGGGGTCGCCAAGAAGCACTACAGCATGTCGACGTTCAAGAAGATGCAGGCGAAGATGCGGAGGCTCCTGGCCAAGGACGGGGTCGAGCTCGACGCCGAATACTACTGCTTCCACCACCCGCAGGGGAAGATGGCGAAGTACAGGGCGGAGTGCGGCTGCAGGAAGCCGAAGCCCGGGATGATACTCGACGCGGCCAGGGACCTTGACCTCGACCTGGCGCACTCGGTCATGATAGGGGACGGGCTATACGACGTCCTCGCCGGGAAGCGGGCAGGGGTGAAGACCATCCTGGTGGCGAACCTGAACGCGCTGCTCGGCAGGAAGATGGACGAGCTCGACGCCCACCCAGACTTCGTGGCCCGGAACATCGCTGAGGCGGCGGAGATCGTCAAGAAGATGGCGCCTGAGATCCCGTCAAGATGACAGCCACGAACCCAGAAGGGGTGACGTCCACGGGGATGTCGCCTCCATCCCGCGGAGGACGAACTCCGCCCCGGGGGGATTCCTTTACAACGCGCCGCTTCGAGGTCTTCGGGGCATGAAGCGCTTCGAGGTCTGGGTCGACTGCGACGACAGGGACGAGAAAGAAGCGAGGCGGAAGGTCATCGAGGCCCTCGACAAAACAGGGGTCGAGTACACGATGCTGGCCACGTCCCTCGACATCGTGAAAAAAGGGTCACAGAGGTAGTGCAGGCGGCGATACTGGCCGGCGGGCTCGGGACGAGGCTCAGGCCTCTCACGGACAAGGTCCCGAAGGCCATGGCGCCGGTGAACGGGAAGCCTTTCCTCGAGTACCAGCTCGAGCTCCTGAGGGACCAGGGGGTGGACGACATCGTCCTGTGCGTGGGTTACAAGGGGGAGATGATACGGGACCGGTTCAAGGACGGGAAGAGGCTCGGGGTCGAGATCCGGTACAGCTCCGAAGGGGACAGGCTGCTGGGGCCCATCGGCGCGCTGAAGATGGCCGAGAGGCATCTCGGGGGGTCGTTCTTCGTGACCTACGGGGACGCCTACCTCAGGTTGGACTACCGCGAGATGATGCGTACGCTCCTGGCGAACGAGGAGCCCGCCGTCATGGCCGTCTACCGTAACCAGGGGAGGTACGGACGGAGCGACGTCGTGGTGGAAGGCGGGTTCGTCACCGCCTACGACAAGGTGAACTCGGCTCCTCGCATGGACTGGGTCAACTTCGGGGTGACGGCCATGAAGAAGGAGGCGCTGGCGTCGCTCGAGCGAGGCAGGGTCTGCGACGAGCAGACGTTCTACGGGGGGCTGGCGAAGGAGCGCCGGCTCAGGGCGTTCGAGGCGCGGGAGCGGTTCTACGAGATAGGGTCGGAGAAGAGCTTGAAAGAGTTCGCCGGGTTCATCTCAGGCGGTCGGGCGGCCGAAATGGAGGGGATGAAGCGGATGGTCGAAGAGGTGCGGTCGCTGGGGGGAATGAATTGAGCCGGGCGTTGGTGACGGGCGGATCGGTGTTAATCGGGAGCCACGTCCCACACATATTACTCAGGGAAGGTCCGGAGGCAGAGGTCGTAGCTAGACTCGAAAGGGAGCCGACCGGCCTTGCGGTACAGGATTTCCATCTCGCCACGAATTTATCCGTAATCCTCTAATATCACGGATATGTCTGGTTCATGATGGAAAAGACCGAGGTTCAGCGGAGGTTTACCACGACCATACCGAAAGGTGTACGAAAAAGGCTGGGGCTAAAGGAAGGGACAGGCCTCTTCTGGAAGGTCGAAGACGGACGGATCGTGGTCTATCCTGAATCCTATTCGACTCTAAGCGGGATGTTCAAGGGGAAGTCGGGCTATACAAACGAACGCAAGGAAGAGGCGGAGCGCTGGTTCCTCGAGAGGGGCTCGGGCTGATTGCCCACGCTTCCCGAGACCGTGCTCGTGGACCTCGCGGACATCCTCGCGCTGACCTTCGAGGGAGACGAGTTCCATCCGAACGCCGACAGGATGGTGAAGCAGGTAGACAAAGACGGGGTGTCGGTCTATACCAGCGACTCGACCCCCTATGAGGCGGAGGCCCATTTCCTTTCGGGAAAGTCGGGACACCCTCGCGACGAGTGGAGCTCCCTTCTGTCAAGGCTGTGGCAGGACCCTCTGTTCCCCAGGATCCCGGCCACGCCGGAGGTATACGCAGAGCATCTCGGCTTCTACAAGGGCACAGGGGGCAGGTTCTCCTACTTCGATTCGTATCACGCCGCGACATCGAAGGTCACAGGCATCCCCCTTGTCACCACTGACGGCAGCCTCCTTTCCGAACCTTCCATCCCGACCATAGACCTAAGGTCCTTCTGAAAAAGCTGAAGCGAGAAGAAGATCGAAACCACGAGAGCTTTGGTTACGGGCGGGGCGGGCTTCATCAGGAGCCACGTCGTCGACAACCCATGCGAGGAGCACCTGGAGAACGTCGCCCACCTGAAGGAGGAGCGGTCCAGGTTCGTGAAGCCGGGCCTGAAGGACGCGAAGGCGACTGAGGAGGTCGTGGAGGGGAGAACGACGTGGTGTTACGCGAGGCCCTTTTGGATGGCCGCCAGGCGGACTGTGAACATGGTCACCTGGCGTCCATCGGGGGGCGCCCTGATTCTCGTGACGCCCGCGGCGTATACGACGCGATTCTTGCTTCCGGCTGCTCCTTCGCGCCGCCCTCTCGCCCGATTTCCCCCGTTGGTGGTGGGAATCTTTTTATCCCCGTGATATGTCCCAATATATGGTGGGAATCAGGATGAAAGTCTCTATCAGGGAGAAGGGGAGGTTGACCCTCCCCGCCCCGGTACGGGACGCGATGGCCCTCCACGAGGGAGACGTGCTCGAGTTGGAGCTAGAGAACGGGACCATAGTCCTCAAGCCGAGCCTCTCCGTCTCCGTGGACGACGTCAGGGGGATCATGGGGCGCTCCAAGGTGGACTTGGAAGAGGTGGAGGGGGCGCTTGGGAGGGACGAGGCCTGACCAGGTTCGTCGACTCCAACGTGTTCGTGTACCACCTCTCGGACGACCCGGCCTACGGCGAGAGGGCGAGGTCGATCCTGAAGGGCGTCCAGCAGGGGGAGGAGGCCATCACCTCTTCTCTCGCGATCTCCCAGGTCTGCGGCTACATGAAGTGGAAGAGGAAGGCGGACAGGATCCCCGCGTTCCTCTCCCTGCTCAGGTCGATGCCGAGCATGTCCAAAGCAGAGACGACGTTCTTGGACTTCGTCCGTGCTCAGGAGATGATAGGGGACAAGGGGGACTGGAGGGCGTGGGACGATTACGTCATCGCCGCCCAGATGGAGAGGGCCGGGGCGAAGGAAGTGTACTCGAACGACTCCGACTTCGACTCGATTGAAGGGATAAAGAGAATATGGTAGGTTCTGCGCGCCCGGCGGGATCGGGGAAGGTCGACCTGACGAAATGGTTCGACAGTCTGGACCTAGGGGTCGATGCCATCGAGGATTGGGCCGCCTTCGAGGCGGGATGCGGGGACTCGGAGGGTCGAGGGGGGTACAAGATGAGCAGAGCGACATGGGAGAGGGTGGGCGTCACCCTCGGCGGAGCTGAGCCCGACTGACCGAGCGCGCGTTGGTGACCGGCGGGGCCGGCTTCATCGGGAGCCACGTCGTCGACAGGCTGCTGGAGGAGGGGTACGAGGTCACCGCCATTGACAACCTCGCCGAAGGGCACATGGAGAACGTCGCCCACCTGAAGAAGGAGAAGCGGTTCAGGTTCGTGAAGCTGGACCTGAAGGACGCGAAGGCGACTGAGAACGCGGTAGAGGGGATCGATGCAGTCTTCCACATGGCGGCACAGGCGAACATCAGGAAGAGCCTGGTCGACCACCGGGGGGACCTCGAGAACAACGTTGTCACTCACATCAACCTTCTGGACGCTATGATCAAGTACAAGGTGAACGACCTCGTCTTCTCCAGCTCCAGCGCGATCTATGGCGAAGCGACGGTGGTCCCGACCCCAGAGGACTACATGCCCGTCCAGACGTCGTTATACGGAGCCTCGAAGCTTGCCGCTGAGGCGTGGTCACAAGCGGCTTCGCAATTCTCCCCGATCAGGACCTGGTCGTTCAGGTTCGCCAACGTCGTAGGGGAGCGGTGCAGGCGCGGGGTGGTCTGGGACTTCGTCCACAAGCTCCAGAAGGACCCGAAGGAGCTCGAGATACTCGGGAACGGGAAGCAGAGCAAGGAGTACCTCTACGTGAAGGACTGCGTCGAGGGGATGATGACGGGGTGGAGGAAGACGAAGGGGCCCGTAGAGGCGTTCAACTTGGGGCAACCGAGGCAGACCCTCGTGGACGAAGTGGCCGACCTGGTGATCGACGAGATGAAGCTCGACGGGGTCAAGCGGAGGTACACGGGCGGGGAGCGCGGGTGGATAGGGGACAACAAGCTTGTGGAGCTCTCGCTCGAGAAGATGAAGAAGCTCGGCTGGACACCGAAGGTGTCGTCCGAGGACGCCATCAGGAAGACTGCGCGATGGACGCTATCTAACTCCTGACGGGCATGCCAGAGGGTCTCAGCATCATGAGCGTACAAAGGAGAGAAGTCGAAGGGCTCAGGAAGAAGGCCGGGGAGTTCCTTGCGGGCGCCACCCCTTCGAGTTCCATCTCGTGGCCCCTGATGAGGCGGGGCCTTTCTTGAGGCGCGCAGGGAAGGACCTCATCAGGATTGAACCTTCATATACCGAGGCTGGGCGTGAGAGCGCAGGTTGACCAAGGTCTTCCTCGACACCGCCTCGGCCGACGAGATACGGGAGTTCCTGTCGTGGGGCATCGGCGACGGGGTGACCACGAACCAGAAAATCTTCCTCAGCGAGGGGAGCGTCGACTTCCGGGGGAGGGTCCTCGAGATCTGCAGGATGAAGGACGACTGGCCCGTGAGCGTGGAGACCACGACGAAGTCGGTGGAGGAGCTCGTCGCAGAGGCGAAGGAGTACGCCGGGTGGCACAGGAATGTCGTCGTCAAGGTGGCCATGGACAAGGACGGCACCGGCCTGAAGGTCGTCAAGAAGCTCCACGACGAGGGGATAAGGACGAACATGACCGTGATGA
>CAYZDN010000033.1:0-31014 GCA_964477505.1 uncultured Nitrosopumilales archaeon
GAGTAACCGTCTACAATGACCGTCGGGTGGACGTCCTTGTCTAGGAGCTCCTCCGCTTTCTCCAGCAGGGCGCCGGCCAGTACCACCGCTGAGGTCGTGCCGTCCCCCACCTCGTTATCGGTGGTCTTAGACACCTCGACGAGCATCTTGGCCGCCGGGTGCTGGACGTCTATCTCCTTCAGCATCGTGGCGCCGTCGTTGGTGATCGTGACGTCCCCGAGCGAGTCTACGAGCATTTTGTCCATCCCTCGCGGGCCGATGGAGCTCTTGACGATCTCCGAGATCAGCTTCGCGGCGGCGATGTTGTTCCTCTGGGCCTCCTTGCCCCTGCTCTGGTTCGACCCTTCCTTTAGAATCAGGACGGGCTGTCCGGACGAAGTCACGGCGGGAATAGCGGTTGTAGACACATTACTTCACTTGGTGGTATACAACCAAATGGGGTATATTAGTATTGCGAAGCTACCCTCGTCCTGCTGGCTTTCCGACGGCCTTCTCTATGGCTTCTGCGAGGCCGAGATCCCACTCGGTGACGCCTCCCTCTGAGTGAGTCTGGACGGACAGCGTGACCGTCGTGTATCTCACGTGTATGTCGGGGTGGTGCTCTTCATTCTCGGCGACCGCAGCCACCTTCTGGATGAATGAGATTCCGTCCATGAAGGCGGGGAACTCGAAGGCCTTGGTGATGAACTTCCCCTGGTGCTTCCACCCGCTCAGCGGCTTCAGTCTTTTCGCGATCTCAGTGTCGCTCAGGACCTTCGGCACGGCGATAGACGATGTCGCTTTGGTATAAAATTATGTGGTTTGGTAACCGACTTTGACTGCCGCGGTTAACGTGCGCGTCGGAGAAGCGGCGGGTGCGTTGCAGGAAAAGAGAATCGCCCGCGCCGCGGTGGACTCCCTCTCGAGGCTTCAGGAAGCAAGGGCGCACGTCGCTTCGAGCGTCGACACATCCGCAGTTTCGAAGAGCGTCAAGAACGTCGCCAATCCAAGCTCGCCCAGTTCTTCATTGAAGAAGGCAGGCGTGGCTCTAATCGTCCTCGCACCTGACCCGGTGACCGACGTCGCCGGGGCCGCGCTGATAGCGACATCCTTCGCCGTCAAAAGCAAGGAACCGACCAAGCTCGACGATCTGGCCGCGGAGACCAGAAAAATCCTCCGCGACATGCAGAGCCTTAGGCTTTAATTATCCGAGCGGGCCGTCGGTCGCACTCGATGGAGCTCAAACCGTCGAAAGGACTCAAGGTCCACGTCAACGCCCATCGCGAAGCCGTCTTCGGAGACGAGTCGGTATCAGTCCAGCAGATAACAATCAACAACGGGGCCGACCTCGGCGTGATGACGGGTCGGACCCTCATCGGGTTCGGCGAAGTCGAAATGCAGAAGCTGGACGGCCACAACCACTGGTATCCCATCGACGAACTGGCTGGGGAGAAGGGCGAGAAGATCGTAGAGGAAGAGATCCCAATCGAGCTTGACGAGGACGAGGGCCCCGAAGAGACAGAGGAGCTCGCCTAGCGTGGCCTCGGCCTCGCCGGCCGAGCTGGTCTTCGTGGTAGACATTTCGGCGCTCACAGACAAGGGCTTCATAGGGACCACAAGATACGAAGGGGGGAAGGTGGAGCTGGACTTTGACGACAAGGACGCGGGGGTTTTCTTGACCTCGGAGATGGCCGCGAGGCTGCACGTGAAGAAAGGGTCGAAGCTGTCGCTTTTGATCGAGGATGACTCCAGCCAGGTCGCCGAAACCGCCGTGGCCTCGGTGGGGAAAGCCCTCAGGATATCGAGCGCCAGGGTCTACTACGCCGTCGGGAGAGAGGGTGGCGCCGTCCTCAGATTGAGAAAAGCCTAGGCCTGCGAGCGGTCAAACAAAAGTTTCAAATCCTAGCCGCGGATGTTTGCGCAACCTTTGGCTTCGGTCGGCGTCGGGGACGTCGCCCCAGATTTCTCCCTCGAGTCCCAGTCTGGGCAGAAGGTCGGCCTGAGGGATTTCCTGGGGAAGGAGGAGCTAATCCTCTACTTCTATCCGAAAGACGACACCCCCGGGTGCACGGTGGAGGCCAAGGCGTTCCGGGATAGCTACGAAGCTTTCAGGGAAGAAGGAGCGGATGTGATCGGGATCAGCTCCGACAGCGTGGGGTCTCACCAAGCCTTCGCGGCCAAGTGCGAGCTCCCGTTCACCATCCTCAGCGACGAAGGGGGGAAAGTCCGTAAGCTGTACGGCGTTCCATCTTCGATGGGGCTCTTCCCAGGAAGAGTCACCTACGTCATCGACACGAAGGGGGTCGTCCGCCACGTCTTCAATTCCCAGTTCAACCCCTCGAAGCACGTCGACGAGGCGTTGAGGGTCCTGAAGGAGATCCGGGTCGAGCGCGGTGCGAAGTGAAGCTGCCTACATCTCGACGATATTCCGCTTCATACGGCCCAGGAGCTCCAGCGCTTCCTTCTTCTCCCAGCCGCCCTGTACTTGTGCAGCGCCTCTGACATTCGCCTCCCATACCCAGCGATCACATCATACCCTCCAAGGCGCTCGTAGAGGGACTTCAATTAGCACCCTACCGTATCATCGAGTCCCCGTCTCTCTCGGGAAGCTCATACCAGCGCTGCCTCTCTCCGATCCTGGCGCGCATCTTCCACCCGAAGCTCTTCGGCTCGGCCTCCATCATCGTCACAAGTTTCTGCACCCTCGCGACGACCTGGTCTCTTTCGCTGTCGTCGAGCTCCCTCGCCTTCGCCACCAGGGCCTCCAGGCTCTTCATGAACGTCGTGTACACCCCCCAATCTTTGGAACACAGGTCGGCGATCTCATCTCCTCGGATCCCGTCCGCTCCTGCGGTCACGTCGAAGTCGTAGAACGCCACGATGAGATCCTTGTACTCCTTCTCGGTCTTCTCGACCACCTGGAGCTTCGTCATCATCAGCTGGGTGATGGGGAGGGTATAGGTCCCGGCTAGTATGTTCTCCTTGAAGTTGAATTTGTGGCACATGACGAACTCGTCCAAGAAGAGGTCGACTCTCCTCCTGTTGTCCATGTCATAGTAGATGAGGCGCTGGCCCATGTTCAGCTTGTTGAAGATCTCCCTCGGTTTGTAACCGAGCGCTTCCATGATTTTCACTATCTTCCTGGAGTCCTCGCGCTTCCCCATCAGGTCGATGTCCTTGTTCTCCCTGAAATATCGTGAATTCATCGAGCTCGGGCAGAGCCTCTTGAAAGCCAGCCCTCCCAGCAGCCTGAGCCTCACCCCGCTCTTCTCGGCCGTGTCGATTATCTGGCTGGCCGCCTCGAGCGCATTGGGGGGAACCAACACTAGGCTCTCCATACGAACATCGGAGCGCCGACTTTTGGATTTAAGATGTCTTTAGCATCGACGTGAGAAACGACCCCCCATCTGCAAAGAGAGCGGCCCGAGGCTACTCGCCGCGGGACCCGGCCCTGCGGGCCCTGTTCAGCGTCCAGCGAGGCTTCTCCCAGAGCTCTTCGAATCCCGCAGCGTTCCTGATGATGACCCTGCGCCCGTCGTCGTCCAGCAGCTCGACCGCTGGAACCTCCCTCCTGAACCTGGCGTACTCCGCGTCGGTCATGGTGACCGCCCTTCTTCTCCCGATGCTGGCGTGCCAGTCGGCGCTCGTCCCGTCGAGCGAGAACAACACCGAAGTGGGACCGGCCTGGAAGAAGACCTTGGCATATCTGAGCTTCTTCGGGAGCTTGTGCTCGAGGAGGAACTTCATCACTTTCGGAGACGCCTCCCCGGGTTATTAATCGATGCTCCTCTAGGATTTAAGCGGCGCGACGAGGGGCAGCGAAGGTGATTGACTCCTGGGACGGGTGACGGGATGTCCTCCGAGATAGCTGAAGATCTATCCAGGCAGACGCGCGACCTTATCACAAAGTTCGAAGACCGGGCGAGCTCCTTCTCACGGCGGAACGACCTCGCCGGGCTGACGGTCCACGTCGACGGCAGGGGGGCCGAAAGGACGGCCCATGATTACTTCGGCCGAGGGGAGCACGTCGCAACCGGGATAGACGGGTCCATGGACTTCGACGAGCGGCTCCAGATGATTCTCTTCTACGCGAACGCTACGGCCTACAGCTGCACCTTCACGGTGGGGGATCATGTGAGATTCGATCTGGACCGAGCTCATAGGGAGTCGAGGCTCGGTGCCTCTGCCGCTGTCCCGCTCTGGGCCGAAGACCTGTCCAGCGTCTTAAGCAGCGAGCCTGAGATTGACATAGATCTTGAACACTCCATGGACAGGATTCCGAACTCATTCATGACGCTGGGGGAGCTGTACCTCGCCTACCTCTCCTGCGCGAAGTCGCGCATCGTCTTCCTCGACAGGCCGATGTCGGGGACATACTCGACCCTCGCCCGGGATGCAAGGCTGATGCTCCGGCGCGGAGACAACAAGCTCGGGAGGTGGTCCGGGGAGAACCCAGTGAGCATGCTCGACATATCGCTGGCCGTTCAACTCGGTTCCCCCGCGATGCCCATCCCCATCCGGCCGCGGTACCTCCCCTTCGCTGTCCTGAAGTCCCTGCTCGACTCCCCCGGCAGCATGTCAGAGGTCTCCTCTCGCCTGGGCACAACTGAAGCCGAGACCAAGAGGGCGGTGGGGAGGCTTGTCAAGTTCGACAAGATGAACGGGGGTGCGGTGCTCGCCGATTCCTCGGAGAATCGCCTCCAGGTGAGAGACGACGTGCTGGGTTACTGGGAGCGGGTCCTCGCCCTCGCCACCGCCTACGCCGGCAAGGTCTTCTCCCGTGCGAAGCACCCGTTGGCGCTGAAGGGGGACGAGTACCTCACCATCCTCGACGTGAACACGCTCGCGTTCGTCCTTCTCGAAGGAACGGTCCAGCGTGCGAGGGAGAGCGGCTCTCTCCTCGTCGGGATCGCCAAGGACACGACCGCGACCGACATCTCTAGGTCCGTCCTCCCTTTCGCGGCAACGACCGGGTTCGTCAGGCTGACCTCACCGGCGCCGATGCTGAAGAACGACAGGGCGTTCCTCGCGATTCTGAGCGCGGAGAACCCGGGGATTATGACCCCGTGGAGGACCGTGGGATATGACGCAGCCTTCTCAACGATGGTCGAGATTGGGAACGAGCTCCGCAGCGCGAGGAAGGTGGTGTCCCGGGAACAGCTCTTCGTCCGATCCTACTTCCAGCTCAGGACGCTCAGGAACGACCAGAGCGTCCGTTCTCAGGTCTTCCTCTTCGACAGGCCGTTCGACCCAAGATACGACGCCCGGGGGGTGAGGCGCTTCGACGCGAGGGAGAAGTCAGGGACCACGCGGATCGACGGATACTTCGAAGGGGGGGACAGGAGTAGCCTTTCTGATCTGGCGCTGCACGTTCTGTCTATGAACGACAACCCCGAGGTGTTCGAAGCCTTCGGACACAACCAGCTGCTCTACCTGGCGGACAAGGCGGTTAAGGCCGAGGTGAAAATGATGAGGAGCTCCCTCAGAGGGGTCGCAGACTTGAGGGTCGGAGGGGTGACGAGCAGGCGCAAGATCTTCGGGCTCGTCACACCTTATAGGCAGCAGAGGGCGGAGGCGGAACATGCGAGGATGAGGCGGCAATAATGCCCATGGACCAGGGGACTCCTTTCTTCGACACGATGGGCGGGGAGTTCGACGCGAGGCTGAAGCTCACGACGCGGACGACCAGGACATCCAAGAGCGACGGGAGGGAGCTCACCGTTTCAAGCCCTCTGGCCATAATCGAAGCGCGCTTCAGTTACAAAGTGCTCGACAGGTTGTACTCACCCACCTTCGTCGCCATAGAGAGGGACGTCGGAGGAGAGAAGAGATACGTCATGTACGAGGTGGTCGGGGTCTCGCCGACGCACTACCAACTCCCGGGGATCGACTCATCGATGCCCACCTTGCTCAGGAAAGAGTATCTGGACACCATCAACGACAGCTGGGGCAAGTCCCAGGAGACCTGGATTGACCTCGCCGCCATCCCGACCAACTACTTCGCTAAGATCGACGGAAGCGAGATCGAATTCACAAGGGCGCCCTACGCTCCTCTCCCGGGGGCCAAGGCATGGCTTCTCTCCAAACCTGCGGTGGAGAAGTTCCTGTGCGTTTCCGGAGGCGAGAGAATCGGCACCATGGCAGGGTTCGACCTGCCCTTCACCGTGGACATGGGGAACCTCATCCGGTTCCATGCAGGTTTCTTTGCGTATAGCCTCGACTACGACGAGCCCTTGATTTACAGAGAGTCCGGAAAGGTAAAGATCGGGAAGATAGGAGAACTCATCGACAGATTCTTTGAAGATGGTGGAGAAGGCCGAAAGTACACCTCTTCCCTCGAAGTAATCTCTTTCGATACTGAGAATTTCGATGTCAGATGGACGCCGTTGCAGTACGTCTTTCGGCATAGATACGGGGGGAAGATGCTGAGATTCAAGCTAAGGACTGGTAGATCGATAACTGTGAGCGCGGGTCATTCTCTGTATGTCCTCAGAGACGGTAGGATACAGTGTGTCACGTCAGACACGATTCGCAAAGGCGACTTGGTGGTAGGAACCAGGCTCGTGCCGCAGGAATCTACCGAAATGGCGAAAATCAATCTCCTTGAGACCTGTGACCTCGCAGGCGCAAAAGGACTCACTCTAACTGGCATCGACCGATCCCTATTCCGGTCATTGAACATCCAAGCCCCCAAGTGGAAAAAGTGGGTCTGGAGACGTGGAGGGTATCTTCCGGCCAACTATTACGGAAAGCTAGATGGCAATTCGAGAAGGAAGCTGAAGCTGAGTTACAAGAATTGCTTGCACCCGATCGAAATTGAACTCACTCTGGATGAGGATTTGGGACGTCTTCTGGGTTACTATGCTGCTGAGGGGCACACGACGATACGACAGGGGGAGGAGTACTCCGTCGCCTTGACTCTGGACAGAACCAAGGATACGAAAGTTGTCAGAGACGTGGAACGGGTTCTTGCGGCGAAGTTCGGAATCAGGGCCAGCGTCTATCGCCACGGTAGGAACGGCAGTAGAATAGTATTCAGAAACAAAATCTTGGCTCATCTCTTCGCATCTACCGTTGGTCAAGGAGCGAAAAACAAACGAGTGCCCGTTGCCATCTTGAATTCGCCCCAAAATATTCGATTGGCATTCGTCAAAGGCTGGGCTGTAGGAGATTACGCAGCGTCAACCTCGAAAGCCCTGATGAACGACGTGACCTATATGCTCCTCATGAATAGAATCTCAGCCACAGTAAGCCGACAAAGGGAGAGCGGTGCGGCCATCATAGAAGGCAGAAAGGTGAATGCAAGCGCGCTTTACCAAATGCACTTCCCGAGAGGACCTGAGCTTCGAACAGGTATTCTTCGGATGCGGAGGGGCCGGGCCGAGCCTGCTTTCCCGGTTTCGGCGCTGCCCCCGGCAGCCAAATCATTGCTTACACATCCTTCTCACGAAGAAAGGTCCAGGTTCAGGCTCGCGGGAAAATTGTCCGAAGAGCTGAACACAAGACTTGAGAAATTGAACTCATATGTTGGAACCAAGCCCAAAAACGAAACCGGAGCCAGGCACGATGGCTACTACAGGACTTCAGGCAAACATCTCTCGCGGCAGGGTAACACAATTGTCGCCACGCAACTATTAATCGACGCCAATCGTCAGATTGCGCACGCCAGGAGGCTAGTCGAATCCAATCTTACTTTCTACCAAGTAGAGGAAATCGAATCGGTCCCTGCAACAACTCCCTTCATTTATGACGTATCTGTGCCAAAGCGAGAAAACTTCCTCGCAGGCTCCGGCGGTGTTTTCTGTCACAACACCGGTTCCGGTAAGTCGAACCTAGCGAGCTCCCTCCTCAGGTCCGCACTCAAGAGCGACAGCAGCCTTACGGCTGTCGTCATCGACATCGCGGGCGAGTACGCGGTGAACCTGCTGGACCTCCTCGACAGCGAGGCGAGGGTGCTGAGCACCGAGACGTTCGACAACGAACAGGAGTTCATCAGCTCTCAGGCGATCCCTGAGAGCCTCGAAGAGGCGGTGGGGCGCGGAGCCGTGGAAAGGGCCCTGCAAGGGGTGTGGTCCCGCGGAGTGGACAGGCTGTCGCTTCAGGAGGGGGCGGGGATCGACCTCGCATGGATCCAGCAGCTCATGGAGAATACGGTAAACAGCGCCAAAGCAGGGGGGACGGCCGCCAAGATAGCCCTCGCCAAGCTCACGATGGAGTTCTACGAAAATTCGGGGTACAGGCAGAGCACCAAGCTCACGGACCTGGACGAGGCTTCAAGAAAGAAGCTGATCGCACTGCTGACCGACCTCAGCCAGAACGTCCATGAGAAGTCTGGCCTAAAGGCGGACATCGACCTCATCCTCGGGATGCTCGAGTCAGGGGACTACGGCCCCGCCCTCAGCACCCGGCTCACTCCAGAGAAGCTTGCTGAGCAGCTAGCGAAGGGCCAAGCCCCCAGACTGAACGTGCTTTACCTCCCCGAGCCGATCCAGGCCAGGATCGCCACGGAACGCCTGATCAGGCGCCTCCTCTTCCTCAAGAAGAAGCACGGTAACAAGCAGCGCGTCCTCTTCCTCCTCGACGAGGCACAGGAGTACATCCCTGACGAGCACACCGACAGGGAGTACACGACCCAGTCCAATCGGGCGGTGGAGCAGCTCCTTAGGCAAGGGAGGAAATACCGCCTCCACTGCTGGATGGCAACCCAGAGGGTCGCCCGGCTGAACGTCAACGCCCTGCAACAGCTGCACAGCTATTTCGTCAGCACGCTGCCGAGGATGTACGACAGGATGGTCATCGCCGACGCCTTCGCTCTACCCTATGAGGTCCTGGAGAGGTCCGCCGACCTGGGGACCGGGGAATGGCTCTTCGTCTCTTTCAAGGCCGCCAAGCAGAGGAACGTGCCGGTCTTCCTGAAGACCGAGAACAACGAAGGCGCCCTCGAACAACGCTTGAAGTGATCGGATGCCGTCCGCTCCGGTCCGGCTGACCCTCGGTGCCGTACGGAAGCTCGCGATAACGAAACAGCATCTGGCGGGGAAACCTCCTCGTAACCCTGGCCCGGCCGCCATAATGGCCCTGATGCGGGACGTCAGGTACCTCCAGATCGACCCGACGAGCGTGGTCGCTCCGAGCCAGTACCTGGTGCTCTGGAGCAGGCTCGGGCGGTACAAGCCTACTGACCTGGACCGCCTACTGTGGAAGGACCGGAAGCTCCTTGAGTCATGGTCGCACGCCGCATCCATCGTCCTGACCGAAGACTATCCCCTCTACAAGGCGAGGGGAGACGGCTGGGTGGAGAGCTGGAGAGGGAGCGTGTGGTATGACAGGCTCATCAATTTCATGCGGGCCAACAAGGAGCTCAAGGAGCACATACTGGAGGAGCTCCGAGTCCGCGGCCCCCTTTCAGCAAAGGAATTCGAGGACAGGTCCCGAGTGGGGTGGGGGACTAAAGGATCAGGCTGGAAGTCTCACGGGTGGTACAAGGGGAGCCGCCGCAGCGTGTCAAGGATGGTCGAATTCCTCTCCCATCAGGGAGCCATCATGGTGGCGGAGAGAGATGGCAAGCAGAAACTGTGGGATCTGACCGAGAAGGTGGTCCCGAAGTGGGCCCCGCGGAATAGGCTGAGCGAAACCGACGTTGAATACGACGCGGTGCAGAAGTCCCTGAAAGCTCTAGGGTCGGCAACCCCGAAGCAGGTCGCGTCCCATTTCCTTGCAGGCGTCCTCGGGCGATATCCACGGGTGAAGGCTGCCATTGGGACCTTAGAATCGGACGGTAGGGTACTCCCTGTGACCATCGATGGGGTGCGGGGAAGGGATCCCTGGTTCATGCACTCAGACGACCTGAAGCTGCTGCAGAGACTCGAGGGCAGGGAAGGTGAAACTCGGACCACCCTGTTGTCCCCCTTCGACAACCTCATCATAGACAGAGAAAGGACAGAACTCCTCTTCGATTACCTCTTCAGACTTGAAATCTACACTCCGAAGCCCCAGCGGAAGAACGGCTTCTTCGTCCTGTCGATCCTCGACGGTGACAGAATCATCGGCAGGCTCGACCCCGCTCTTGACAGGGAGCGGGAGGCGCTGGTCGTCAACTCCATGCACGCGGAGCCGGGAGCGCCCGAGGGTCAGGCACCTGGGAGGAGGATCGGCGAGGCCATCGAGGACCTGGCCGCGTTCGTCGGTGCGAAGCGGGTTGTCTATCCGCGTAGTATCCCGGAGCCCTGGGCGGGCCATCTGGGTCAAGGGACATCCTAGTCTGGCTCGGACTTGGCGGGTTCAACGGTGGTCCTCGCCTTCCTGGTCATGAAGGCCGGGACGGCAGAGAATAGGCTGATGAACCCCAACAGGAAGAACAGTCCGTGAAGCGAGTCGACGAAGCTCTGCAGCTGGCCGCCTATGTTGACGGAAGTTCCCGAGAAAATCTCTTGAAGGGCGGCGGTGGAAACGCTACTCGCCATCACTACGAACGCGATCCCGAGGCTGAGGAGGAATCCGGTGTTGATGAGCGTAGATGACATCCCTGATGCCACCCCTCGCCTGGGGGCCGGGGTCGCGTTCATTATCGATGCGACGTTCGGCGCGACGAAGAGTCCCCCTCCCGCCCCAGCCAAGATCATAGGCGGCAACAGCTGGTAGAACCCTGGCCTCCCTTCGGCGATAAAACCGAACCAGAACAGAGCCGCGGAGACCACGAGCACCCCCGCCGTGGCGAACCTGCGAGATCCGTACTTGTCAGATAGGTATCCACTTATCGGGCCGAACGTCACGAACGCTACCGAGAACGGGATGAGCTGCAGCCCGGCGGTGAACGCGTCGAGTAGCAGTACACCCTGAAAATAGAACACCAGCACTAGCGACACCCCTCCTCTCGCCATTGACGCCAGAAGGTTGGCTCCCATACCAGAGGCGAAGGCCCTGATCCTGAAAAGGGAAAGGTCCATCATGGGGAATTTCACCCTTGTCTCGGCCACGACGAAAGCAACGACACAGAGGACTCCGGCGCCCATGGCCACGTAAGAGTAAGCGGACCATCCTGCCAGCGCCCCGAACATCAGGCCGACCAAGAACGTGGCCAGTCCGGCGGCGAAGAGGATGTTCCCCACCGGGTCAAGCCTTTCCCCCCGGCGGGGCTCAGACGTCTCCTTGAGCCTGAAGTACGCCCAGAGGGTAGCGAAAGTCCCCACAGGCAGATTGATCCAGAATATCGACCTCCAGCCAAGCGTCGCCGACAGGATCCCGCCGAGAGCCAGGCCGAGGACAGAGCCGAAGGTGCCGGCCACCTGATTCAGCCCTAGAGCTCTCCCCCTCTCCCCGGGAGGAAAGACATCCGTGAGCAGGGCCGCGGCGTTGGCGAAGATCAGCGCTCCGCCCGACCCCTGGACGAGCCTGAAAAGCACCAGGGAGAGCCCGTCGGGCGCCAGGCTGCAGAGGCCCGACCCTATGGTGAATATGGCGAACCCGAGGTTGTAGAGCTTCACCCTCCCGAAGATGTCCGACAGCCTTCCGAAGGTGAGGAGGAGGGAGGCGTTGATGAGGATGTACCCCATGATAATCCACACGGCCTCGAAGGGGCTGGCGTGGAGGTCGGCGCTTATCGTAGGAAGGGCGATGAGGACGATGTTGGCGTCTAGGACGGCCATGAAAGCGCCTACGGTCGTGTTCGTCAGGACGGTGTACTTGTACTGCAAGTCTCAGGATTCTTCCCGCGAACCAAACGAGTGGTGGATAAGATTTTGGCTTGGGTCGTGGTGAAGACGTTTCCTGCTACGCCCGACTGGTCGCCTTTCGGAGCGCGTTCACGTCGGTGGCCAGCCCTGCCGGGACTGGCCTGCACCCGCAAACGGAAGTGTGTTCTGCATGCCACTCAACCCTCTCCTGCCTCGTAGGATCTGCCGGCATCTTGTGTGCCCTGTGCCACTCACCGTTGATCTTCCTCTTCATTTTGCCCCGCCCAGCGCCTTGTGCTCTATCCGCATGCATCTGTCCATGACGTATTCGATCTTGCTGTCCGCGAGCATCTTTTTCGCTTCTTCGTTCTCCAGCCCGAGCTGCCCCCAGAAGACGAAGGGCCTTCCGGTCTTCTTCTTCATTTCGACCACCTGTTTCGCTACCTGCGGGAACTCTTCCGACGGCCTGAAAACATCGACGACCTCGACGGTCTTCGCCAGCTTGTCTGGAATCGCGTCAAGGGCAGGGTAGGCCTTCAGCCCGTTCACCAAGTCGGCGGTAGGGTTCACTGGGATTATCGTGTACCCCCGCTCCTGGAGGTACGCCGGGACCGTGTTCGCTTCCTTCTCAGGGTTCTTGGAAGCCCCCACCACGGCGATCACCTTGTACCTTCTCATGACGTCAGTCGGTTCTACAGTGGATGTCCGCATGCAAGCCTCCCGACCCTCCCCTCTATTACGGATGTCGTGGCCCAGATGGCGCAATGCTCTATAACCTCGATTGGCAAGGGAACGCCAACAACATATGCTCGATTCCCTCCTTACGAACATACCTGCGAGTACGGCCAACCTCCTGTCCTACAGCATGCTGGTCGTGGTGGCCATCTTTCTGCTGTCGGGCCCTGCCATCACCTACTACTACTGGAAGAAGAACAAGCAGATGAAGGCAGCTACCCAGGCTGCGCCTGCTTGACCGCCTTCTGATTCCTGCCACGCCTCTGGATGGGGACCACGATCAGTGCCCCCACCGCGGCTATCGGGAGGACGACGACCGCGACTTCGACTATTCCCTCGATCACCCCCAGGAAGAGGCTTCCGACGTACCCGAAGAAGTCGCTGAACCCTGAGGTTGCAGGTGCGGCAACCACCTTCACCGTGTAGCTGCTCATCGCCACCGTCCCGTTCTGGTCGGTAGCGCTGACCTGGACCTTATACGTCCCGGCCTGATAGAAGGTGTGTATCAGTATCTGTCCTTCCGACGCGTAGCCGTCCCCGAAGTTGTAGTTGACGACGTATGGGGGCGCGCCGCCCTTCACCACGGCGTTGAAGGTGACGCTAAGCGGAGAGGTACCGTTGTCGGGGGTCGCGGTCAGGCCGATGGAAAGCGGGACCTGGGCGGCGGTCTCCGTTATCGTCACGTTGATGGTGGAGTAGTCGATCAGGGTCCTCGTCTGGAGTATCTGGCTCTCAATGTCGTTGATCTGGGCGTTCACCCCTTCGAGCTGCGTCTCGATTGCCAGGGTAGAGTTGATCGTGCTCGATTCGTTCAAAAGCCTCAGCAAGGCTCCTTGCTCTGTCCTGAGCGACGCCAGGGTCGCGTTAAGGTCGGTATACTGGACTCGGACGTCGTTCGAATTGGAGGCGAGGCTGAGCACCGTCCCCATTGCTTCAGCCTTCGAAAGAACCGCCTGGTACTGGCCCGCCGGGACCCTGATCACCACGTTCGCCGCATCACTGTAGGTCGACTGGTACGCCACGTATCCCCCGACTGAATAGGCGAGGGCCACCAGGCCTGAAGCCGTCTGCTCTGGGGCGGAGCTCCTGAGGCTCAGGTCGCTTGAAAACTCAATGGACCCTTCAGGGGAGCCCTGGGTCACGTTCGAACCGGGCTGGTTCTCCGCTGGAATCGAAGTGGTTGTAGTAGCGAAAGTCGTCGTAGACACGGTGACGGTCTCCGTCGGGCCCACGACCTGGGTGATTCCCGGGGAAACACCGTTGTCAGCGTTCTGGGCTGCGGTCCCATAGGTGAAGTTCGGACCCACACCCTTGTCCATAACGTAGGTGGCAGGTGCGGTGGTCTGACTTGCTGGCCCGAAGGTGGCTAACAGCCCCGTTGAAGCAAGGGCAAGAACGATTCCGCCAGCGACTATGATCGCGGCCAACGCGAACCCCACCTTCCTCCACGACATCGTTTCGAGCAACTTCCCGACAGGGGGGTTGCATCGAGCCCGATATTATCCCAGCACAGAGAACGTCCTGTTCCAGAGGTGCGAACGCACGCTTATTTCACCTAGAGACCAGTGGTGCACGTTGTCTGAAGCATCCAGGGAGCGGGTCGAGTATGCCCTGAGGGGGAAGACCCTGACAGTGTACCTGTACCTCCTGAAGCATGGGAAGGCCATCGGCGTCCGTGAGATCCAGAAGGCTCTCGGATTCTCCAGCCCTTCCGTCGCGTTTCATCACATCGACAAGCTCGTGGTGCTCGGAGTGGTGGAGAAGGACGAATATGACAGGTACGTCCTCGCCAGGAAGGTCGACACGGGGATACTTCACTCATTCGTGAGCATCGCAGGTCTCACCCTCCCGAGGCTCGGGTTCTACGCGGCCTTCTTCACGACCATCGCCGCCGCCTACTTCCTGGCCAACAGAGGGTCCCTCGACCTCTACGCCTTGATAGGCACGGCTGGGGGGGCTGCAATCTTCTGGTACGAGGCTTGGCGGGTATGGAGGAGGAAGCCGTTCTGATGGCTAGAACTATCTACCAAGGAGGGGTGCACCCCTGAGCATGGATGGAAAGCGCTTCGGGGTGGGCCTGGCCGCAGGGCTTCTTGTAGCACTCGCCATAGTCGGGGCTTCAGGGTTGGCCAATTCCCCCCTCACTGCTTCGTTTGCCAAGTACAGCGCAGGACCGGCAGTTACCACGGCCGCGAGCTCGACTTCGTTTAGCGTCACTTCGACTTCGACGGCCGTCGCGATGACGAACGGCGTCACGACGACATCAAGCTCGGTGATGTACACTGCGACCACGAACACCGTACCAGAAGGTACCCTCTCAAACGTAAGCGCCGCGACCACCTCCACTTCCACGGAATCGAAAAGCGTCAACTCCTCGACGCCGCAGGGCCACACCTTTGGCACGGCAGCCCAGAACGCAGCAACGCAGCCGTCAAACCTGGCGAACATCCCAACGCAACCTGTGCTTTCGACCGGCTTCGTGCTGGTCCCGGTCCTTGTCGCATTCCTCCTTGGCGCCCTGCTCTACCGGGCCTCCGTCGGGAACAGAGAGAAAGACGCCGAGGACGAACAGGGAAGCTGACCGGCTCGCTTACTTAGGAACCAGGAACTCTCTGCTGTTGGGTTCTTTCCCTTCCCAGCGCTTCGACCAGTTCGCGAGGTCGCAGAGGATCCTGTACACTTCGTGCCCCTTCACCGTCAGCGAGTACTCGATGCGGGGCTTCTCTTCCGCGTAGACCTTCCTTTGGACGACCCCGAACTTCTCGAGTTGCGAGAGCCTCTCCGCGAGAGACGTCGCGCTGATACCTTGGATGTGCTTCTTCAGCTGGTTGAACCTTGCAGGCTCCATCTGCCCCAGCATGTGGATCGTCGGAAGCGTCCAGGTTCTTGTGATCTCGTTCCATGTCTTGTGGACTACGGCGCACGAGTTGAGGGTCTTCTGGTCAAGCTGCTCTGGCTTGGTAAGGTTAGCCATACCTAGTAGGTAGCGAAAAACTACCGGTCTTAAAAACCTGTCCTGCACGGGAGAAACATGATAGGGGGCGAGCGCGTGGAAAGGCGCGCGGCGGCGTTCAAGGAGGCAGAAGCCGAATATCTGGCCGAGAACTTCCTCGGGAGAGTGGCTACTTCTTCAATTCAAGGACAGCCGCACGTGGTCCCCGTCGGCTACAAGTTCGACGGCAGCACGATTACCTTTGGAGGGTGGAACCTTACGAAGAGCCTGAAGTTCAGGAACCTAATGGCCAACGCCAAGGTCGCGTTCGTGGTCGACGACCTGGTCTCGACGAAGCCCTGGCAGGTCAGGGGGGTTGAGGTGCGCGGAAGGGCCGAGCCGGTGACCACTGAGGACGGCGTGACTATGATCAGGATAATCCCACTCAACATAAGGAGCTGGGGGCTGGGGTCCTGAGGTTGGCGATTTCGGGTTTCGAAGACCAGGTGACGCGGGCCGTGGAGAAGCTCAGCGAGAGCATGGTCAGCGTCCAGAGCATGAGGCTTGAGAGGCGCTTCTTTGGCATCGTCCCTCTCGAGGGGCAGGGTTCGGGGATAATCTTCGACAGGAAGGGGCTTATCGTTACCAACAACCACGTGATAGACGGGGCGAACCAGGTACACGTCAGCCTCAAGGACGGTCGGACCTTCACCGGAGAGGTCGTCGGGTCCGACGAAGCCACGGACATCGCCGTCATCCGGGTCGACGCAAGGGAACTCCCAGCGGCTGAGCTGGGAGACTCGGAGCTGCTTAAGGTCGGGCAGTTCGTGCTCGCGATAGGGAACGCATTGGCGCTGCCGGGAGGGCCCACGGTTTCAATGGGGGTCCTGAGCGCAAAAGGGAGGCCACTACCCGGGACGGACTTCATCTTCGAGGGCCTGCTTCAGACCGACGCCGCGGTCAACCCCGGAAACAGCGGCGGCCCTCTTGCGGATCTCGACGGGCGGATAATCGGGATAACCACCATGATGATCCCCTACGCCCAAGGGATGGGGTTCGCCATCCCGATCAATACGGTCAAGAAGATCGCCCAGGAGATTCTAGAGAACGGGAGGGTCTCCAGGCGCTGGATAGGCATCTCGGGGGTCGACGTCACCCCACAGCTGGCAAGGAGGTACGACCTCAAGTCCGAGTCAGGCTTCCTCGTGGCAGAGGTCGTGCCCCGGAGCCCGGCAGACTTCGCAGGCATCCGCAATGGGGACGTGGTCGTCGGCGCCGACGGGGACGAGGTCAAGCACACCAAGGACCTGCTCGTCGCGATATCCAGGTCAGGGGCCGGCGGTAGCATCAGGCTCGATGTCAACAGGTTGGGAAGGCGGGGGTCGGTGGACGTGAGACCTTCGGAATCCCCGATCGTCGAACGGTCGGACGGCAGGTAGAGCTACCTCCTGCGGAGGATGGGGTAGACCCGGTCGAGAAGTTCAAGCGAGAGCTCGTCGTTGTTGACCCCCACCTGTTCTACCTGAAGCCCCAACGGGATTTCATCTCCGCGCCGCTCGGACTCGGAGGCTATCTCCTGGAAGACCTCCGCGGCGACTTCTATCGATTCTGCTCCCATCTCTTTCCCGTTCAAGATCCTCTTCTTCACCCTGGGGGGGACGACCACGTCGAGCCCCTCGACCAGCGAAAGGATGCTTGGAGTGGGGACGGTGGTCAGGCTCACAAAGACGGTGATAGGCTCGCTCCCCGTCTCGTCGCAGATCTTCCTGTACGCCGAAAGAAACCAAAGCGCCGGTCCTGAGTCGAAGTTGATTTGAGAGGTCACGAAGTCGCACCCTGCCTCCGCTTTGGCCCATATTCGTCTGGCCTCGCTCAGGCGCGGGGTCGTGACGCCGTAGTCCGCCGCGGTCGACGAGTCGCGGTTGAAGATGCATATCCCGCCGAGGGCGACCTCTTTGGGGCTCTGCGAAGCGACCGAGCCGAGCGCCTCGGTCACCGAGGGCCCGGGGAGGACGTCGCCATGCTTTTCCTTCCCTACCAGGACCAGGTTCCGGACCCCGTAAGCCTCCACTATCTTCCTCACCCTTTCCAGCAACTGGTGTTTCGCGAGCCTGGGGGCAATGAGGTTCACGATTGGTTCTTTGTACTCCTTGATCATAAGGGCGTACTCCTCCGGGGGGATGGTTGTCGGCGAGTAGTGGACCTGCCCTCCCGTCTTCCTCCTCGCCATCAGCTCGGGTATGTTGATCGCGTCTATCCTGCGGTCTTCCAAGACCTGTTCGACCCCCCGCAGTTCCGTGTTGAACCTCGACGAGTCCCTCCGCGGTGGGACTATTTCGTAGATGATCGGCCTGCTCTTCAGGGATGACTTTAGGCTCAATCTCCCGTCAGGCGTACTTCTTCCTCAGGATCTTCGCAGCCGCCGTCATCGCCTTCAGCTTCGCAAAGGCCACGTCCCGAGGGAAGGTCCTGAACATCCCCGGTGCGAAGCCGCAGTCAGGGTTGAGCCAGATCCTCTCGGGTTCGATGCTCCCCGTGATCCGCTCGGCCCTCTGGACCACCTGCTCCGGAGTCTCGACTTCGTAATTCTGGACGCTTATCACCCCCAGTCCGATCTCGGTCTTGTCGGGGAACTCCTTCACGAGCTTGACCGGGTCCCCCGTGCCAGGAGAGTTTCCTGAGAAAACAAAGCGCCCATTCCTCTCAACTAGAAGGTTGTGATTGTCGGCTACCTCCGGGCACCACACAGTTCCCACGTATTGTTCCTCCTTTATGTTCTTCTTGGTAGCTCCTCGAGATTTGCGCTTAATTGAGACCCGGTACGCCATCCCTGAAGGAATCCTTCCACCCTTGATGTAACTTTCTTTCACCGTGAATTTCTGAATCGTGGCAGTGTGTCCCAACTTGGTCACCAGCTCAGAGATGCCCTCGGAAAGGGAGGGGCTTGCAGTTTGGTATTGCCTGTCGCTGAGGCCCTCGGAAGTGGTCAACCCCTGCAATAACGATTCCAGGTAATCTGGAGGGGCCCGTAGCAGCTCATGAGGGATTCTCTTATTGTGGGCTCCACTGCCACACTGTAGGAATATTTCTTCATACTTTCTCGGGCGGAAGCGTATCTGACCGTTAGTGCTTCTTGTCCATTCTATGCCTAGCCTGGTCAGGCACTCTTCCACTTTCGTTGCTGACTTGTCGGTAGGTGGAATCGCCAACCCAGTCCTTGGCCAGTGGTAAGTCTTGGAAGTGGGACCGCGACCTGTGATACTAACGAATTGGCCATTCGCACCCCGTGCGGCCAGTGCAAATTCCAAAACACTTAGTCCCGTCGCGGTAGTGGCAGTCTGCTCCATTTCGGTATAGCCATCGCCAATGTAGAGGCCGAAGAGAAAGAACTCATCTCTGGTCCACCGCGGTGCATCTCCTTGCCACCGTCCAGACGGAAACCAAA
This sequence comes from uncultured Nitrosopumilales archaeon, assembly GCA_964477505.1. Lineage (GTDB taxonomy): Archaea > Thermoproteota > Nitrososphaeria > Nitrososphaerales > Gagatemarchaeaceae > UBA183. The sequence goes on from CAYZDN010000033.1 coordinate 18,764, forward strand.
AGACAGCCCGCGATGCAGTCCGGCTTGCCTCTTCTATCGCAAAGCGCTTGACGACCTTTGCGCTGCCTTGGGTACCAGGTGTTTCAACGAACATCCTATGATTCGGAGTTACCAGTAAGTCGAAGGACCTTCCAGCAAAGCGGTACATCTTCCCGCTGTAGAAGAACGAACGTACAAACGTCACGGGCTTCCATTCGATAGCTCGTGTTCTTGGGTTGAGACTGAGTACATGGTCTCCTGGCACAAGGTCTACGAAGTCCTTCAAACCTTCCTTTGTATACGCCCTGGTTTTCTCGTCATAACAAGTATACTCCAGTACCCACTGGCTAGTCCTTGTCTCGAGCAGCTCGGGGAGGAACCGCTCGTAGCCGAGGTCGAAGTAAGGGGAGTCCTTGTTCGGCCACCTGTCCATGTGGACCCCTATCCTGACCCCCCCAACCCCCTTGGTAACTTCGTTCAGGAGCTCGACGGCCAGCTTCAGCTCCGCCTTGAAACCCCTGTACTTCTGCCCGTAGAGCTCGTTGAAGACCCGCCTGTACCTGTCGGGCTTGTCCCCCGCTTCGGTCAAGTCTCCGAGCATCGGCTCGTCCAGCTGGATGAACGACACCCCGGCTTCTTTCAACCTCAACACTTCGTTCCTCAGCAGCTTGGCGTAGGCATGGGCGAACTCCTCGGGGGTTGGATACGCATCGCGAGAGTGCTTGCTGTGCCAGCTCTCCCACATCACCAGGTAGGGCGCAGGTAGCGTCACCTTGAACGGCTTCTTCGAATATCTCCTGGCCTTCTCGAATTCGTCGCGAGCGATTACGGAATCCCGGAGCTCTTCCGACACTACCGCTCGGGCGTAGGTCAGCTGCACCTTGTTGTCCTTGAGGATCTCCATCGCCCGGGGGTTGAGCTCCGTGATGTGCATCACCTTGAAGCCAGGGATCTTGTCTCCCACGAAGCTGACGAAGCTGCTCCTCCTCTGCTCCCCATCTGTGATGACGTCCACCCCGGCGTCCACTTCTCCTTGGATGGTGTCTTTGGTCGCTGCCTCTACAAGGCTCTCGTACTCCCTCTGGGGTCGCTCCCCTGCCGAGCGCTTCTTCGACGCCTCGACTAGCTCGTGCGGCCTCGAAAAGCTCCCTACGACGGTCGTGGTGAACGACAGGCTCAGCCCACCTTCTTCCTTAGCGCCTCTGCCCTGTCTGTCTTCTCCCAGGTGAAGTCAGGGTCCTCTCTTCCAAAGTGCCCGTAGCAGGCGGTCTTGCGGTAGATCGGCCTGAGGAGGTCGAGGTCGCGGATGATGAAGCCCGGCCGCATGTCGAAGACCTTGCTCGCGGCATCCGCTATCTTTTCGTCGTCGGCCTTACCCGTCCCGAAAGTGTCCACCATGAAGGAGACCGGTTTCACAACCCCGATGGCGTAGGCTATCTGGACCTGGCACTTCTGGGCCAGCCCGGCCGCCACGATGTTCTTCGCGATATACCTCGCCATGTAGCTCCCGGAGCGGTCTACCTTTGTCGGGTCCTTCCCGGAGTAGCACCCTCCCCCATGGGCCGCTATTCCGCCGTAGGTGTCGACTATGATCTTCCTCCCAGTTAGGCCCGAATCCGCCAGGGTCCCGCCGATCACGAACCGCCCGGTTCCGTTCACGATGAACTTGGTGCTCCCGTCCAGAAGGTCCTTGGGGATGACCTTCTTGACGACGTTCTCGATGACGTCTTCCCTGACCTGGTGCTCGTCGGCGCTCTCGTTGTGCTGGGCAGCCACCACTACCGCGTCGACCCGCTGTGGCTTTCCGTCGTCATACTCCACCGTGACCTGGGACTTGCCGTCCGGCCGGAGGTATGGGACCGTGCCGTTGTGCCTGACGTCGGCCAGGCGCTTCACTATCCCATGCGCCAGCGTTATCGGGAGAGGCATGAGCTGCTTCGTCTCCCTGCTCGCGTAGCCGAAGACAAGCCCCTGGTCCCCGGCTCCGATCTCCTCGATGGGCTTGTTCACCCCGCGGGCGATGTCGGGGGACTGCTCCTCAATCGACGTGAGGACGCCGCACGTCTCCCAGTCGAGGCCGTCTTTTGCGTTGTTGAACCCGATGTCTTTCAGGACGTTCCTGACAACCTCCTTGACGTTGACGTAGGCTGAGGTTGTGACCTGGCCGGTGACGATGACCATCCCCTGCATGATCAGGGTCTCGGCGTCAACCCTCGCCTTCTTGTCCTGCTTGAGCACATCGTCCAGAATCGAGTCGGATATCTGGTCGGCGACCTTGTCAGGGTGCCCCTCTGCAACGCTTTCAGAAGTGAACAGGTGCCTTCCGACCATCAGCTGCCAGCTCCGAATCCCCTAACCATGTAAAAGAGGCCTGAGTAATAGGTTAAATATCCTCCTGCAAGAATTATTCATCTAGGAATAATGTCTTCGAGCCTTGTCGAGCCGAGGCAGCTCAAGAGGATCAGGATCCAGCTGGGGTTCACGCAGGGGGCGTTGGCAGAAGCGGCCGGGGTGAGCCAGTCGATCATCGCCAAGATCGAGTCGGGGTCGGTCGACCCCACCTACAATACGCTCGCGGCCATTTCACGGGCGCTGGCTGCTGGGAGCACCGGAAGGGGGAGCAAGGCTTCCGACATAATGTCCTCCCCTGTCATCGGGGTCCACGAAGGCACGAGGCTGGCTGAGTGCGTGGAGGTCATGAGAAAGAGAGGGTTCTCTCAGATCCCCGTCCTCTCGGGCCGAAGGATGACCGGGACTATCTCCGAGGGCCACATCATGAGCCTTGTCTCCGCTTCTCCCAATCCGCGGAGCGTGTTGGCAGAAAAGGTGGAGGCGCACCTAATGCCTTCGTTCCCGATAGTCGGGAAGGACACCCCGGTCGAGGCCTTGTATTCTCTTTTCAGGTTCTTTCCCGCCGTGGTAGTCGGTTCGGCTGATCAGCCGGAAGGCATCATCACTAAGATAGATCTGCTCACGGCGTCAGAGAAGGGTCGAGCCGGTCCTCACGAGATCCGGTCCTGAACCTCTTTCTCTCGCAGCCTGGCCGCTCTGATTTCAGCCCTCATCCTTCCAGAGAACCTCAGGTTCTGAACTCCGACGTAGAGCCACAAGAGGGCCAGCGCCAGGACGACGATTTCAGCAAGAATGCTGGCTGGATCTGAGAGGTTCACGATTACCGTCTGCGTCCCTGCAAGGGGGAGTGCGAGTTGTGAGACATAGGCCGCCGCCAGGAGAGCGGCGACCGTCACCGTTACGATCGACAGGGCTCGGATTCGGCCGGCTCCCTGCTCTATGTGCCCGACCATCTCCTGGTGGGCGTCGATGATCCGTGGCCCCCTTTCTTTGTCGTCACTCATTACTATCATTGCACCCCTTGACCGCATAAAAGCCCTGCTGACCTGAGGTCACTACAGTGACAGCCTCCTCCATATCTCGAGCCAGTCCCTGTAGAGCGTGTATCCCTCGTCCGTGATCGAGAACACCTCTTTGCCCTCCAATGCCTCCATCCTTATCAGACCCTTTGCGAGAAGGGGTTCGATGAGGCTCCCCACCCTGGCTAAGTTCACGTTGCACGACTGACAGAGCCTGGTGACCACCTTCGGCGAAGCGAAGAGGGAGGCGAGGATCTCCATCTGGATCAGTATGGGCTCGCGCTTCTTCAACCATCCGACATTACCGGGTCTCGTTAAAAAGCGGGACGCGCCCTTTTCCGTTCAGTCCTCGCGCCAGCGGAAGAACCTGACAGCGAGTGCGAACACTATCACCGAGATCACCACCAAGATGGCCGCGTCGAACACCGCTGGACCGTAATTCCCATAGATCATCACGTCGTTGAGCCCGTCGATCATGTAGTACAGCGGGAGGACGTGGGCGACCTGCTGGAGGTACGTCGGCATCCCGCTCACTGGGAAAAACGTCCCTGAGAGGAACATCATAGGGAATGTCACCAGATTCCCGACGACGGCCGCCGACTCCGGGCTGTTCGAAATCGTCCCCACCAGCATACCCAGGGAGACGAAGAAGAACGGCCCGAGCAGGAGGAACATCCCTATCCCCCATGTGAACGTTATGTGCGCCCCGAACGCGTAGACTCCGACGACGGTCATCAAGATGAATGATATGATGGTCGTCCCTATGTACCAGATTATCTTCGAGAGCAGCCACTCCGTCTTGGTGAGCGGCGTCAGAGAAAGGAGCTTGAACACTTTGTCCCTCCTGTAGGTCGAGCTGATGTTGACGAGGGCGAACATCGGGCTCGTAAGGGCCGAGAACCCGATAAGCCCAGGGATGAGGAAATCGATATACTTGTAGTTAGACCCCGCGGCGGTGCGGGAGCTCACCCCCAGCACTCCGGCCGAACCGTGAAGGTTGAAGCCGTTCACCACCTCCCGTGTGACGCCGGATACGATGGCGCTTGTGGTCGAAGCTGGGTTCCCGTACAGGGTGACGTTGACCTTCTGGTTCGATTCGTATGCAGCGCTGAAACCTTGAGGTATCACAATGCCGTCCGACGCCGACTTCGACGAGAGATACTGTGAAAAGTTCTGGTCAGCAGCGACCGGCCTGAGGCAGAGGCCAGAAGTCGCTGAAGCGCCGCAGTTGTTGGAAGTGGAGTTCAGCGCCTGGACGAACGCGGCGGAGACCGGTCCGGAGTCCTGGTTCTGTACGTACACGGTGACCTGGCTCACCCCCCCTCCTGAGAAGATCGCTCCAAAGAGCAGGATGAGGATGATGGGGAACACGAGGGTGAAGAAGAAACCCTCCCTGCTCCTCAGGTTGCTCCTCGCGTAGACCTTGAGTTCGGCCATCAACCTCGTTCCGCTGAACGCCATCCTACGCTCCTCCCTCCTCCTTCCCTGACTCCCCGACTAGCCTGAGGAACACGTCCTCCAGGCTGTCCTTCCTCACCGTCAGGTCCCCCCAGCTTGTTCCTGACTCTTCGATGGCGCCGAGCGCAACAAGCGCATCCTCCTTGTCTCTGAGCCTTATTGTCACGGTCCCGTGGTCAGCGGTGACCTCGAGCTTCGTACTCTCCTTGAGGAACCTGAGCAGGTCGTCCCCCGCCCTGACCACCATCCTTTGCCCCGACCCGTACTTCGCCTCGATATCTTCCGTGGTCCCCATGGCGACGATCTTGCCGTGGTTCATAATCGCGACCCTGTCAGCGAGTTCCTCGGCCTCCTCAAGGTAGTGCGTTGTGAGCATCACCGTCCTCCCCTCCTCCTTCAGCTTCCTGACCACCTCCCAGACCGCCCTCCTGGCCTGGGGGTCGAGCCCGGTCGTCGGCTCGTCGAGGAAGATCACCTCAGGGTCGTTGACGAGGGAAAGCGCCATCCCAAGCTTCTGCTTCTGCCCCCCCGAAAGGTGCTGGAACCAGACGCTGGCCGCGTCCTCCAGGATAACCCTCTTCAGCATCTCGTCGGGGTCCACCTTCACCCCGAAGAGGGCCCCGTAGTACCCTATCGCCTCCTTGGGTGTAGGATAGTCGAGGAACTTGAACCCCTGGGGGATCACTCCAATCTTCTTGTGGAGGTCGTACCCCTTGCTCCAAGGGTCATAATCGAGCACCTTCGCCGTCCCGCCGTCCTTCTGTCTGAGCCCCTCGAGTATCTCGATGGTGGTCGTCTTCCCCGCCCCGTTGGGCCCCAGGAGCGAGAAGACCTCCCCCTTCTCAACCGAGAAAGAGATCCCGTCGACAGCCTTGAGCTGTCCGTAGCTCTTCTCGAGCCCATCGACCTGGATGGCGGGCATCAGAAGCTCCCCGGCACTTTCCGTATTTACACCGTGCGGGGTTCTATATTCTATGTGCTCGAAGGGGGGCCGTCCCAGCCCCAGGGGCGACTTCTCCAGACCTTCCCGCCGAAGATGACCATCGCAATCCCCCCGAGGACGAGGATCACTCCGATAACCACTGCAAGGATCTCCAGCAGGGTGACTATGAAGTTCACTATGAATCCTGCGAGCAGGATGAGGACGGCTGCGCCCAACAGGGCCATCAGGGCACCGACTACCTGCGATTTGCGCATTGAAAGCACTTGCTTCACGGCGCTATTTATGCTATCGAAACCATGGTGACCTCAGGTAGTGACTTGAGGTAACTACCTCAGGTAAGCAACGCTCTATAAGGGAAGCCGGTCCTTACGCAATATGACTTCTGTCCAGCGGCTCTGGATGGGCTACGGCCGCGACGGCGACAGGGCGACCCTCGAGCTCGGGGGTCCGGGGAGCAAGGTCCTGCTCCTCGGGTCCCAGTCGGTGGACCTGGCAGCCCTCACGGCACTGGCGGCCAAGGAAGTCGGAGCAGCTCCGGTCGTCTTCGACCTGGACGGCGCCCTGTCCAACACCCTGTCAGGGCACTTCGACACCTTCGACTATCGCACGTTCCTCTACGACGCCTTCAGGCTCGAGGAGCCGGGGTCCTTGCATTCACAGCTGGCAGCGGCGGCCTACACGGTGGCCCTGGACCTCTCATCCGAAGAGGAGGCGATCATCAGTTCGGCGATGCAGGTGGTGGCCTCCGACGGCACCCTCCTCAGCCCCGTCTCGCTTCACGACGTCATGGGGAAGGTGGAGGGGTTCCGCGGCTTCTACGTTGACAAGCTCAGCGGAAGGATAGGCGCCCTCAGGCTCTTCGATGCCGTCGACGACCAGGCGTTCGAAAGGCTGATGCACGGCAACGTGATCATAGACTTCCACCAGGCGCCCTACCCTCAGGCCGCCGAACTCTCTTGCGCCCTGTTCCTGGCGAAGCTCCTGGCGGCCGCCCACGCCAGCGGTCCCGTTGGCGGCTTCCTCGTCATGACGGACGTCCACCGGGTCTTCAGGGGGTCCCCGCGGCCTCTCCACTCCAACCGGCTCCTCACCCACCTGCTCGGGTGGGCCGGCTCGGCGGCCCTTTCTTCGTCCCAGGAGAACCAGCTCTGTCCCCCGCTCCTCAGTTCCTGCCCGATCAGGATCTATTCGAGCGATGCCTGGCACTCACAGCGGGGTCGGGGGTCTAACATTCTGCCTGGAACTTTCTTGCTTCACGACCAAAGAAGCGACCGGAGGCAGACGTTCGTCCCCAGGAGGGTGAACGTGAAGACGGCCGACTATGTTTCGTCCCGTCCCGGCAGGTACGCGAACCCCGAGCTCACGAAGCTGGTGCTCGAGGAAATTGACAGGTTCCCGCTTTCCACCCCAGACTCCATCGTCCAATACATCGCACCCGAGTTCCTCCCCGCCGACGTCAGCGCGGCCCTCTCGAGCCTCGAGAAGCAGGGGTGCATCATCATGGAGCCGAAGGACGCAGGTTCGCGCGAGAAGGTCTTCTCGTACACCCTATCGGACAAGGGAAGGAAGTTCCTCGAGGAGCTGAGAGGGTGATGGAGCGAATCCCCACCGGTTGCCAGGCAGTGGACGACCTCTTGGACGGGGGGCTGGCGACCGGGACCATCACCCAACTGTTCGGCGAGAAGGCTCTGGGGAAGAGCATCTTCTCCCACCAGGTTGCGTGCTCCGCGGTTGCAGGTGGCCACTCGGCGGTCATCGTCGACACGGAACAGTCCTACGGCGCATACCTCCTGCCCTACCGGCAGTCCGGGATGAACAAGCGGTTCGCCAAGGACATAGCGGCGATAGACCTCAAGCTCGAGAAGGTCCCGAAGTCGACGGGAAAGAAAAAGGGACCCACGAGGGGGGAGCTCCTCACTGCCATCGCCACCTCCCTCGACAGGTTGGGGGTCTCCTACACAGACGCCCATCTCCGTCCCATAGCAGACATCCTCTGCCCAAGCTTCAGCGTCGAGGTCCCGACCAAGGACCCTTCCGTCTTCGTCCTGCAAGCTCCCTCCGTCATCGACCTCCTCAACCTCCACGGGGTCGACGCGAACATCGAGGTCTCCAAGGGTGGAAGGACCGAGCTCCGGCAGCGCCAGACCCCATCTTATGACTCGGTCCTGCACCAGATAATCCGCGACACGGGAGCCAAGTTCCTGGTATACGACTCGCTCTCGGCCCCCTTCAAAGCCTCCTTCCCCAGCACCCAAGACCTCCCTGCGAGGAGCGCCGGCCTTGCTATGCTCCTCACGCACGCCCAGAGGCTCTGCGTCGAATTCGGGATCGCCGTCCTCGTGGTGAGCCACGTATCAATCGACCCGATCAGGGCGTGGAACCGCCGTCCGTACGGAGGGGTGATACTCGGCCACGAGGCGAAGTTCTCCCTGGAGCTCACGAAGAGCAAGGCCAGGCGAAGGGGGGAAACCGCAGAAGAAAACGAAGAGTACGAGGAGTCCAAGGACGAGAGAGACGACTCCGGGAGGGCGTTCTGGGTGGCCCGCCACCCTGCGATGCAAGAATACTCGAGGTCCGGGCTCGCCACCATAGACGAGGAGGGGTTCCACTGATGGGGTGGGGTGCCAAGATCGCCGCCGGCGTCCTTGGGGTCTTGCTGATAGGAAGCCCGCTCTGGCCCGTCGCGATCGGCTGCTTCCTGTACCTGCTCTTTGCGTTGCGGCCCAAGCAGAAGGGCACGGCTTCGAGGGGTGGGCTGAGGCAAAGGCACGTCCTCGCCCTGATACTGTTCGGCCTGTCCGCCCTGGCTCTGGCATCGGGAGGGGTCGCCTCCCCCATGGTGTTCGCCTCTCTCGGTGGGGTCGTCCTCTTCTGGCCCGTCGTCGGGCGCTTGCTCTCCATGGATGAGGTAGTGCCGGCCAAGGACTCGGTGCTGCTGAGGTCGCGGTACTCTCCCTTCGGGTGGCGAGCGGTGGCAGAGCTGAAGCCTGGGCCCGAGTCGTTCCCGCGTGCCCTCTCCGCCTTCACCGGGACCCTCGTTGTACTGACCGACCCCGGGCGTGTATTCGTCCTCGCCGCCTGTACCGCCTGGAGCAGGGCGGCAGCGGAGGAGAAGCTGACCTGCCGGCTGAAGGCCTCGCTTCCGAGCCGCCGTCAGGGTGCGTACCTGCTGCCTCTCGATTCAGGCGCTGCGACGGAAGTCTTCCGCCAAAGGTTCACGAGGTTGCGGCTCCCAAGTTCGGACCTTGTCAAGGCGGTGTCCCGGGTTTCTGGGGCGGTCCTGCTCGATTGTTCAGGCTCGGAGGTCCGCGCCGCCGGGGCGTTCACCATCGCCGGTCAGGCGAAGTTCGCGACAATACCATGCAGAGGGGGAGAACTCGACAGCCCTCCATTGACGTGGGAAGTTTTCGAAGCCATCGAAAGGAAGACCCGGTGGCCCGAGCCGGACTCTTACTCCAGTCTCCTCGAGTCGATGAGCGCTTCGAGGGGAGAGCCTCTGGGGGAACGGCTCAAGACCATGGCGGGGTCGGAAGGCGTCATGTCTCTCGAGTCGCTCGGCGGCGTCCAGGTCCAGGTCACCAGGTCCCAGCTGAGAGCAATAGTCGCGCTCTATTCGTGACAAGTCGTTCAATGGTCCCCTTTCACCCGATCCCTTTGGGCCGAAATTTATAGCCGCCTTTGAAAGGGCGAGCAGAAGTTGCAATCCGCTCCAGGAAGTGCCATCCCTGGCTCCGCAACGGGGACCAGCAGCCACCAGCTGAGGGCGTTGCTATCGATGGTCGGGGTGGCGCTGCTGATCAACTACGTCGAGACCATGGTCATCCCCGCGGTCCCCACGCTCCAGAAAGACTTCACCACCACCCCCAGCGACGTCGCATGGATAACGTCAGCTTTTCTCATCGTTGGCAGCGCCGTGTCTCCGCTCTTCGGAAGGCTAGGCGACAGCTATGGCAAGAAGAAGATGTTCCTGATCTCGCTTGTTTTCTACACGGTGGGAGTAGGGCTGGCGGGTTTCTCCCCGTCCATCTATTTTCTGATAGGCGCACGGGCCGTCCAGGGAATCGGCTTCGCCATAATCCCACTCGCGCTCGGCATCATCGCCGAGACCTTCCCCAAAGAGAGGATAGCCACCGCCCAGGGTATCGTCAGCGCCACGTTCGCGATAGGCGCGGCCCTCGGTCTGATAGTCGGTTCCTACATCGTCCAGAACGCCGGATGGGAGTGGGCCTTCCATTCGGCATTCGTCCTGAGCATCGTCCTATTCGCCGTGATCTGGAGGTTTCTGCCCGCCGGTTCGAGAGGTACCGGGTACCGCGTCAATTTAGGAACCATCGTATTTCTCATGGCGGGCATTTCCCTCCTCCTCCTTTACCTGACAGAGGGCCCGTATGAGGGGTGGTATTCGGGTTATGACATCGCCGCCCTAGTCATCGGGTTCGCGCTGACGATAATGTTCTTCGTCGCTGACTCCAGGAGCGCCCACCCACTGATTCAGTTGTCGCTGCTGAGGATAAGGAACGTCCTGGTGGCAAACGGCGTAGGGATCCTCTCGGGGATTGGGATGTTCATGCTCTTCTTCGCCGTGGTCTACTATGCCTACTATCCTCCACCGTACGGGCTCGGTCTGAACATCGAATCGGTGGGCTTCACCATGGGCCCGGCGACCATAGTGATGCTCGTCGCTGGGCCGGGGCTCGGACGGCTCACGTCGAAGGTCGGCCCCAAACCCACGATGATTCTAGGGGCGCTCGTTGCGATAGCCGGGTTCGGACTATTCCTGTTCAACAGGGGCACCACCACCAACGTCATGATAGCCACGGCGGTGTCTCTGACAGGGGCCGTCGGCGTCATCATCCCCATCGTCAACATGATCAGCGTCACCCTCCCGAGCGAGAACGTCGCGACGGGGCTCGGGCTAAACACCATGGTAAGGAACATCGGCGGAGCCATCGGGCCGGTCGTCGCGACGACGATCTTGAGCACCTACTACGTGACCCTCAACACCCCCTTCGGGCCCCAGTCCGTGGGGACATCTACCGCCTTCGACTACATCTTCTACGGGGGGATAGCGGCGATGCTCCTAGTCGTCCTCTTCGCCTTGGCGGCCAAGAACTACGTCTTCAAGAGCCCGGCTGCCGCGGCCGGGTAGCTACTGGTTATTCTCCTGAGGTATCTTTACCGGGAGGTCGACCCCGTACGCTTCTTCGATTTTCTTTAGCATGCTCGATACCCGCCCCTCACGCGACATGCTGTCTATCTCGTGCATCAGCCTCAGCGAAGCTAGGACCCTCCTGTTCGTCCTGGACGCATAGGGGATCGACTTCACCGACTCGTGCAGCGATGCCCTTTCATCTCGGCTCGGCCGCTTCCCGTAATCCCGCTCGAGCACGTCCTCGATCTGCCTCAGCGTGTCCTCCAGGCACCCATCCGGGCTGGTATAGCCGAAGAAGCAGTTCCTGCAATCGGCTGACAGCATCTCCCTCATGGGCCCCCTTTCGTTCACCCTGTAGTGCCTCAGGGGGTAGACGAACCCCTGGCTCTTGAGGCGCTCCGCCACCTTGTAAACCGCACCGACGGTGAGCCCCTGGGCCAGCACAGCTTCGTACAGTTCGGCCACCGAACCTCCGGGCCCGGTGCACAGGACCGACATCAGCATCTCCTCCGTCCAGATCGGGAGCTCAGCCACCTTCTTGTCGAGGGTCTCCTGCACCATGTTCCTGTCCGAGGCGAATTCGGACAGCGCCTGCGGTTGGCCGTCCTCCCCCTTCGAGTGAAATAGCGCTTCGACGGCGTCCGAGCACTCCCTGTTCGTGAGCCCCGCCGTCTCGGCCACATCCTGAAGTCGGAGGTTCGACTTCATCCACTCGCCGCGCTCCCCGAGGTAGGCCAGGGCCCACAGCGCGCGGAGCTCCTTGTTTCGCCAGCTCCTCCTTACGAGCCAGTCGAACTCCCTCAGCGCCTTGACCGCGTTCCCTTTGTGAACCAGGTAGCTAACGTGCCCTTGGCGGACCTTCTTCAGCCCCAGCGAGGATGAGACCTTGTCCAGACTGGCCTCAGCCGCGTAATCCCGCGGGACCACGAAGACCCTACCTGAAGCTGACTCGACAACGAACGGGGGGCGTCTGGTGTACGCTTCTTCACTCCACTCCGTCGGCCTGAACTGTCCGAGCAGCCCCATGGGGATCTTCAATTCGGCCGCCCGGGCATGGTAACTCGTTTCATTTACCGGTGTTCCCTAATTAGTTCGCCGTCGTCGAATATACGACCGGGGGGCTTTATCGACTACAAAATGAAATTATACTTTTGTCGAAGCTCGCCGACTGGATGAGGACAGCGGCCTTGGGAGTCCAGAAGCGGGAAATCGGCCCAGGGACGATCATACGCGAGCCCATCAACGCGTCGAAGTTCTCCAAGCCCATCGCGCGCGTGTACATCATCCCTGAAAGGTGCAAGGAGTGCGACTACTGCTGGACCTTCTGCCCCAACGAGGTCCTCGAGAT
>CAYZDN010000034.1:0-14115 GCA_964477505.1 uncultured Nitrosopumilales archaeon
AGGTCTACAGCGACGAGAAGGAGAAGGACTCGGTCAAGATAGCGAAGGAGGGGAGGAAGAAGTTCGAGGGGTCGAAGAACCTCGTGATCGTAGACACGGCAGGACGCCACAAGGAGGAGAAGGGGCTCCTCCAGGAGATGAAGGAGATTGTGAACGGGGTGAAGCCGGACGCGACCCTCCTGGTCGTAGACGGGACCATCGGGCAGCAGTGCTACAACCAGGCCCTGGCGTTCCACCAGGCCGCCCCCGTCGGGGGGATCATAGTCACGAAGCTCGACGGCGCCGCAAAAGGAGGTGGGGCGCTGGCCGCGTCGGCGGCGACCGGGGCCAAGACCTTCTTCATCGGGACAGGGGAGAGGATAGACGACCTGGAAGAATTCGCTCCGACCAGGTTCGTGGGGCGGCTCCTCGGTATGGGGGACCTGAAGGCCCTCATGGAGATGGTCAAGGACGCCGAAGTGGTCGTGGACGAGAAGATGACCCAGCGGATGATGTCGGGGAAGATGACGATGAACGACCTGCTGGTGCAGTTCGAGCAAATGAAGAAGTTCGGTTCCCTTAGGAAGGTCCTCGAGCACATCCCCGGGTTCTCGGGGCAGGTCGACGCCAAGGAGCTCGACAAGGCAGAGGACAGGGTCAAGGTCTACAAATCCATCATCCAGTCCATGACCGAAGAAGAGAAGGCCGATCCGGAGGAGATCAACTCTTCCAGGCTCAAGCGCATCGCCAGGGGGGCCGGGCGGAGCGAGAAGGACGTTAGGGAACTTCTCTCGAGGTACAAGCAGATGAAGACCCTCGTGAAGACGAGCAAGGGGCGCGAACTGAGGCAGATGATGCGCCGCATGGGCGAGCAGTAAGGTGACGGCCGCGTTCCAGGCGTACAGGCTGTGCCAGAGGTGCGCGGACAGGCAGGGAGCCCTGGACTTCGAGATCGTCCCCGGGGGCGAATGCTCGGTCTGCGGCGGCCTGATGGACCGGGTCGAAAAGATGGCGCGGCTCGCGAAGAAGAGGGCAGGTGGTTACGAGTTCAAGACATTCAGCGTAGGGGTCACCGTTCCCGACGGGGTCCAGGAGAGGGAGGACGAGATGAGGTCGAACCTTCGGCTGAAGGGGAACGTAACTATCAAGACGCAGGCGGGGAAGATGATCGCTGTCCAGGTCGCGCGGTCGCTTGGGAAGCGGATGGACAGGGAGCGTCCCGACCTGAACCTTCTTGCCGACTTCGGCATGGGGGAAGTTTTCGCCACGTCCAGGCCGGTCTACTATTACGGTAGGTACGCCAAGCCGGGGAAAATCCCCCAGCGGAGGGCCTTCTGCGAGGAGTGCCGGGGAGCCGGGTGCGAAAAGTGCAAGGGGACCGGGTTTGAGAAGAAACCGAGCGTCGAAGCGCTCCTAAGGAAGAAGCTGTCTGACATAGGCGGGAGCGAGAAGATGACGTTCACATGGCTTGGGAGCGAAGACAGAGAGAGCGGCGTCCTTCCGCCGGGGAGGCCCTTCCTCGTGGAGGTCAAGAGCCCCAGGAAGAGGAAGTTCCCGGCAAAGTTCGGGGCGAGGTTCAGGGGCGGGCTGGTGTCCGTTTCTCGGGGGAGGGTCCTGCCGTCGAAGCCTCTCCGGCTCCCCGCCTTCAGGTTCAGGACAAAGATTACCGCCGTGGCCAGAACCAAGGTCCCCCCGAACGCGGTCGCCGAGTTGTGGACGGCGTTCAGGGATACCCAGGTCAGGTTCGAAAGGCCCCATGGAAGGCCGACGGTCAAGACGGTCCGGAGGGTCTCGGCCACCTCGAGGGGGAGGACCATCTTCATAGACGCGGAGCTCGACGGGGGGCTCCCTGTGAAGAGGTTCGTGAGCGGGGAGCTCGTCTCCCCTTCAGTGTCGGAAGTCTTAAAAACTGAAGTCGATTGCCGCAGTTTTGACATCTGCGGAGTCAAAGAGATAGGAGAATTCGGATTTGCCGAAATCACACGGGGCGAGGAGAAGAACTAGGTCTCTTCTGAGGTCGTCCGCCAAGAAGGGACTGAGGAGCCTGCTCGTAGAGTATTCTCCGGACGACAAGGTGGTCATCAAGATTGACCCGGCCCAGGTGAAGGGGATGCCACACAGGAGGTTCAACGGCCTGGTGGGGACGGTCACCGAAGTCGGCAGAAGGGCGATAACGGTCGACGTCAAGGTTGGGGATAAGACAAAGAAGCTCATCGCCAGGAAGGAGCACATCGTCAGGATGGAGAGGAGCTGATGTCGGAGAAGACCGAGAAGAAACTGCTGACGATCCCCGAGGCCAACCAGATCCTGCAGAAGATAGACGTGGAGAAGGCCGACCAGATTCAGAAGAGGACCCTCGACTACACCACCAAGTTCGCGAAAACCCAGTCAGACGCCGCCAAGAAGGTCAGGAAGGAACTGGAGACCGACGTCGGGCTGAGCGAGGAGGAGGCGGTGGAGCTGATCAACATAATGCCAAAGTCTTTGGAGGAGCTGAGGACCTTCACTTCAGGGTGGAGGAAGCTTCTTTCCACGGAGTCGCTCGAAAAGATACTGAAGATACTTCACCCGAAGTAGATTCAATCAAATCCCGGCAACAGCACAGCGTTAAATAAGAAGGAAGGCTACAATTCAATCGGGAGTCAAGGGGGATACGGGTTGACGACTTGCGCTAATCTCTTCCGCACAAAGGGGCCCCTCGAACACTAGGCTCGCGACAAGGAGTGCCAGTTTCTGGAAATGATGCCTGCTGATAAGAAGTACGAGGAGTTCGCGTACGTGCTTGACTTCCTCCCCAGGGGCAAGTCGGCTGTGATCAAGGGGAGGGAAGGGCCGATGGTCCAGGCCATCGGCGAAGAGAGGCTCACCCTCCTAGAGCTCCTGGCGATGGAGAACAAGGACTTCGAGGCGGGGGAGAAGGTGAAGATAGGGAAGGAAGGAAGGGAGAAGATAGTGAGCGTGCTCGGGAAGCTTGCGTACGAGGAGCTGTCTCCTGAGGGGAGGTCATCGCTCCCCAACGTCGTGGAGGACCTTGTGAAGAGGAACGAGGTGAGGTACGTGGCGTACTTCAACGACCTCCAGCCCCTGACGCCGAGGCTCCATGGCCTGGAGCTGATCCCCGGCATTGGAAAGACGTTCATGAAGGAGATAGTGGACATGAGGGAGAAGCAGCCGTTCACCAGCTTCGACGACGTCCAGAAGAGGGTCGGGCTGAGGGAGCCGGCCAAGATGATAGCGAAGAGGATCGTCGAAGAGCTCGCCGGGGACTCGAGGGTGAGCATCTTCGTCAAGAAGTAAATGAGAAGGCGAAGGCTGGGGCAGCACTACCTCCTCGACGCGGAGGTGGTCCACCGGATGGTGTCCCTGGCCGGGATCGCCCCGCCTGACAGGGTCCTTGAGATAGGCACCGGCAAGGGGGCGCTGACCAGAGAACTGGTGGGCCTCGGGGGGGAGTTCGAAGGGTACGAGGTCGACGAGGAGAACCACAAAGCAACCGCGGAGGTGCTAAGGGGGACCAAGGGGAAGGTGCACCTGGCAGATGCGTTCGACCAGAGCCCCCGGTTCGACGTCCTCGTCTCGAGCCTCCCCTACTCGGAATCGTCGTCCTTCGTGAACTGGCTTACTGGCAGAGAGTTCAGGAGGGCGGTGGTGCTCCTCCAGGAGGACTTCGCCCGCAAGCTGACCGCCCACCCCGGGGACAGAGACTACAGGGGGATCTCCGCCCTGGCCCAGGTCGCCTTTGAGATTAGAATCGTGGAACGGGTGAACAGGGAGTCGTTCGCCCCGCAGCCAGGGGTCAACTCGGTCATCGCCCTGTTGCTGCCCAGATGGCGCGTGTCAAAGACAGAGGCCTCGAGGATCATCCGGCTCTTCTCCCTCCGCCGGAGGAGGGTGGACTCCGCGCTCCACGAACTAGGGATGAGATGGGAACCCAGACAGGGGGAAAGGAGGGTCAACTCGCTCACCCCCGAAGAGGTCCACGAGATCTGCGGACCTTAGGGCTTTATCACCCCGCGGTGCGGGAGCCAGGTGCTTCCCCGCGGGGTCTCGGTCACGCTGGTCGAGCCGAAGGGCCCTGTCAACGTCGGGCACATCGCGAGGCTGGTGCAGAACTTCGGAGTGGAGAGGCTCTATTTGGTCGAGCCGAAGGTCGACCTTTCGGTGGCGGCCGTCTACGCTTCGCACGCGTCGGAAGTCCTCGACGACGCGACGGTCACCAGTTTCGAAAAGGTCAGGAGGGAGAACGAGCTTCTGGTCGCCACCACGGCGGTCAGAGCCTCCCGGAAATCGAACGTCGTCCGCAGGACCGTGGGGCTCGACCGCTTGCACGACATCTTGGCTTCTGCCAGGACCTCGTCCATCGTCTTCGGACGGGACTCGACGGGGCTGACCAACGAAGAAATCGGGATGTGCGACCTCACGGCAACGATTGACGCCTCCCCGGCCTACAGGTCCCTGAACATCGGACACGCCGCCGCCATAGTGCTCTACGTCGCGTCGCGTAGAGGCCGAGGTAGAAGCGTGAACCAGGGGCGCAGGGCAAGAGAGGTCTTCGCTCGCAGCTTCTACGAGCTCGCAGCCGCCTCCAACATGCCGAGGCACAAGACGAGGAACCTGTTCGAAGCCGCGAAGAGGGCGGCAGCCGGGTCCGAGCTCACGGATGTGCAACTCAACATGTTTTCGGGCGTTTACAGGAAGGCCGTCAGTAATATGGAGGGTCAGGAACGAGGCTCGAAGACATAGACGGCCCGCTTCACCCACCGGGTGCTCTCGAAGGAGAGCCTCACCGGGTAGTCGAACCCCACCGGACCCGGCTGGTGGTACCTGAGGCCGACCCTCCTCCCGTCGAGGTTGAGGGTCACCTCGTCCCCGTCCATCGTCTGGACCACCGGGACCACCACCACTATCCTCCCGTCGGGGGTGACAGACTCGGCCATCGAGGCGAGGGCATCGTTGTACACCCCCGCCGACTCCTCGAGCATCGCTCTGGCAGTGGCCGTCTTCGGCCTGGCGTCGAGCTTCGGGAGGAGGAGGGGTTCGGTGATGATGGCGTCGACCCTGGTCCCTCTGAGCATCCTCCACGCTTCCCTGGCGTCCCCCTTGCGGATGTCGTACCCTCTGCTGGACCCGGCGGCGGACCACTTCAGGTTCTCCCTGGCCTGTTGGACCCGCGCGGCCCTCGAGTCCAGACCGAGGCACCGGAGGGACTTCGCATATGCTTCGATCAGGATCGTCCCCGAACCGCAGAACGGGTCTAGGACCGTCTGGCCTGGTTTCAGATCCGCGAGGTTCACCAGGGTCCGGGCCAGACGGGGCGAAAGGGCGATGTCGGGGCGCGGCACTGGCTTGAGCGTCCCCCTCTGTTTCATGGACGCCGAGTCCGGGACCCAGGCCGTCGGACCGAGGGCGAACCCGTCATGATAGGGGAAGGCCACGACGTCGAAAGCCTGCCTCGATACGACCTGCTCGGAGAGGAGCTCCTCCCCCTTCGGTCTGAGGAGCCTGACCTTCTTGTGCCCCTCGTCCCTCAGACCATCCAACAGGGACCTGACCAGGTCCTCGTAGTCGTCTTCGGCGAGGGCGTAGCCGCTCAGCGACACGTTGGACTTCTCTTCGAGGTAGGAAGACATCAGGGCGACCAGGGCGTCGATGTCCCCTTCAGAAGAATCCGGACGGGAGATGACGGGAGCGCACTTGTGGACCCCGGCGAGCTCAGCCAGGCGGCCCGGGTCGACGTGGTCGACGGCCAGGACAGAGACCCTTTCGGTCGGAGACTCCGCCCTTTGCACCGACCTCCCGAGGACGGTGCACGCCTCGAGAACCGAGAGCCTTCCGAACGCCAGGACGAAAGCTATCTCGTCCGCGTCGAAGACCGATTGGGGAAGGATGAAAGGCATCCCTTCAGATGACCCACTCTTCTCTTTCGACGTCCCGGTGCTGGAAGCCTATCTTCGAAGTGCGATAAGAGACCCCTCCGTACAGCGTGGCCTCTTCCTCGTTCCTGTACAGCGCGTCGACGATCCTGCCCAGGGAGTCCCCCTTCATGATCCCGCTTCCGCTGTCCCCTCCCACGATGATCAGGTTCTCGTCCCTGAAGGCGAAAGGAGTGCTGTCGATGGTGTTGTAGGAGTACAGCCCGGCCCACATCGCCCGGACGGTGGAGCCCCGGAAGTCAGGGAAGTACGAAGACAGGATCGGGAAGACGCTCTTCTCGTAGTACCCCCGTTCAGCCTGGTACCTTTCGAGGTCGTGGTCGGGGAGGTCGATGAACTCCCTGTTGAAGTCGTCTTCACATGCGACCCAGAAGACGCCCTCGTCGCTCACCGGTTTGAAGTGCACCCCCGACTTCGGGAGGATCACCAGTGGGAGGAGGCCGAGCGGGTTGAACCCCTTGGCGTGAAGGAGGGACTCCAGCCGCGCCCCTTTGGCCTGGACGCTGAACAGCTGCCTCTTTTTCGCCTTGACGTGGCACTCCACCCCCATGGGCTCCAGGAGCTCGTTCTCCCAGGCGCCCCCGGCAAGGACCACCGTTTCAGCTCTGATCGTCCCAGATGGCGTGGTGACCCCCTCCACCCTGTGCCCCTGCCAGACGAACGGCTCGCCGTCCATCCCCAGCCTCTTCGACGGGCCGACGACGATGGACGTCACCTGGGTGTTGAACAGGGACTTCCCGCCGAGCCTGGTGAACTCTCCGAAATAGTACCTGACGAGCTTGTCGGGGTCGAGCCGCCCGCACTTCACCCCGAAGACTCCCCCTTCGACGTCGGGGAGGGACATGAGCCGGGCCACTTCGTCCGAGTCAAACTCTGTGACCATGCTCGGCAAGAGGCGTTTCAGTTCCTCCTTCGAGCGCCTCCTGATCTCGATGCCGTTCCTCTCCATCAGCCGCAGGTAGGGCTCGCTCTTCGACAGCTGGGCCTCGTCCATCAGCCACAGGTACCCTAGCTTCTGGAGGCCGACGTCGACCTTTTCCTCGTCCTGGACGTGGCTGAAGAAGTCGACGGAAGCGTTTGAGAGGACCTGGTTGTCTCTGGACGAGAAGGTGTTCCTGAACATGGCGTTGCTCCGCCCCGTGTTCCCCTGCCCCGGCGCCCCGTACACGTCTACGACGAGCACGTCCTTCTCCGGGTTGTTCTTCTTCAGGTGATAGGCGGAAGCGATCCCCATGATGCCTGCTCCGACCACCAGCACGTCGTAACGGGCGTCCAAGTCGGATGGGTTCGTCCGCGACACTTTCTTTATGCTTTGGGGTTCGCCGTTCGGGAAAGAGCGATTAACTTCCATCTTGGGAGCGTTTCGCGTTGGCCCGGGGGGTCGTCCAGCTTGAGTATCCCTTCGCTCATCCCCATCAGGAGCCAGAGACGAGCCGCCGCGGCTGGTCAAGGCGAGGACTGAAGAAGAGGTGGGGCGCCTGCTCGGGTGGAAGTACAAACCACCTGAGGCCAGGGGGAAGAGCGAAGAAAAAGGAGAGAAGTATGACTGGTAACCCCCTAATCCGTAAAAACCCATCGTTGAACCGCCGGATATGAAGCGCACCCGGAGGTGTTCGTCGGTCTGAGCATCGGCAGGGCCAGGGCGCTTGCCTTCACATCGCTTGGCCATCTGGTGAACGACGGTTCCACCTTCTTCATTCCGGTCATCGCCGACATCTTCTCCGCCACCAACGGGCTGAGCGTCCTCGAAGTTTCGCTCATGCTCACGGTGTTCTATCTCAGTTCGACGCTCTTCAGCATCTACGTCGGTCGGTGGGCGGACAGGACCGGGGCGCTAGGAGGGCTGATGGCGCTCGGCATCGCCTGCATCGGTGTGGGGCTTGTGGGATTCTTCCTTATCGCGGAGTACACAGGGGGGACCGAGCTCTTCGCGCTAGCCCTCCTCTGCAACCTCGTCATGGGTTTCGGGAGCGCATTCTACCACCCGCTTGGAGCGAGCATCATCCAGTCAGCATTCGGGCACCGCACCGAAGGGAGGGCGCTGGGGCTGAACGGCGCCATGGGGAGCGTCGGGAGAGCCGTCTATCCCCCGATCTTCTTGGTGGCGATGGCCCCGGTTCTCACCACGGCGGGCGGGTTCGCCGTTCTCGGGGCGCTAGCGATCGGCGCGGCGTTGCTGATATGGGCAGGGCTGGCGAGGTCCAAGGGAAGTGCCGAGAAGAGGGAAGGCGCACGAGGGTCTGTCAGGAGTTCTTTCACGAGGCCGATGATCATCCTTCTTCTGGTGTCGTTCGTAAGGTCTGCTTCCGTCTTCGGGGTCGCCCAGTATGCTCCGACCTTCCTCACCAACCAGAGGGGGCTGGGGCTCGGCTCGCTGTTGGGCGTGACCATCTTCGCATTCTACGCCTCGGCCATCGTGGGCCAGCCCCTGTTCGGGCTCCTCGCCGACAGGCTCGACCACCGCGTTGTGCTCGCGATATCCACTCTCGGGGCCGCCGTGTCCACGTTCGGGTACGTAGGATCCGGCGGAGTGGTCAGCGTCGCCTGGCTCTCCCTGTTCGGCTTCTTCGCCTACAGCGGGTTCCCACTCCTGATGGCCCTCGCTTCTGATTACTCCTCCCAGAGCGGATCGGCCTTGGGAAACTCCATCGTGTGGGGGCTGGGCTCCTCCGGGGGGACCGCCCTCGGTCCCCTTCTGGTGTATGCTCTGGCCCTCAACGACTACAGCAAGCTCGGGGTGTCCTTCGAAGAGATGGCCGTCGTGGCCGCTCTATCCGGGATCGCGGCCCTGTTCATCCCGAAGGCCACGAACAGGCTGGACTGAACCTGTCCGATTGTTGAGTTCAGCGTCATCTATCATCCACCCCCTCTCTTTTGATGGGCCCAGCTCAGCAAGGAACCATGAGCCTGAAGGAAATCGTTGTCATGATTCACAATGGGGAGTACGGAAGGGCCATCTCGTCTATGGAAAACGACGTCAAGTATGGAACGCTTACCCCGCAGCAGAGGCTGGAATACTGCGGCTGGCTTGCCGAATGCAACTCAAGGCTCGGGGACGATGGCGAAGCAGGCAACTGGTACGTCGAAGGCGTGCGCGCCGTCCTATCGGACAAGATGGACAACAGGTCGAAGGCAAATCTCGCCCTGCCGCTATGCTCGAAGGCGCTCGAATCCTACGAGAAGGGGGGAGACCCTGCAGACGTCTTCGTCGCTTCGCGACTAAAACAGTACCTTCTGGGACTTTCTAAGTAGGCATCTGCTGAGCCGCGTTTTGTCCCTGGTCTCCGCCAGGAGACCCCCACGGGGGCTTGACATCCTTCAGCATCAGCGCTATCAGGAAACCCAGGACCCCGAGCAGCACGCCTGCGAACAGCGCGACCTGGAACCCAGCCACGATTCCCGCTGCGGAGGTCGGGGGATCGAACGTGTTGGCGATGGTAAGGAGCACGGCTAGCCCGACGGGGAACCCTACCCTGAACGAAGTGTTGACCACCCCTGCTGCGAGGCCCTCTTCCCCAGGCTTGGTCCCGGCAACCGCGGCTATGTTCACGGCGGGGAACCCTATGCTCGCCCCCAGCGACCATACCAGGAGACCAGGAACCGTCGACAGGTAGGTCCCTGTTGCTGAGATGGTCGTCAGCAGAAGGGTCCCTAAGGCTATGAAAGCGGATGAGAAGATCAAAGTGCGCTTGGCACCGAACCTGTTGACGAAGCGGGGCGCCCCCCACCCCCCTACGAACAGAAAGATTAGTCCCGGAGGGATCACGAACAGTCCGGCGTCGAGCGCCGAGTATCCAAGGACGTACTGGTAATAGTAAGTGATTATGATTGAGATTCCTCCGACGATGGAAGTCAGGACCAGCGCCAGGGTGTTGGCGGTGAGCACCGACCCGCGCCGTATGAAACTCAGGGGCATTAGCGGGGCCTTCGATCTAGATTCTATCAGGATGAACGTACCGAGCACCGCTGCGGACACCAGCATGGGCACGAAAGTCCATGGGGATGCGAAGCCGACGTTGGCCGCGTTGGTCAGCCCGTAAACCAGCAGGATTGTCCCCGAGGTCACGGTGAGCGCCCCAGGCACGTCCAGGTGCCGGTTCTGGATCCACCCCTTCCCGTCGGGGAGGTATCGCATGCAGAGCAGGGTGGTGACGATGCCTATCGGGACGTTGACGAACATGACGGACCTCCAGCCAAGGAAGGTCGTCAGGACCCCTCCGGCCGTGGCCCCTATGATGAAGCCGCCAGAGAGGACCGCGACAAGGTATCCAAACGCCTTGTTTCTTTGGGGGCCTTCTGGGTACAGCGCGATGAAGATTGCGAACGCGGTCACCGTCGTCATGGCCGCCCCGATCCCCTGAATCAGCCGCGCTATTACGAGAGACAACAGCGTCGGTGCGAGCCCTCCGCTCAGGGAAGCGATGGTGAACACGACCAACCCCGCGACGAATATCTTCTTCTGACCGAACACGTCCCCGGCCCGCCCCATCAGCATCAGGAAACCGGCGAGACTGATGGCGTAGCCGCCGTAGATCCACTGGCTGTCAGCTATCGACGCACCGAACTGCGTGCGTATTGTTGGGAGCGCTACCTGCACGATGGAAGCGTCGATGATGTCCATGAAGAAGGCGGCGATGACCAAGATGAATATCAGCCGGATGTGGGCAACGGGGTTTACAACACCGGGCGTTGATTCGCTCAAAATCTCAGACTCCTAACCTAATGCTCTAGCGTACTTGTTGACTCGGTACCCGGAAATCCGCTCACATCGAGAGCCATGTCTAGATGATCTATTCGACCATCCGAATATACCTGATAATAAATCACTCTGATAGGAATTCGATGGAGTATAGGGCTCCGTGAAACTAATCGTCATTTGCCCCTCGCCATCCCAGGGAGGGTCACATGGTGAGCGCCCGTAATGAGGCCTATCACCCCGTGAAGTTCCTCGACCGGCTGGAGGGGAACAAGCACATCGTGACGCTGTATGACGACGAAACGAATGCAGACCTGATGATTGCGCGTGAATCACGATGAGAGGGCATGAAGCTTAATTAGGGATGTCAAGAGCCGGCGAAATCTAAAGGTGATTGGCCGTTCACGGCAAAAATTATCGCCAGTGGAAGGGGATGGCGTACACCAGCAAGCAGTTCGCCCCTGGTGCCCCGAACCCCAAGGTGGCACGCTTCACCACCGGTAAGAGCCGGACTGATTACGACTACCTGTTCAAGCTGATCTCCGAAGGAAAAGTGCAGATCCGGCACAACGCCCTGGAGGCCGCCAGGGTTGCGGCGAGCAAGAAGGTAACCCTGATTGGTGAAGAGAACTTCTTACTGAAAGTGGTTTCATATCCACACATCATCCTTCGCGAGAACAAGATGATCGCCACCGCGGGCGCAGACAGACTGCAGGAAGGGATGCGCAAGGCGTTCGGGAAGCCCATCGGCCTGGCAGCCAGGGTCGACTTCGGGGACACGGTCCTAGAGCTAAGCCTGAAGGCAGAGAACCTGGAGAAGGGGAAGGAAGCGATGAAGGCTGCCTCGACGAAGCTCCCCATGAAGACGAGAATCGAAGTGATCAAGCTGGAGAATCAGATTGCCGCTCCAGCGCAGAACTGATGTCCCGGAGCCCGACCCAATGACGGTCAAGATAGACGAGGCTAAGGTCTTCGAGATTATCGAAGCCAAGAAGCCGAAGGTGGTCCTCGTGAACGCCCCCGGGGGGCTCCTCCGGCAGACGAAGGAGCTAATGGAGAGGGTGAAGGAGAAGTACGGGGTCACGAGCGTCCTCTCTGGCGACAGCTGCTTCGGCATCTGCGACACGGTAGATGACGATGTCCCGCGGCTCCAGGCCGACCTCGCCCTCCACATAGGGCACAACGCGGCGGTCATCGAAGTCGGGGACTTCACCTACCTCGTCGATGCCGTGGACGACGTTTCGTTCGAAGGGGTGGTCGGGGCGGCGGCGAAGGTCCTCTCCCCGTACAAGCGCATCGGGCTGGCGACGTTCAGTCAGCACCTGCACGAGCTGGAACCGGTGAAGAAGCGGCTCGAGGAGAAGGGGTTCAAGGTCGTCGTGGGGAACGGGAACAACCTGATGCTCAAAGGACAGGTCTTCGGGTGCGATTTTTCGACTTCGTTTCCCATCAGAGACGAGGTGGATGCCTTCGCGCTCCTCGGGGAGAGCGAGTTCCACGCCGTGGGGCTCGCCTTGGCCACCGGCAAGCCCACATTCATGCTCGACCCGTACATGAACGAGGTCACTGACATGCAGGCGGCGGCCGATGAGAGGCGGAAGAGGGCAGTCCTTGCCGTGTACAAGGCTCTCGACGCCAGGGTCTTCGGGGTCGTCACAGGGCTGAAGGAGGGTCAGAAGATGCTCGGCAGGAGCAGGTGGATCGCCAACCGCCTTGAGGCGAACGGGAGGAAGGTGGTCCAGTTGGCGATGAGAGACGTGACTCCTGAGAGGCTCGCCCCCCATAGGGAGATAGACGCATTCGTCCAGACCGCCTGCCCGAGGATATCGATCGACGGGTTCACGTTCGATCGGCCTGTGCTTTCAATCCCGCAGGCGGACGCATTAGTCGCGCTTATTGAGGGGAGGAAACCGGGAGAGTTCCTCGAAAGGTCGAAGTGGATAGAGCTCACGGTGGGGTTGGTCAAGAAGTAGGCTGCTGCCGGCTTTGCCGGGTCGCTTTCCCTTTTCCAGAGCCATCATTGGCACTGCCATTTGGCCCCGGGTCATCGGAGACGTTCGTAGGAGCCCGCCTACAGGGACTCATAATGGTCGGGATTTGCTATTTAACGACCCAGCTCCAGAAGTCTCCAGATTGAAATAGGGGGTCTGTTTGGCGGTGCTTCAAGAAATGAAAGAAGCGAAACAGAAGAAGGCTGGTGTCCTCCCCGGAGACAAGATGGCGGTTTCGGAAGAGTTCCTTCCAGGCAAGCACGCTTACGACAGCTCCGGGTCGATCCGGGCGCTCGCGGTCGGAGAAGTGGTGAGGGACATGAAGAACATGGAGATCTCGGTCAAGCCCGCCGTCGAGCCTGAAATCATCAAGGTGGACGACTGGGTCACGGGGCAGGTGGAGGCCGCCCAGGCCAACTCCGCCAACGTGCACATCTTCTTCCTCAACGGCAAGCCGACCTACAAGGACTTCTCGGGGATGCTGACCCTCAGGGGGCTTTCAGGCGGAGGGAGGGGGGCGCGGAGGACGACCCCTGTGAAGACGGGAGACGTCGTTAGGTGCAGGGTGTTCAGCCTTCTGAACGGAATCATCCACCTGACGATAGACGAGCCCGACATGGGGGTGGTGTCCGCCCTGTGCGGGAACTGCGGGAGGCCGCTCCTGAGAGGGACCGCCACGAAAGCGAAGTGCGACGAGTGCGGCAACGTGGAAGAGAGGAAGCTCGCCAGGGACTTCGGGACGACCCCCATCTTGCCCTAGCGCCTCATGACGCACTAAAGTTGAGACGAATCATACATTCAGCTTAATAACGGGAAACCGAGGGGCGCTCAGTCGAATTGCAAGTCCAGACCACCAGCGAAGATGAGAAGGGTCTCACCGTCGAGATTTCAGGCGAGGACTATTCGCTGGCCGAGATAGTGCACCATGAGCTGCTGGAGGAGAAGAGCGTGACGTTCGCAGGAGTGCTCCCTCCGCATCCCCTGATCAAGAAGCTTGTGCTCAAGGTGAGGGCCCAGCGGATAAAACCAGAGAAGGCTTTCGCCAACAGCGTGGAAAGAGCGATGGAGACCACCAGGGAGCTGTACGACGGCGTCAACAAGGCCCTCGGCGGTGGTTCCTCCTGACCCTGAAGTTCTGCCCGAAGTGCGGAACGCGGCTCAAGCTCAAGCAGGTCAAGGGAGCCAAGGAAGTCTCCATCACATACGTGTGCGACAACTGCGGGTACTCTAGCAAGCCTCCTACCCAGACCGTCAAGCAGTCCACAGAGGAGGAGCTGGCCGACGCTCCGCAGATCAAGGTCGTGGGGGACATAGAGGCGAAGCTCAACTCGCTCCCGACGACGAAGATCGACTGCCCGAAGTGCGGCCACGGCGAGGCCTTCTGGTGGTTCCTGCAGACGAGGAGCGGGGACGAGCCACCTACCCAATTCTACAGGTGTGCGAAATGCAGTCATACCTGGAGAAGCTACAGTTAGCAGCTTCTCCAGGTATGACTGCATTTCGCACACCTGTAGAA
>CAYZDN010000035.1:0-8084 GCA_964477505.1 uncultured Nitrosopumilales archaeon
GAGGGAACCTGATCAAACACCCCGACGTGAAGCTGACCGCCCTCACGGGGTCCGTCGAGACGGGGATGAGGGTGATGGAGTTGGCGGCTTCGAACCTCTCGAGGGTGTTATTGGAGCTGGGAGGGAAGAACCCCCATGTAGTGTTCTCCGACGCCGACCTGGACCGGGCTGCGACGGCGGTCTTGAACGGGATCTTCACAAATGCCGGGCAGATGTGCTGGGCAGGTTCCAGGCTCCTCGTCGAAGATTCGGTCAAAGGCCCGCTGCTTGAGAGGCTCGTCGAAGGGGCGAACAAGATGAAGCTGGGGGACGGGATGCAGGCCGACACGGCGATGGGGCCGTTGGTCGCCGAGAGCCAGAGAGAGAGGGTCGCAGGGGATGTCGGGATCGGCGCGGAGGAGGGGGCGAAGGTCATCGCAGGGGGGACGGCGCCCAAAGAAGAAGAATTGAGGGCGGGATACTTCTACATGCCGACCATCCTCGACGGGGTGACCCAGGGCATGCGGGTGGCCCAGGAGGAGATATTCGGTCCGGTGCTGACGGTGACGACCTTCGAGGGGCAAGCGGATGCGGTCGAGAAGGCCAACGACTCGGAGTACGGCCTCTGGGCCGGGATATGGACCAAGGACCTCAGGCGGGCGCACAGACTGGCGGCGGCGCTAGAATCAGGGATCGTCGCCGTCAACGAAGAACCGACTACGTTCCCCCAGACGCCTTTCGGGGGGTTCAAGAAGAGCGGCAACTCCTCCGAGCAGGGGATGGACGCGGTCTCTTCCTACGTCAGAGTGAAGAACGTCTCGGTCAACCTGGATTAGCTCTTCCAGACCACTTCTTCCTCTCTCGCTCGGCTGTTCGCCCACCTGGCAAGGTTGAACAGATATTTGGAGAGGGCGTTGAAGAAAGGGAGGAGCTCCTGGTTCATCTCGTGAAGCCTTGAAGCGGTGACGAGCCTTCTCTCCGCCCTCCTGCAGACGGCGCTGGCGAGGTGAATCAAAGCAGCTGTGGGTGTCCCCCCTGGGAGGATGAAGTTGCGCAAGGTCGGGAGGTTCGCGAGCAACGTCTTGTTCATCTTCTCTAGCCGTTCCGTCTCAACTGGCCCGACTCTTGGGACGGCATGAGACTTACCGATATCGGCGGCCGCGTCTGCCCCTGCGACGAAGAGCATCTCCTGTACCTCCTTCAGCGCCGAGACGATCGTCTTGTCTTTCGAAGCCGCCATCGCCACGCCGAGGAGGCTGTTCAATTCGTCGATTGATCCGCACGCCTCGACCCGGGGGTCGTCCTTCTTCACACGTCGGCCGCCATATAGGTCGGTCTCCCCCTTGTCCCCCCGGTGGGTGTACAACGGAAGACGGGGCAACTGCCCGAACTTTTAACGTTAAACGGGCCCTGCCACCCACGCGCCCTTTAGAATATGGAGGCTGGTTCTTTGGGTCAACCGAATTAGCATCCTTGGTCACGTAAAATCCAGTCGGAACTTTCTTATGGCGAACATCGACGATGGCGGGGGCGAGTCAACAAACGACATTCGAAAACCAGGAGATGCACCTGTTCACCCCCCAGGAAGCTTCAAAGCTCCTTCCCGACATAAAGCCCAAGGTCAAAGAACTGGTCGAAAGGAAGAGGCTCATCGCCAAGATGCACGACGAGATAGAGAGGTTCAATCTCCTGGGTTTCAGGACTTCGGAGGTGGCTGAGAAGGCGGCCCAGCTCGACTCTCTGGTCGATGAAATGACAAGGAAGATAGCGGAACTTGAGGACTTCGGGGTACAGGTGAAGGACCTGGACATGGGGCTTGTCGACTTCCCGGCCGAGAGGTATGGTGAGACGGTCATGCTCTGCTGGCACTACGGTGAAGCGGAGGTCTTGTTCTGGCACAAGAAAGAAGAAGGTTTCAACGGCCGGAAGTCACTGAGGCTACAGATAGTGCAGCCCTAGTCGGCAAGCAGCCTGTCCGCGTTGGATGAGAGAATCTTCTCCGACACGCCAGGCTTCAGCTTCGGCTCCATCGAGGTCCTGAAGTCATCCAACCAGTCCTTCTGCCTGAGCATGGGGTAGTCGGTCCCGAAGAGGAACCTGTCCTGCAGGATGCCGTTGAGGTACGGCAGGATGCTCTGAGGGAGATACCTCGGTTTCCATCCGGAAACGTCGATGAAAACGTTCGGGTGCCTCAGGGCTATCGCGATGGCGACCTCCGGCCAGGGCCACCCGAAGTGCGCCATGACTACCCTTAGGTCAGGGAAGGAACGGCAGACCTCGTCAATAAGCTCTGTCTTGCTGAACCTAATCTCGCAGTCCCCGAGCCCGGTAGTACCGGTGTGGAATAAGATCGGCAGCCCTTCGTCCTGGCAGTAGTCGTAGATCGGGAACATCCGCTTCCTGTCGTTCAGGTACACCGAGTTTACGCTACCATGGACCTTCAGCCCCCGCATGCCGAGCTTGCTAACTGCACGTTTGAGCTCGCGGACCGCAGCCTGGCCGGCGTTCGGGTCCACCCCCGCGAACGCCACCAGCCTGTCCCTCGACCTGTCGGCGATCGCAGCGACCTCGTCGTTGCTCAGGGTGTAGTTCTTGAACGCGGGGTTCTTGGTGGCGCGGGTGTCCTGGGCCAGGATCACCGCCTTCTCGACCCCTGCCTCGTCCATCTCTTCCAAGAGCTGACCCGTCGTCGAGGGGAGCTTCGACGGGTCGAGTCTGAAGAAGTCGCACGCTTTCATTATGGGGCCGTTCTTCTTCATGAAAGCCTTCGTCCAGGGATGGACGTGGACGTCTATCGGCAAACGCCTGACGCGCTCGCCGGGGCGATTAAACATCTTCGTCTGGGGGAGGACAGGACATTGCAAATATTGCACTTTGTGCACAGGTTCGGCGATTTTTAAAGTCCGTTCAATACCTGGTAGCGCGGATTGGCGGACACGGTACTCATCTTTTCCGTCGTCGCCGCCATCATCATCGTCGGTTTCATCGGCGAATTGTTCTTCAGGAGGACAGGGGTCCCCATATTCGTCTTCCTGATCCTGATGGGGATCCTCATCGGCCCCGTCCTCCAGGTCTTCCCGAGAGAGTCCCTGATCCCGGCCCTGGGGGTGTTCGCAGAGCTCACCCTCCTGATGGTCCTGTTCTACGGCGGAATGGACACGAAGGTGAAGGCCGTCGTGCAAGGGGGAGGCAGGGCGTTCATCCAGGTCGTAATCTACGTGATCGGAAGCATCTTCGTGATAGCCCTCGCTACGTCCTTGGCCCTGGGGTGGGACCCCGTCGAGTCGTTGATCTTCGGGTCGATGATCGGTGGCGAGACGACCGCGGCTGTCGTGATCCCGCTGTCGAGGTCGCTCAAGCTCTCCGAGGTGACCGTGGCCTTCCTCACCATCGAATCAGTCATGAACTCCATCTTCTCAATCGTCCTATTCTTCGCATTCGTGGGGGTCTACGACGCAGGACTGGGGAGCTTTGGGGCCGCGTTCACCAAGATCGCCTCCAACTTCTCCTCCGGGATAGTGCTTGGAGCCCTATTGTCGATAGCCTGGGTGATCATCCTCAACCATTACCAGCGGCAGAAGTACACCTACGTGCTGACCCTCGGCCTCGTGTTCGTGACCTACGCCCTGAGCGCCAACTTAGGTGGGAGCGGCGAGCTTTCGGTCCTGATATTCGGGATCGTCCTCGGCAACTACCAGCTGTTGAACTACTTGGTGAAGAGGCCGCTCAACATGGACCTGCTCCGCCAGAGGCTCGGGGTCTTCCAGGAGGAGATCTCGTTTCTGATGGAGACACTCTTCTTCGTCTTCCTGGGCCTCACGTTCCAGATCAATGCTTCCCTCGTCCTGTCCAATCTCTGGGTGGGCCTCATGGTGCTCGTGATACTTCTGGCCTTGAGGTACGTGGCCACAGGCGTGTCGACCAGGAACTCCGAGCTGGCCGGTGACAGGAGGCTGATCATGCTCCTTTGCGCCCAGGGGCTCACCCCCGCCACCCTCGCCATCGTGGCTGTCAGCCTGACCCCGCCCATACCTCTCGCGGGCACATTCCTCAACATCGTCACCTATGTCATCATACTCACCAACGTAGTCGCGACGGCGGGAGCGTTCTGGCGCTCCCGGACCCAGAAGCAGGCATTCAACGAGTTCAGGGCGGGGCTCAATGACAGGTACAGCCAGGACTGAGCTCGCGAGCGGCAGCCGATGGCGGGCGTCCCAACCTTTTTCTTTGGGAGGCTCCGCCTCGCGGGCATGGAAGCGACTAGAGACCTGGCTCCTGGAGACAAGGCGCCTGACTTCGAGCTCCCCTCGTCGTCTGGGAAGCCGGTGAGGCTCGGGGCTCTCAAGGGGAAGAAGGTCGTGCTCTATTTCTATCCGAAGGACGACACCCCCGGGTGCACCGTCGAGGCATGCGCGTTCAGGGACAACCTCCCGAGGTTCGACAAGCTCGACGCCGTCGTACTCGGGGTGAGCCGGGACTCGCTCGAGTCCCACGCCAAGTTCATAGGAAAATACGGGCTGAACTTCACACTTCTGAGCGACGAAGGACTCGTAGCCCACAAGCTCTACGACACCTGGAAGCTGAAGAACAACTACGGCAAGAAGTACTGGGGCACGGAGAGGTCGACCTTCGTCATAGGGGAGGATGGGAAGATCAAGAAGGTCTTCAGGAAGGTCTCCCCACAGGGGCACGAAGCCGAGGTCCTGGAAGCGCTAAAGGCCTAGGAGTAGAGCGGCTTGGGTTCTCTCCTGGGAGGTGTAAAGGCGGGGACGCTTGGAGGAATCGTCTACCTGGGAGGTCTAGCCCTCTTCAACGTCGGCGTGCTCTACGCGTTCCAGGGTGACGTGGTCCGCGCTCTCTCTCAGGCGCCGTACAACCAGTTCTGCATCGCGACGGGGGTGTCCAACAGCACCTTCACAGGAACCCCGCAGGACTGCTTCGACTCGGTGGTCACCATCCTCATCCCCATCGCCGCGTTCTTGGGTTTCTTCATCGCCCTGGCTTTCGCGTCTCTGCTTGGGACATACTTCGAGCGGCTCCCTTCCAGGGCCGTCGTGAAAGGAGAGGTCATGGCGGCGGGGACGGGGCTGGTCCTCTTTCTCGTCGGTGCGTCGGGGGAGTACTTCACCGATTCCACGGGCTATCTGGTGAACGGGTTCTTCATAGCGTGGACGGCCTTCTTCGGGTACCTGTCAGCCAGGCTCTACCTCAGATACACCAGGCGAGTCGACTTCGACAGCCAGGACCCTAAGCTGCTGCGCGTCTTGGTCGACGGGAGGGACCTGACGGGGAAGTGGAGGACGTTCGCCACCACCTCGAGCCACAAGATCCGGGCCGAGGTCACCAGCGACGCCTCGTTCAAGGAGTGGGAGGGCACCGGGGGGGTCTCCATCGAAGACAACAGGTCTTTTGAGACGGTCATGGAGGTCAAGGACGCGGGAACCTTGAAAGCGAACGTCACCGACAAATACTAAGGCAGATGCCGAACCAGGCTACCTGCTTTGCCGATGGTTAAATACCCAAACACGATGGTTCGGCGAATGATTCTAACGGCGGTCCCCGAGGAGACATACTGTCTCAGGTCGGAGACGCACTCCCCATGGAGGGACGGGTCGAACATCATCTGTTACCGGTGCGGCTTCCTCATCGGCCAAGCTACTGACGGGAAGCTCGGTTCCCTCTTGGATTACTGAGCGGATTGCCCTAGGGGCTCTTGCCGAACAGGTTCGTCAGGGCCCTGAACCCGCGCTTGATGTAGAAGTTGTTCGCGATTTCGTTCCTCGCAGGGACGTCGGCGACGATTATCTGGGCCCCCATCTTCTTGAGCTCGGTCGACGCCCGGACGATGACGTCGTTGCCGACGGCCTTCCTCCTGAACTCGGGCAGGATGTAGAAGTCGGTGATGAACCCCTCCCTGTGCGGCTCGTAGAACAGCCTCTCTCGCATCTCCGCCCTCAGGACTCCCATGATCTTCGTCCCCTCGGAAACGACGAGCAGGAGCTTATCGGGGACGCCGATGCTTGACCCTATGTACGCCTCCGTCCTTTCTCTGACGTCGGCCACCACCGCGAAAAGCGGGTCGAACTCGTTGTTGAGCCGTTTGGTCCTCACTATGAGGTCGGCAACGGCCTCCTTGTCTTCCTTCTTCGCGCGTCGAATCTGCAACTGGACGGCCACCTCAGGTCCAGGCAGTCCGGATTTACGTCTATTCTGGGGGGTCAAGAATTATTCCACTCTTCCTCAGGGTGCTCATTATCTTCCTCGAGTGCTCTATGGTCTGCATCGCCGCGTCGAACGATCCCTTCGCCGACAGCTTCTTCCTGGCGATCCCCTCCCTGACGGCGGCCTGACCGACCTTCGCGGCGACCCGCGGGAAGACCTCCCACTCCACCATGGTAGGGATGATGTAGTCCTTGCTGATCCCCTTCTCCCTGGCGAAGGCGGCCAGTTCCATCGCCGCTTCGATCGCCATGTTATCGGTGATCGTCTTGGCCCTGACGTCAAGGGCGCCCCTGAAGACGGCCGGGAACATCAGGCTGTTGTTCACTTGGTTCGGGTAGTCCGACCTCCCGGTTGCCACGACTTCGGCTCCTGCCGCGTGAGCCGCAGGCGGGAGCATCTCGGGGACCGGGTTGGCGAGAAGGAAGGCGACGGCCCTCTTGTTCATCACGGCGATCTCGTCGCGCTTGATGAGGTCCGGACCCACCCCCGCCGCTGCGATCAGGGCGTCCGCGCCCTTGAGCGCGTCCTTCAGCCCTCCGGTCAACCTGTCACCGTTGGTGTGGATGGCGATCTCGTACTTCCACTTGTTCTTGAGCATCAGCTGGTCGATGTCCTCTCTTTCGGGGTGCAGGATGCCTTTCGAGTCGAGGACAATGATATCCTTGGGGTCGGCTCCCGCTTTCACCATGAGCCTCTCTGCCGCGAGGTTGGCTGCCCCTGCGCCGAAGAGGACTATCCTCGACCCGCGGAGCTTCCTTCCCGTGACCTCCAGGGCGTTGAACAACGCGGCGAGGGTGACCCCGGCCGTGCCCTGCTGGTCGTCGTGCCAGACGGGGATCTTCATCTCGGACCGCAGCCTTTCCAGTATCTCGAAGCACTTGGGGGATTCTATGTCTTCCAGGTTGACCCCGCCGAGTGAAGGCTCGAGCGCTTTGACAAACTGGATGAAGTCCTCTTCGCTCTTCACCCTCAGCGGGAGCGGGATGGCGTTCACCCCTCCTAGATAGTTGTAGATCAACGCCTTCCCTTCCATCACAGGCATCGCACCCTCGGGGCCGATGTTCCCCAGCCCCAGGACCCGCGTCCCGTCAGTGACCACGGCCACAGTGTTCCACCTCCCGGTGTATTCGAAGGAAAGCTCGGTGTCGGACGCTATGAGGCGGGAGACCGCCGCCACCCCCGGGGTGTACCAGATGGAGAAGTCCTGGAGGGACCTCACGGGGACCTTGGGGGCGACCCCCACCTTCCCCCCGTAGAACTTCGAGTACGCCAGGGCCTTCTCGGAGAAGTCCTCGTGCGGATCCCCCTTTGTCAACCGTGCGGCCCGGCTAGTTTCGCCTATTTGTGCGATTTCGACGCGCTCATGGACCAGATGCTGCTTCCGGGACCTATGTCGCGAGTTCAACACAATCCTGAGAGGCGCCGATTTCGGTCAGCGTTTAAGGCTGGCTGGCGATTCTCACAAGTGGAAACCGTAACCGGGACAGGCCTTCGACGCGCGACGATTTGCTAGCGATGGGCGTACTTGTGGGGGTCCTTGTCGAAAGTCGCTTTGCATCCGGGGGAGCAGAAATAGAAAGTCGCTCCTCCGTGCTCGGACTTCAGCTTCGCCTTCGACTCGTCCACCGTCATCCCGCAGATAGGGTCCTTTTGCATGGGGGTCATCCGAGTTGAGTTGGATTTAGACTTCGCTCCCAACTCCTAGCCCGCTCGTTAGGGGATGATTCAACGAGGCGGAAAGACGCGCCTCGCATCGGCAGGGCTGCTTATCCCGTTCAACGGCGTCGGGGTCTATTCGTTCCTCCCATCCTTCTCCGGGGCGGCCATGGCATTCAGTTCCGTATCGGTCGTGACAGACTCGCTGTTGCTCACGAGGTATAACC
>CAYZDN010000036.1:0-20301 GCA_964477505.1 uncultured Nitrosopumilales archaeon
CCTGAAGGAGCACCAAGCCCTGGAGGAATGCCTCGGCCCTCGGGGGACACCCGGGGACGTAGACGTCCTCTGGGATTATGTCGTCTATCCTCCCCACGAGGACGTTGAACGTCCCCTGCTTCTGCTGCTGGGCGACTACCAGAGTTCCCGCTTCCCGGCAAGTACCAGCGCGAACACCATGGGGAGCGCCAGCATCCCGATGAAGATGGTGACCACCCAGTCCGAGGAGAGCCCCAGCGCCATCGGCCTGTAGGCAGAGGCCCATGCGTAGAGGAACATCCCGAGGACGTCGAAGACTATGAACATCAGGAGGTAGGCGTAGTATTGCATCATGAAGTGCATCTTCCCCCTCCCCTGGGGGACCTGGCCCGTTTCGAAGGGGAGCCCTTTGATCGGGTTCGGGTGCTTCGGACCGAACAGGATGGGGACGATCAGTGTGACCAGGGTGAACCCTACGCCCACGAGGGCCATCAGGAAGACGAGCCCGATGTCTCCGGTGAGGGCCATCTTGAAAATCGTGACCGTCTCACGCTATTTAAGAATGGCGTCCCGAATTTCTTTCATGCGGGCTAGTCGGTCCCGTGGCTCTCCTCCGTCTCCTCCCTTGCGAAGGCCTGGAGGAGCCGCGTCTCCCTGAAGAAGTCGCGGATGGAGATGACACCGAACAATGTTTCGTCGTCGTTCTCGACCACGAGGTGGCGTATCCCGTGGTCCATCATCAACCGCACCGCCTTGGACGGCCGGTCGGACCGTTTGACGCTCACCAGCTTCTTCGTCGAGACCCCATCGATCTGCCCCGTGAGCGGGGCCCCCTTGGCCACGGCGCGGACGATGTCCCTCTCCGAGACGACGGCCTGGGCCCTGGTCGGAGTGGCAGAGGAAGTCACCACGAGCAGCCCAATCTTCTCCCTGGTGAAGACCTCGGCGGCCTGGCGGATGGTGGCGTTCGAGCTTATGGTGACCGGCTTCCGCGTCACGAGCGCTTCCACCCTCAGCGGAGAGCACCCCCAGTCCGCTTATCCACGGGGATGTACGGGGTCAGCAAGGGGCCCACGTAGTCGGAGATGGGCCTGATGATGCGGTTGTCGGCGTACTGCTCGAGGATGTGGGCGAGCCAGCCGGGGGAGCGCCCCACGGCGAAGACGGGGGTGAACAGGTAGCTCGGGATCCCGATGTGGTTCAGCGCCAGTCCCGAGTAGAGGTCGACGTTGGGGTGGAGGTTCTTCTCGTCGAGAAGGATGACCTCGGTCCGTTCGATTATCTCCAGGGACTGCCTCTCCTTGTCCGTCTGGGAGAACTGCTCGGCCATCCCCTTCAGGATCTTTGCCCTTGGGTCCATGGTCTTGTATACCCGGTGGCCGAAGCCGTTGATCTTCGCCTTGGCCGCAAGCTTTGCCCGGATGTAGGAGTCAACGTTGGCGGGGCTCCCGATCTCGTTGGTCATCTCGACCACCTTCTCGTTGGCCCCCCCGTGAAGAGGGCCCTTGAGGGCCCCCACCGCGCCGGTTATCGCCGAGTAGACGTCGGAGAGTGTGGAGGCGATCACCCGGGCGGTGAAGGTGGAGGCGTTGAACTCGTGGTCGGCGTGCAGGATGAGGAGGACGTTCATCAGCCGCTCGTCCTCCTCCGCAGGGACTTCCCCCGTAACCATGTAGAGGAAGTTGGAGGCGAAGCTGATGTCGTCGCGCGGAGTGAGCATCTCCTGGTCGTGCTTGTGTCGGTGAATCGCTGCCACGACGGTCCCGATCTTGGAGGCTATCGACATGGCCTTCTCCTGCTGGGAGTACATCGGATCGTCGAACACCCCCAGCGAGGCGGCCCCGACCCTCAGAGCGTCCATCGTGTCGCAGTTCCGAGGGAGGGTGGAGAGGATCGAGCTCACCTCACGGGGGATGGGACGCTTGGCGGCCATCTCGCCGCTGAAGTGGCTGAGCTCGTTGGAGGTCGGGAGGTGCCCGTTCCAGAGGAGGAAGGTGGTCTCCTCCCAGGTGGAGTAACTGGCCAGGTCGGCTATGTCGTACCCGCGGTAGAGCAGCCTGCCCTCGTGGCCGTCGATGAAGCAGATCGAGCTCTTCCCGGCGACGACGTCTTCGAGTCCCTTTGCCTGCGTCGTGAGTCGACGGATTACCTGGTCGATCGATTCGCCCGGTTTTGCCACGGTTGAAAGAGTGGTTTCGAGGTTCTTTTCTCTCCCCACCAGTCGTGCTATGACCTGGTCCATCGTCTCGTCATACTTCGCCATTCCTTTCAGCTTCGCGTGAGTGTCTTCAGATACCTTCACCATCTTCGGTTCTTGATGATCTGCCTTTGCCAATCTAAGGTGGGTAAACCCGGTTTACCTAACTAATTAGGGTTTCCTGCGCGGTATTTCAGGGCAGCAAACCCACGCCTCGAAACCTGCATGTCATAGTTTCGCCGTCGAAGGGGGTGTAAAAAGTAACGGCGACTGTTTGGACGGGGTAGTTTGATACCAAGCAGTGTCAGGCTCTCAGGCTAACCTGTAAGGGAGTGCCTCCGGGCGGCCGATTTTCAGGTTTGAGAATTTGGTATCCCCCTTAATTGCGCTCTTACGGGCCAATCCTTAACATGGCACAAGAAGGCGTTATTGTCAAGAAGCCGGAACCGGCGGCAGGGTCCCCGTCAGAGACGCTCACTGTAAGGGACGACAGGACAGGGAAGGAGTACAAGCTCCAGATCCAAGAGGGGGCCATAAAGGCCATGGACCTCCGCCAGATCAAGGTCTCGGACAAGGACTTCGGGCTCATGACCTACGACCCCGCCTTCCAGAACACGGCGTCGTGCAAGAGCAGGGTGACGTTCATCGACGGGGACGCCGGGATACTGAGATACCGCGGGTACCCGATCGAGGAGCTGGCCGAGAAGAGGAATTACCTGGAGGTGGCGTACCTGGTCTTGCACGGGGAGCTTCCCAACAGGTCACAGTACGAGGAGTGGGTCCACAACGTGACATACCACACCATGGTCCACGAGAACATCAAGAAGTTCATGGACGGGTTCCACCACGACGCGCATCCGATGGGGATGCTGGTCGGGACCCTGGGGGCGCTGTCCACCTTCTATCCGGACGCGAAGAACATATTCGACGAGAGTTCGAGGAACCTCTCCATCTACAGGCTCGTCGGGAAGATCCCCACACTCGCTGCGTTCGCCTACAGGCACTCCCGGGGGATGCCCTACATCTACCCGAGCAACGACCTTGGATACGCGGCCAACTTCCTGTCGATGATGTACACACCCTCCCCGACCACCAAGTACGAGGTCAACGAGACCCTCGCGAAGGCGCTCGACGTCCTCTTCATCCTCCACGCGGACCACGAACAGAACTGCAGCGCCAACACCATGAGGAGCATCGGGAGCTCGCACGCAGACCCGTTCTCCACAGCCGCCGGAGCCGCGGCCGCGCTATACGGCCCCCTGCACGGAGGGGCCAACGAGGAGGTCATCCGGATGCTCACCGAGATAGGGTCGGTGGAGAAGATCCCAGATGTCATCGCCCAGGTAAAGGAAGGGAAGAGGCTCCTGATGGGGTTCGGTCACCGGGTCTACAAGAACTACGACCCGCGCGCGCGGATCATCAAGCGGGTCGCGGAGGAGGTGTTCAGCGTCACAGGGAGGAACAAGCTCCTGGACATAGCTCTCGCGCTGGAGAAGGTCGCCCTCTCCGACGACTACTTCATCAAGAGGAAGCTCTACCCCAACGTGGACTTCTACTCGGGGATAATCTACCAGGCGATGAAGTTCCCGAGCGACATGTTCCCGGTCCTCTTCGCGATCGGGAGGATGTCGGGATGGCTGGCACAGTGGCAGGAGGGGCTGCTCGACACCGAACAGAAGATAGCCCGCCCCCGCCAGCTCTACCTTGGGAGCCCCGAGCGCCACCTTCAGTAGAGCAGTCGAGGCTGACCGAAGTCAGCCTCCCCGATTCTTGTTCGGCCTAGCGGAAGCGGTGTAAGCCGGGGACGGGCCGTTGCGATAGATAGAAAAGCTTCCCAAACGGCGGCTCTCCAGAGGGTCTCGTTTC
Source organism: uncultured Nitrosopumilales archaeon (assembly GCA_964477505.1). Classification (GTDB taxonomy): domain Archaea; phylum Thermoproteota; class Nitrososphaeria; order Nitrososphaerales; family Gagatemarchaeaceae; genus UBA183. The sequence goes on from CAYZDN010000036.1 coordinate 4,043, forward strand.
ATGCGCGTGGCGGTCGTCGGAACGGGGGTGGCCGGGGCTTACTTGTTGAACCGCCTGCCGCAGGGGGTCGAGGCTGAGGCGTTCGAGGCCAAGACGGAGAAGAACTGGTACACCGTCTGCGCCTGGGGGACCAGCGAGCCTTTCATCTCCGACCTTGTCAAGCAGACGGGGTTCAACTTCCAGGACTACGTCCTGCACCGTGGCAAGAAGATGACCGTCGACCTCGGGGAAGAGCACGTCAGCATCCCGCTGAAAGGGCTCGTCACCTACGACAAGCACAGGCTCACGGAAGACATGCTGAAGGGGAAGAAGGTCCAATGGGGGGCCCAGGTCAAGGAGGCGAACGGGAGCTTCAAAGACTTCGACATGGTGGTCGACTCGACGGGGCTCCACAGGTCGCTGCTCCCGAAGGTCAAGGACGACCTCCTCATACCGTCCCTCGAGTATCAGGTGAAATCGAAGGAGCTCCCCTACGACGACTTCGTAATCAGGCCTTACCCCGGGCTTACAGGGTACTGGTGGTACTTCCCGCTGGGGGACGGCATGGCCCACGTCGGGGCTGGGGACCTCAAGGGGAGGTACCGCTACGAGCTGGACGAGTTCGTCAAGAAGAACAAGTGCGAGGTCGTCAAGAAGATAGGGAGGCCGGTGAGGGTCACTCCCCCTGCGTACATGGAGCCGTTCTTCGACGGGAAGGTCACCGGGGTGGGCGAGTCGATAGGGACGGTGTACCCGATGCTGGGGGAAGGGATTATCCCGAGCATGCAGTGCGTCGACCTTTTCGTGGACCACATGGGGGACAGGGAGGGGTACAGAAAGGCCGTCCTTGACCACTACGCGGTGTACGCGAAGGTGTACAAGTTCGTCAAGGCAAAGGCGGAAGGGAGGTTCAGCCTCGTTAAGATGCTCCCCACCCTCCTGTCCATCTTCTTCTACATGAGGGGGAACACGCGACGGTACGGGCTCGAGACGGAGCTCTCCACCTTCTACAAGATAGTGACGAGGCTCTAGTTGAGCTCCGAAGAGCTGAGGACCCATTCAGCGGTCCACGTGGTCAAGGGGGCGGTCCAGAAGGTACTGGGGGCGAAATGGACCGCGTCGGTGTACGTCTCAGGGGGGCATGGGAGGCTCACGGTGCAGTTCGACAGGAAGCCGACGGACGGGGAGATGGCCCGGGTCGAGCAGGAGGCGAACAAGAAGATAGCGGAAGGGGCCGAAATCCTAGAGTTCGAGATGGAGAAGCAGGAGGCGGAGGGGCACTTCGGAGACGCGATGTACGACCTCTTCCCGGTCCCGGGCGGGGTGACGATACTCAAGATCGTGAGGATCCCGGACTGGAACATCAACTGCTGTAACCAGAGCCACGTGGACAACACGTCGGAGATACGGAGGGTGAGGCTGGGGAAGCCCCGGTTCAGGAACGCCAAGAAGGAGCTCGAGATCGAGTTCGAGCTGGCGGAGTGAATCGGGAACAGGTAATATCCTGGTTCTTTACGGCTCGCGGTTGGGCCCGTAGCGCAGATCGACGCTTGAGCGAAGTACGGATAGCGCGGCAGCCTCCTATTCCCGCGAGGGGCGAGCTGTAGGTCGTGCGTTCAAATCGCACCGGGCCCGCTCCAGTCCGATGGTCAGTCACGCACGGGTCACGCTGACGGCCTCGGAAGGCCCTTCCTGAAGCATCTCGGCCAGGGCGTTGTAGGTCTCGTAGAACCGCCTACCTCCCTCCGTGGTCCTGTAAATGACGCCGGGCCCCACCGTCACCTCTTCGATGAGGTTCTTTCGAGTCAGGGATTCCAGATAGAACTTCAGCTGTTTGCTGTTCAGGTTGGACCTGAACATGACGTGCGTCCTCAGAGAGCCGTTGAGGCACACCCCCAGGATCGAGGCTGCAATCTCCAGGTACCCTCTTGGAGTAGGATATTCGCTGTGCTCAGGGCCGGTTGCCATGCCTAGCCATATCTCCTCCACTTTGCTGACATTTCTCTCATACATGTTACTCTCGCGTGCTATATGTAGTAGCTCGAATAGTTCTAGGTTCTCATCACCTGTTTGACTTGTCCGTTCAGCATCTGCTCGGCGGACCGCTCGACGGAGGATTTGGACGTTCTTGCGGCCGAGGCTGCCTATCTTTTCTCAGGTCCCGCTTGAGCTCGCCGTCTTTGGCCCGGTCGTTCATCTCTTCGACCTCGAGGAATATGACCTGGTCTACGTCCATCGCAGGCATAGGAGAGCCGAGCAGGGAGCGATTCGTCATCCGAGAAGGAATCCTCTAAAGCTTGGTTTCTGGCGCCTGATGGAAGGCCAGAACCCGGCCTGAACAGTTTCAGTCAACCCTCCCCCTTCTGCGTGAAACCGCTCTCGTATCTTAAATTCGGGGGAAAGGAATGGTTTCGGTTGGTAGAAGGCGCCGCGCTGAGAAAGGTCATCACGGTTCGCCACGCCGTCGCCATCTACATCAGTTCTGTTCTTGGGGCAGGGGTTCTTGTCGTCCCTGGATTGGCGGCGAGGGAGGCGGGGCCTGGGTCGCTGCTTGCCTGGGCGGTCCTGGCGTTCGCGAGCTATCCCTTCGCTTCCACTTTCTCCAGCCTGTCGGCCAGGAACCCCGAATCGGGAGGAATCTACTCCTTCGCAAAGGAAGCCTACGGGCACGGCGTGAGCACCATGACGGCCTGGCTCTTCATCGTGTGGGTGGTGCTGGGAGCGCCGGCAATCACGCTTGCTGCGGGCACCTATCTTGCCTATGCCTTCCCCATCTCCGGGCCAGAAGTGTTCTTGGCGGCCGCCGGGATTCTCGTCTTTGCGTACGCCATCAATCTGAGAGGGATCAAACTCAGCGGGAAGGTGCAGGTGGCGGCGGTGGCTATCATGGTAGCCATCCTGGTCTTGGCTGTAGCCGCTTCCAGCCCTGGAATCAAGACCGCCAACTTCTCCCCGTTCCTCCCGGACGGACTGGCTTCGGTAGGGGTGGCCTCGGCGCTGGTGGTCTGGTCGTTCCTGGGATACGAAAACGTCTCGAACATAGCCGAGGAGTTCAAGGATCCTAAGAGAGACTTCGGGAGAAGCGTCACCATAAGCGTGGTTGTCATCGGACTCCTGTACATGGCCGTGGCAGCCACGGTCGTGGGGACGGGGGCATACACGAGCGGGGGGGGAGTCACCCCGTTCGCCGAGATGATGTCGAACGTCTTTGGCTCCTACGGGGGGGCCGCGGTCTCGATCTTCGCGGTAGTGATCATCTTCTCGACGGTGAACGCCTACACCGCCGGGATGGGGAGGGTTGTGTACGCTGCCGCGCTGGACGGAAACCTTCCGCGCTTCCTTGGGACGCTTGACCCCGAGACAGGGGTGCCCCGGCGGGCCCTCCTCGCTCTACTCTCCCTGATCTTGGTCACCCTGGTGATCTACTACGCGGCGAACGTCGACATCCAGTCCGCCTTCCTGGCGACCAGCGGCGCCGCCGTCCTGACGTACGTCGTTGGTTCGGCCTCAGGAGTGAAGCTCCTGAAGGAGGGCGGGCTGAAAGGGAGCCTTCCTTGGATTTCGCTGGCCATTTCACTCGTCCTCTTGCCTTTCATCGGTACCCTCCTGTTCGCGAGCGTCCCCGTGGCCATCCTGGGGTTCTTGTACGGCCGCTCTAGGAAGAGAGGAACAAGGTCCGAGTAAGTCACAGGAACTTCTTATCGGCGACGATCGAGCGCAGGCAGTCCACAAAATCGTCGTCGTCGTTCAGCATGTCGCACCTCTCCAGCCTTGCGCCGCTCTCCCTCGCCCACCGCTTGCATTCGACGTCGATGTCGTAGAGAATTTCCAGGTGGTTGGCGACGAAGCCGATGGGGGCGATCAGGAAGTCGGTCGCTCCCATGCTGAACCTGTCTTGCAGATGGTCCAGGATGTCAGGGCCGAGCCATGGGTCTTTCGTGTGGCCCGCGGACTGGAAAGAGAAACTCCATTCTTCTCGTCTAATCGCGGATGTTATCGCTTCGCATGACTCGATCAGCTGGTACCTGTACGGGTCCCCGCTCGCGAGGATCTTCTCGGGGAGGCTGTGCGCAGAGAAGACAAGGGAATAGCCATCTGAGAACCTTCCCTGCGCTCGCCTTATCCTAGACGCCCACGCGTCGACCAGCTTCGGGGCTAGGTGCCAGGAACTGACCGAGTCGAGCCTCATCTTTCTCGGGAGCCCTTCGTTTGCCATCTCTACGGCGAGCATGTACGTCCCTACGCTCATCTTGGAGTAGTGGGGCGCGAGCGCTATCGAGAGGAGCTCTTCTACCCCGTCGGCGCCGGCTGCCTTGACCACGTCCGCGATAAAAGGTTCCGAGTGCTTCATCGCCGAGTACACCCGGGTCCTGGACCCCGAACCGGCCAATCGGGCCTGGAGCTTTTCTCTCAGGCTGTCGGTGATCTGGATAAGGGGCGAGGTCCCTCCTATCGCCTCGTAGCGCTTCCTAAGGTTCTCAATCTCGGCGTCGGTCGGCCTCCTCCCTCCCCTCATGTTCGTGTAGTACTCCTCCAGCCGGTCGAGAGAGCGCGGAGTCCCATAGGTCATGAGGAGGACCCCTTTCATCTTGTGTTCCTCCTCGTCCGCGCGTGGACCATCTTGACGACGCGCCGGAGGTTCTCTGGGTCGGTCTCCTTCAGGACCCCGTGGCCCAGGCTGAATATGTGGCCCCGCTTTCCCTTTGCTCCCTTCAGGATGCTCTCTACCCCCCTCTCCATCGCCGTTCCTCCCGTCTGGGCGACCACTGGGTCAAGGTTCCCCTGGACCGACATGCCTCCTCCGCACCTCCGCCACACCTCGTCGAGCGGAATCCGCCAGTCGACGCTGAGGACCTCCGGCCCGGTCGCCCTGAACTCCTCCACCAGCGAAGCGGAGTCGGCGCAGAAATGAATCCGGGGGACCCCCTCTATCGACCTAAAGATCTCCAGGGTATAGGGAAAGACATAGCGGTGGTAGTCCATGGGGGACAGGCACCCGACCCAGCTGTCGAAGACTTGGATGGCGGACACCCCGTGGCGAACCTGTCTTTTGAGGTAGTCCTTGACCATCCGGGTCAGGTTCTTCATCAGGGCGCCCCACGATTCGGGATCAGAATACATCAGCGCCTTGGTCTTCGCGAGCTCCCTGCTGGGCCCCCCTTCTATCATGTATGCGGCGAGGGTGAAAGGCGCCCCTGAGAAGCCGATCAGCGGAACCCTGCCGTCGAGCTTCTGGATCGTCATGTCAATGCCCTCGTACACGAACGGGAGATCCCCCTCGGGGTCGACCCTCCGGAGCGCCGCCACGTCCTCTCCCGTTCGGATGGGGTGCGGCACTATCGGGCCGACGTCTTCTTCGATCCTGAACTGGACGCCCATCGCCTCGAGTGGGAGCATGATGTCCGCGAAGATGATCCCGGCATCCACGCCGAGGGCGTCGACGGCGTCTGCGACGACCTCAGAGGCAAGCCCTGGGTTCCTGGCGACTTCCAGGACGTTCTTCGTCCCCTTGATCCGCCTGTAGCTCGGCAGGTACCTCCCGGCCTGCCTCATGAACCAGACGGGGGTGCGCTCCACTTCGCGCCCGTAGCACGCGCGGACGAAAGCGGAGTCGCTCAATCCCGTCGGGGCCGCCCTCCGATGCGCGCTGGCCACTCCCCAGACCCTGCTCTCATTCCGGATTCTATCCTAGGTACGACAACATCCCGGCCGGGTCGACCCTCCTGCATGTGAATATGGGGGTCTCCAGCTGGGTGTAGATACTGGCTTCGGACCCCCTTAGGTCTTCCACCAGCGCCAGGAACTCTGAGGGGTCGTCCCCCTCGAAGGCGAGGACGAACTCCTGGTCGTCGAGGCCGAAGGAGTATCCGGTATTGATCCTGATCGAAGGGTACTTGTGGCCGATCCTGAAGTGATCCGCCATGATCCTCTGCCTCTCGGCGAACGGGAGCCTGTACCATTCCCGCTTCTTGACGAACGGATACACGAAGAGGTATTTGCTCTCGCTGGACCCCCTAGGAGCGCCCTCCTGCCCCGGGTGCCTGTGGGAGCCGAGATACTTCGATTTCTTCGTCATGGCAAGGTAGGAGTAGGGGATTTCCAGGTGTCTCCCGAGCCTCGTCGAAGCGAGGCGGGCGGCCAGCGCCTGGAACGGGTCGAGGGTCGGGGATTCCGCCAGGACCATGAAGTCCGTGTCCCCCCTTATGCCCACCAGGGAGAAGAAGGACAGCCTGGTCGGCGAAGCATTCAGAGCGTCAAGGAATTCCCGCTTTGAGCCTTCCTTTTCCTCAGGACCCAGAGACCGCCACTCTCGGGCAAGCTTGAAGAACGTGTACTTCAGGAAGGACTTCTCGACTTCGGCTGGCGCCGGAACCCTCTCCTGCTGCTCTTCCATCAAGACCCTTCCTTGAAGATGGACTCGAGGAGTACTAGCCTATCCGACTGGCTCGCTCTGCCATCGGCATCTTTGGCGAAAGCGGCGTGGGGGGAAAGGAGCTTCCCTGTCAGGCGCCTGGTGAGCGACTCGACCACCTCCTTCGCGTGGGGCGACAGCTCTGGGAGTCTTCTGAGGGCTGCGACCGTCTCCTCCCTTCGGACCCGTTCGCCCCACCTGTAGATGTTCGCCAGGGTGGGGGTGAGCCTGCTCGCTGTGACCCACGCGTCGAACCTGCGCGCCTCTTCCTCGACGAGCTTTTCAGAGGATGGGTCGATCTTGCTCCTCCGTGAGCGGGCCCAGGCAGCAACGGAATCGAGGTCGTACAACTTGACCAGCTTCGAGGACCCGACCGATGGGTCGACGTTTCTGGGGAAACCTAGGTCGAGGATGACCACCCTCTTGTCCTTGGGCAGGTCGCGTCTGGTCAGGGAATAGCCATGGCGTCTGGTGGCGGCTATGATGAGGTCGCACTCCCCGGCTGCTTCGCGTAGCTTTCTCCGCGACACCCTGATGGCCCCTGGGAACCTGGCCTCCGCGCCTCTCCTGGATGACAGTAGGTAGACCTTCGACCCCTTCAGCTTCAGTGCGGCCAGCTTGGCCGTCTCGCCTGACCCGATGAGGAGGACCCCCGTCGGTGGTTTTTCGAAGCTTCGCAGCGCGTGCTTTAAGGCGAATGCGCTGACCGACCCGCTCGCGAGGGGAACCTTGTATGATCCTCGAACCCGGCTCCCTGAGCTGCAGGCGGCATCGAAGAGGGAAGACAGCGCGGACTTGGCCGAACCCGAGGTCCTGGCCGTCCTTCCTGCCTCCCTCACTTGCTCCAGGATCTGCTCTTCTCCCATCACGGGGGAGTCCAGCCCCGCTGCCACCCTGAAGAGGTGCGATATCGCATCCCTGCCCTGCCTTACGTAGAATTGGCTCCCCGAATCACTTCCCCGGAGCGCCGAAACGACGGCGTCCGCAACATCGCTGGGGCTGTTGGAAACAAAGTAGAGTTCGAGCCTGTTGCATGTTTCGACGGGGGCGAGTTCGAGGAGTCCGGGCCCCAGGCGGGTTGAACCTGACTCGATGAATCTTCGGAGGCGCCTCGCGATCCTTTCCCTTTCTGCCACGCCCGTCGTCCTGAAGGAAGATCCGACCAGGCCCAAGGCGGGAACCGATGACTCAGAGCCGGGGGACGGACGGCCCGCCCTGCCGTCGGGTGAATCGACCATTTCTGTTCCTGAGGCGGCCAGGATTTGAATATATTTAGCGTTTGTTAGGATGGCCTCACCCGATCAGGCGAGGGCTGCGACCTGCTTGTCCGCTTCAGGGACATAGGGGCAAGCGAGGTCCTCCCCGAACGGGTCTCCGAGTTCCGCGTAAGCCCTGGAGCGCGAGCCCCCGCATACCTCCCTGTATTCACAGGCTCCGCACCGCCCTTTCAGCTTCCTCGCATCCCTGAGGTCCCTGAAGAGCTCACTAGTCCGGTAAATCGACGCCAACGACTCCCTGGGTACCGTCCCGGTCTTCATCGGGAGAAACCCGCTCGGGTAGACTTCGCCGTTGTAGCCGACGAACATCAGCCCTTTGCCATCCCTCGTGTGTGAAGAACTGACCGATGGGCTGGAAGTTGGAGGCCCTTCGAGGGCGCGCAGTCGCGCAGAGAGGGTGCGATACAGATCTCCTGCATAAGCTGGGCGCCCCCCTTCGCGCTCGAGGCGTACCCTCCTGAAGCTGGGCCCTTCTGAAGTCCGGACCGGGAGGCCGTACTGCGACGCGTCATAGAGGAAGTGCATGACCTCTTCGCACTCGCCGGGCTGAAGGCTCTCGAGGGCCGCTCCGCGCCCGGTCCGAATCAGGAAGAACACCTCCCAGGCGACGGAACCCGCCTCCTTGGCGACGTGGAAGATGTCCGCCAGCTCCCCCACGTTGCTCCTCATCACAGTCGTGTTGACCTGCGCCCTCAATCCCTCATCCCTGGCCATCTTCAGCGCGTGGATGGTCGACTTCCAGGTCCCCGGGACCCCGCGTAGCCTGTCATGGGTTTCGGGGGTCGCCCCGTCCAGGCTCACGGAGATTATGTCGACACCGAGGTTCTTCATACGGGCAATCGCTTCTCCGTCAAGTTTCGGGGTCGCGCTTGCTGCGACGGCGACATAGAGCCCTTTGCCCTTGGCGTGCCCGACCAGGTCGAAGAAGTCCGCGCGCATAAGCGGGTCCCCTCCTGTCATTAGCAGCGCCGGATAGGGCTCATCGAACTCCAGGATCTGGTCTATGAGTGTGATGCTCTGAGCGTGATCCAGCTCTCCTTCCAATGGCCGTCGGATTGCGCGGGCCCGGCAATGTCTGCATGCAAGGAGGCAAGCTTTGGTTGTCTCCCAGCAGACGAAAAGCGGTGTGTTCGAGGTGTCCGATCTGATGGTCCAGGGCGGCCGCATGATGACGGATGCTATCTAGCACTCGTTAAATATGGTGCCTAAGCGCTTAGGGCCACGCCTTCGAAACACGGTCGGCTTGGGATGGCGTCTAAGGCCGAATTAAACGCCGTTGAATGCGCTGTCCAATTTGGCGGGTTAAAATCAGGCCGCCGGCGTTACAAATGAGCGCTGGAAGGGTAGTTCGATAGGATTGCAACTCGTGGTGCTTTTCTTCCTCGGGCTGCTCGTCGTGGCGCTTGTTCGGGTCCTTAGCCTCTGGGTCCTTTCCATCGCCTACGCCTTCCGGCGCGCCTCCGACGCCACGCCCACAGCAAAGGTGTCGGTGATCGTTCCGGCTTACAACGAGGAGAAGAGCATTGGGTCGAGCATCGAGTCCCTTCTTTCCCAGGACTACGGGAACTATGAGGTCGTTATCGTGGATGACGGGTCCAAGGACAGGACGCTCGATATAGCGAGAGGCTACGAGGGACCCAGGGTCAAGGTGGTCCACCAGGAGAACGAGGGGAAGGCGCAGGCCCTCAACACCGGGATACGGTCGTGCTCCGGAGCAATAGTCCTGACGGTCGACGCGGACACCCGCCTAAACCGGGGGGCACTTCTGGCGATCGCAGGCAGATTCGCTTCCGATCCGAAGCTTGGAGGGATATCTGGGAACGTCAAGGTCGACAAGCCCAGGGGCCTCCTACAGCGCCTCCAGGAAGTGGAATACACGACGGGCAATGGCCTGAACAGGAAGGGGCAGTCCATGCTGTCGTCTGTGATGATAGTCCCAGGTCCTCTGGCCGCATTCAGAAAGGACGCCGTTGAGAAGGTTAGCTACTTCTCGTCCCACACATTCGCTGAAGACTTCGACATCACGCTCGCCATTCTAAGGGAGAGGTTCAGGGTCGAATACGAGGACAGAGCAGTCGCGTACACGATCGCGCCGAAGGGGTTGGTTGACCTTCTCAAACAGAGGCGACGGTGGTATAGGGGGATGATGCAGGTCCTTGCGAAGCACGAAGATATGTTCCTCAGGAGCCGCTACGGGGTGGCCGGGCTCTACGGAGTCCCCTACATGTGGTACGACACCGTGTCGCCGATAGTCAACCTGTTCCTGGCGCTCTTCGCTGTGATCGCCGGCTTCGTCAGCGGCGATTGGGCGCCCGTGCTCTACGGGCTGTTAGTATACTGGGGCCTGCAGACGCTCGTAGCCATATCGGCCATAGCGCTCGACGTGGAGAAGAGACTGTGGCAGATATTTGTCAGTCCGTTGCTGATATTCTACAACACCTTCCTAGACGGGATACGAGCCGCAGCCTTCATGGAAGAGGTGCTCAGCCTGGGGATGAAGTGGGAGAAGCCTGCGCGGTGAGCGGATGATGGCGTTGCCTTCTGATTACTCCATCATTGGGACCGTGCTTGCCCTCGCCGTGGCCATACTGCTACTATCCGGGCTCGCCCTCTATGTCGCATTCAGGGTGAGGGAGACCCTCTGCGACGAAAAGGGAGGAGGCACCAGGACGGTGAAGGTCGCGTTGCTCATTGGCATGCTCTTCCTATCCGGAGGGGTGTTCTATTTCTTCGCGTCGGGGTTCAACTCGCCCGGCGGGAGCTCGTCGACCAATTCTTATTCGATCACCACGTCGGTGTCGGCTTCGACCACGGGCTTGACATCGACGGCGTCGAGCACGACGCATGGGAAGACGACGACCACTACCGCCTCAACGACGGCCGCCCAGGACGTGATCTTCCCTTCACCCTCCTGCGCTGGAGACAGGGTGACGGCAGGCAGCACCTTTGAATGCGCCATCGACATAGACAACCAGGGGAACGCCGCCTACGCCGGGGGGACCGTAGTCTCGGATGGGGACTTCTCCAAGTTCTCCTTCTTGGGGTGCACCGAGAGCGTCAATGGAGCCGCGGGCGGTCCCGTCGGGACGACAAGCGGTTCCATCGCAGTAGGGGACGTTTCTCCCGGGACTACCGTCCTGTCATGCAGCGTCCAGGCCCCCTCGCAGTCGGGGCAGTACAGCAACAGCGTGTTGACCCTGAATGCGGTCGGACTCTCGCAGCCAATCTCGGTCACCTTCTCGATTCAGGTCACTGCCTAGGCATGAAGCCGTTAGCCGGATTCGCCACACAAGGAACTCTGTTCTCGACCCTGCATTCTCCCCGTGGCCGGCTTATATGGCCGTACGACCGGTTCCGTTGGCCTGTTCAATAGCGTTGGATTAATTCGGAAGACCCGGCCAGGGGGGCTGAGAAAATTGGGGAAGGTCGCAACGATCTCCGCGGTCGTCCTGCTTGCCGTCATCGGTTTATCAGCCTACGCATTCGCCGTCTATCTCCCGAGCTTCGGCGGTCCCTCCGCGAACCTGGGCGCCCCCGGGTCGGGGACCATGAACATATACCTGGCCGACTCTCCCGCTCACAACGCCTCGCTCAAGTACCTCCTCATCAACGTCACAAGCATCACCCTGAAGTACTCGCCTGGCATGAGCGCGACTGCTTCCACGACGTCGAGTTCAGGCAGCACCGCTTCGACCAGCACAGCCGCCATGTCATCGTCAAGCTCGTATTCCACGACTTCTGACGCCCCTGGCAGCACCTCCGCGCCCGGACAGAGCGGTTCTGAGAACAGGTACATGTTCAACGTCTCGTCGAGCCTGGGGACGAACGTCAACCTCACCAAGCTTCAGGGGAGTTCCGTACTGCTGGGGTCTCCCAGGGTTCCTGCGGGGAATGTCACTGGCATCGTCCTGCAGATAGCAGGCGCCGAGGCGTTCTGGACCAACGGGAACCATACCCAGCTGAAGGTGGTTGCGAATGGGAAGCTCATGGTGCCCGTCCACTTTACAGTGCATGCGAGCGGAACGACCAACTTGAACCTGGACCTGAACCCGGGGGACATCCATGTGAGCCCGGGGAACGGGTCGGTCCTTAGTCCGGTGGTGCACGCAACGGCGGGGAGCAGCGGGCCCGGCGGCGCGGAGACCACCTCGACCGCTGTCACTGAAAGCGAGAGTTCCAGCGCTTCTTCAAGCTCGAGCTAGAGCCGAAGACCTCCTGAACCTCCCGCTCCCCCTTTGAGTCAGAAACCAGCGGGGACGCCGTCCCCCCTGACGTCGCAGACCGCCTTCCTGTAGCGGTCGCCCAGCTCGACGGCCTGACAGACCCCGGTCCTCCCAGGGAGCGGCAGGTTCTGGACCTCGAACCTTGCATCGCTCGGGAGCTCGTAACCTTGCTCGACGAGCAACTTCCTTCCTCCCCCCCAGAGGAACCTGGGATAGGCAACATTCACTTCGGCAGGCATAGCGTAATCAACCGCGTTGGTGACGAAGAGCGCATGCTGCATCGGCCTGTAGTCTCCCCCGGCGGCCCCGATGGCCAGGTACGGCCTGTCTTTCTTCTCCAAGATCATGCACGAGAGTGTGTGCAGCGGGCGCTTCCTCGGTTCGACCCTGTTGGGCCCAGATGGGCCAAAAGCTGAAGCCCTGTTGTTCATTATGATCCCGCATTCAGGGACGAAGATTCGTGATCCGAAGCGATCGAAGAGGCTGAGGATGGCGGAGACGATGTTGCCTTCAGCGTCGGCCACGGAGAAGGCGGTCGTGTCCGCCGACCTAATCCGTGTCGGAGGCGGCGCGTGGGAGTCGGGCTCGGACATGAACGCATCGAAATCGAAGCTCTCGAAACGGGGGTCACCTAGCATTTTGTCTCTGCGGGCATAGGCGGGGAAGACCGCGTTCATCGTGAGCTCGATTCTCTTCGCGGACAGGGGACCCGCCTCGCTGAGGTCGCTCTGGGAGAGAACCTTGAGGATCAGGAGCGAGGTGGCTCCCATGCTGTTAGGGGGGAACTCGTGGACGGTTGTCCCCCTGTAGTCGAATTCCAGGGGGCTCACCCACTCGGCCCTGTAGTCCGAGAAGTCCTCCAGGTTGAACGGCCCCCCGCGGGACCGCAGCTCAGAAGCCATCTTCTCCGCCGGCCATCCCGAATAGAACGCCTCCGGCCCGGATTCGGCGATTTCAGATATCACCCTGGCAAGCGCTTCCTGGCGGATCCAGTCTCCAGTGACGGGAGGCCTGCCGGTCGGAGCGAAGATTTCCTTCGCTTCGGGCGAGATTTCAGGATACGCCTTCGTCACGTCTTTGCACAGCCCCTCGCCGGCCGGAAACCCTCTCGACGCGAGCTCCGTGCTGGACCGAAGAAGGTCCTTGAACGCGAGGGTGCCGAGCTTCTTGTGAAACTCCCATACCCCTGAGACGAACCCGGGCACCACGGTGGCAAGGGGACCGAACTGCGGAGGTGCAGTGTGCCCTCGAGAGGCCAGTACGTCACGTGTGAGTCCGGAAGGGGACCAGCCGCTCCCGTTGAGAGAATGGATCTTCCCGGTCTTGGCTTCGTAGAACATGCCGAAGAAGTCCCCTCCCAGTCCTCCCGCGGGGTGGAACGTAACCGCTAGAGCGAAGCTTGTTGCGACGGCCGCGTCGAATGCGTTTCCACCATTCCGCAGCACGTCGTAGCCCGCTAGAGAAGCGAGAGGGTGCTCGCTGGCGACGGCCGCGCGCTCCGACAACAATGTCCTGCTGAGCGTCAATCCAGACTCATTCCGTGCCCGTCAGCTCGTCGTCACCGCAGGTTAATTGAGTATATCCAGCTCTTCTTGCCCAGGCGCCCGGCCCTCGAGAAGCCGACGCCTTCGAATAGGTGCGGTGTACCTGCCCAAAGGAAGGTGGCGCTGGACTCTCCCTCAACGGGATACGCCTCGACTACCCTCGCCCCTAGCTTCTTCATGCTCTTGAGAGATTCGGCGACGGCGAACTTCGCCAGTCCCGACCTTCGGTGGCCGGGGGCGACGAAGAGGCACGTTATCCTCCATGGCTCTTCGGCGGTGGGTGAATAACCTCTTTTCCTGTCGATTCTCGCCAGCTCCTCCTGGGGGCCGAACTGGCACCACGCCGCAGGGTCCCTTCCGCAATAGGCGATGGTCCCATGCGCGTGGCCGTTCTCTACAAGACCGTGTTTCGCGTCCCTGTTCTTTTCGTATGCCTTGGCTTCGAACGGCCCGGGAGAGTGGTAGAACATGCACCAGCAACCTCCCCAGACTCCCCCGTTGGAAGCGAAGAGCCTCTCGAAGTCGGGCCAGGTCTTCTTCGAGAGCTGGGCCGAGGCGAGGGGTCCATGGCTGTGCCCCGGTTCAATGCGCCTCACAATGTGCCCTCGGTCGGGAATCTATTTATAGAACGGACGATGTATACAACCTTCGGGGGACAACCAACGAGCCAATCAGAATTGGATGCGGTGCTGGGGACCGTCGAGAATCCGGTCCGGCGGCGGATCATAGCGAGGATAAGCGAAGAGCCGAACTACCAGCTCCAGCTTTCGAAGGAACTCGACATCAGCCAGCAGCTCGTGGCCAAGCACCTCGTCAACATGGAGAACGCGGGGTTGGTCAGCAATGTTTCCCAAGACAGCCCGCGAGGGCCGCAACGCAAGGAGTACATGCTCAAGAAGAGTTTCTCGGTCACTCTGGACCTGGCGCCTAATAGGTTCAGGGCGAGGATATTCTCATTCGGTGCCCTGCCGGGGATAGAAAGCGACGAGCACGCCCAGATGATGGCTCATATAAGCGACCTGCTAAGATATCCAGATGAGGCTTCTAGGATCCGGCCCCTGACCCGCGTTGTCGCGGAGGTCGAAAAGAAGCTCAAGGAGATGGAAGAAGAGAGGGCAGTGCTGCTCTATCTGAGGAACCTCGCATTGCGGGAGTGCGCGAGGATCACAACGTCGATGCCGAACGTCGACAGAAGGAAGGTGCTGCGGTATCTGATGAGGGAAGAAGGCGAAGGAATGGTAACAATGTGCTCGACCCTGGGGCTCCAGAAACAGGTGGTCGGGGACATAATCGACGAGATAGAAAAAGAACTGAACAGCTCCGATTAAAAAGGGAGAGAGGAGCGGAGCTCCTCTACATTCCTATGTTCGGGAAGGACGCCTGCGGAACGCCAAGCTGGCCCTGAAGGGTCTTGATGCGGGTCGCGTATTCCCTCATCCGGGCGTTGTCGCCCTGGACCTTCGCGATCCGGTACCCCTTCCATGCCTTGCGGAGGGCTCCCCAGACTTGTCCCTTCTGATATTCTGTCATTTCGTTTCGACCTGTGCCCTTTCAGCGCCCGGCCGGTATTTTGCGAGCGGAGTCTATTCCAGTTGAGCTTGGAATCAACGCCGGCTGGCCACAGGCTCAGACCAAGGACCTGAGGAGGAGCCAGATGTTGCTGGGATGCTCCATGATCCTCCTCTTGGAGTAGGCGTACCAGCTGTCCCCGTAGGGGATGTACTCGGAGACCCTGTACCCGGACTTCACCAGTTCGTCCTTGAGCTCGTCGCGTATCCCCTTCAACATCTCGAAATGGAAGTCGGCGCGACTGGATTCCGCCAGCTTCCTCGCCTCGTCGATTAGGACCGAGTCGTGGGTCCCGACGGCGAATCCCTGGCCCCTTTCGAACAGCTTCTTCAGGAGCTTTGAGTAGTTCTCCCTGACCTCGTTCCGGGTCGGGTAGACGAAGTCGGGGCTCTCCTTGTACGCCCCCTTGACAAGCCGCACCCTCCCACCGGCATCGAGGATGGCATCCAGGTCCCCTTCGCTCCTTCTCGCGTACGCCTGGAGGGCGACCCCTATACCTCGGTGGTCGGAGTGCGCCGAGATGTACTCCTTGACGGTGAACCCGGTGAAGGTGGACCCCTCCATGTCAATCCATAGGAGCTGTCTGAGGCGCTCCGAGTTCTTGACGATCTTCTCCAGCCTCCCCTGCATCCCCTTGTCGTCGGCCCCGAGCCCGAGCTGTGTGAGCTTCACCGATGCGAACCCGTTTAACCCGCCGTCCGAGATGGCCTGCTGGAGCTTCAGGTATTCCGCTGTGTGGGCGTCGGCGGTCGCAGGGTCCTTGATCTCCTCGCCGAGGAAGTTCACTACGACCCCTATCCCCCTCGCGTTGGCCTTCTTGGCATCCTCGATGGCCGAATCTAGAGCGGCTCCTGCGATCCACCTTTTGGCAAGCGGAAGGACTACCCTTTCCTTGAACCCCAAGACGGATGCGCCGCCAAGGTGACCACATATTAACGCTGTAGCCGGATGTCAAAGGCGGGAATGAAATCTGTCTATTCGAAGAGGGTGCAGAAGCTCAAGGAGGAACTGGAGGACGAAGGGCTCAGGGGGGCGGTGATCGTCCCAGGTCCGAACATGCAGTACTTCACCGGGGTGAGCTCGCTCCTCCTGGAGAGGCCGTTCATGATGCTTGTCCCCGTCGAGGGAGAGCCGAACCTGGTCACCCCGGCGTTCGAGGCCGGGCCCTACGCGCGAGGGGAGTTGGAGATGAAGATCCACCCCTGGACCGACTCCGAGGGGTCGGCTGGGGCTATAGCCGAGGCGGTCAGGGGGG
>CAYZDN010000037.1:0-12547 GCA_964477505.1 uncultured Nitrosopumilales archaeon
TCGGTCAGGGTCGACTGGAAGGCCTTCAGGGTCTCCCTCGCCAGGGCGACCTTCCCCCTCGCCCTATGCTCGATCATGGAGACGTTGGCCCTCGTCTTCCCGAGTTCCTTCGCTGCCTCCTTCTGGGTCATCCCCCTCCCCCTGCACAGGAGGACCCGAAACTGGTCTTCGGTAAGAGACCCGTACATGCCCTGCAACAGGTATCAGTTGCTCTTTGTTTAAAAGCAATCGGCAGTCCCCCGAAGTTCTGAGCTCGCTGCGCTTCACGGCGGCGGCTTCGGCCATCGGAAGCGTCATACAATGGTACGACCTGTTCGTCTATGGCACCCTTGTCGTCGTGCTTTCTCCCGCGTTCTTCCCGGCGAAGGACCCGGACGTGTCGATCCTCTTGGCGCTGGGGGCGTTCGTCGCCGGGGCGGCTGTCCGGCCCATAGGCGGGGTCATCTTCGGCACGATCGGGGACAGGGCAGGACGCAAGCGGGCGTTCCTGCTCACCGTGGTGGTGATGGGGGTCGGCGCCTCTCTCACCGGACTCCTCCCAACCTACGCGGCCATCGGGGTGCTGGCGCCGACTCTCCTCGTCTCGCTCAGGGTGATCGAAGGGCTGGCGCTGGGAGGCGAGTTCGGAGGGGCCACCGTCTTCCTGGCCGAACACGCCCCATCCGAATCGAGGGGGTTATGGACCTCCATCGTCCAGTCGTCCGGGACCCTCGGGCTCCTGCTCTCGTCAGGGGTGGTCCTGGGGGTCCGGGCTTGGGTTGGCCAGGAGTCCTTCGCAGATTGGGGGTGGAGGATCCCATTCCTATTCTCGGCTGTGCTGGTGGTGTTCGGAGTGTGGCTCAGGCTCCGCCTCGCTGAGACCCCCGTCTTCACCGACATGGTCGCCGGAGGAGGAAGGTCCGAGACCCCAATCAGGGAGGTCTTTTCGAACCCCGAGAACCTGAAGGCGCTCCTGGTAGCGCTCACGGTCGTGTCAGGCTCCTCCGTCATATGGCACACTGCCCAGTTCTACTCGTCTATCTTCATGCAGAAGACCCTGGACGTAAGCTTCGAAGATTCGAGCCTGATCACGTTCGCCGCCCTGGCCGCCGGGGCGCCGTTCTTCGTGTTCTTCGGCAAGCTCTCCGACAGGTTAGGGAGGAAGAAGGTGATTCTTGCCGGGAACCTGCTCGGCCTCCTCCTCCTGCCCATCTACATGGCAATGGGCTCTCCGTCTTCTCCTGCCGGCATCCCCGCCCTGATGGGATTGACGTTCCTACAAGTGTTCATCTCCGCGATGGTCTACGGCCCGATCGGGGCATACCTCGTGGAGTCCTTTCCCACGAGGACAAGATACACATCGATGGCCTTGGCGTACGGGGTTGGGACAGGAGACGTGGGGGATGGGACGCTACTGATCGCGCCGGCGTTGGCGCTGGCGACCGGGAACGTCTACGCGGGCCTTGCCTGGTGCACGATCATGCCGATGGTGACGCTCGCCACAGGCATCGCCTACATGCACGAAACGAGAGGCAGGGATCTTCAGAAGGCAGAATAGCGCCCTCGGTTCCGGCCGGACGCTTACACGGAGGAAGCTGAGACGGAGAGTATGGGAGGGAGTCCGTCTGTTATCCTCTCCCACCGCTCGCCCTGGTTCCGGCTTGCGAAAAGGTGGCCTGTCGTCGACCCGAAGTACAGGCCGCAGGGGTCGCGGTCGTCGGCGACCATCCCGTCTCTGAGGACGGTATAGTATGACTCCGCGGGGAGGCCGCCGTCGAGCTTGAACCATTCCTTCCCTGAGTCGTCCGTCCCCCAGACGGCGAAGTGACCGTCCGGTGGGATCCGTGAGAAGTCTCCCTCAAGGGGCGCGACGTAGGCCCTCCTGGGGTCGTTGTAGTCGGCGGCCACAGGGAACCCGAACCTAGAGGGGAGGTTGTTCCTGATGTCGATCCAGTTCTCACCGGCGTCGTCGCTCCTGTAGACCCCGCAGTGGTTCTGGTGATAGATCACCTCGGGATGTTCCGGATGAGTCGCGAGCTTGTGGACGCACTGGCCGTACTCGGGGTACTTTTCGGGCTGGAAATCCGCCAGGACGTTCTTGTTCTGGAACTTCCAACTCTCGCCGCCGTCGTCCGTCCTCATCGTGCCCACGGCCGAGATTGCGATGTGCATCCTCTTCGGCCTCTTGTTGTCGAGAAGTATGGTGTGAAGGCAGAGGCCGCCCGCCCCAGGCTGCCATTTCTTCCTCGTCTTGTGGTCCATAAGGGCCCTGTTCACCGTCCACGTCTCGCCCCAGTCTTCGGAGGTGAACAGGCAGGCCGGTTCGACGCCGGCGTAGACCACGCCTGGGCGGTCATCGGGTCCTGGGGTGATGTGCCAGACCCGGGCTACCGATAGGCCCGACCCCTTCGGGAACTTCGGGGGCGTCTTGCACTCCTTCCATTCCTCGCCCATGTCGATGCTCCGGGCCACGGTGGGCCCCCAGTGGTTGCTTATCACGGAGGCCAGGATGTCCCCGTTGCGACCGTCATAGGCCATATGATAGATCTCTCTCCCCTTCATGTGGGGCCCTGACCCCTTCCAGGTCTTCCTTGACGAGTCCGAAGTGAAGACGAAGCCCCCCTTCTTCGTCCCGACCAGGAGGACCACTTCACCGCTCTTCTTTGCCAACTTCTCCTATCCTCCTGCCACGGACGGGAGTATGTGGACCACGTCCCCGTCCTTCAAAATGGTCTTCTCGTTGTCAAGGCACCTTGAGTTCTCCGAGTTGACGAACACGTTGACGTACCTCCGGATCCTGCCTTGGTCGTCCATTATCCTTCTCGCGACCCCTGGATAGGCGGACTCCAGGCTCGTGAAGATCCCGTTGAG
Organism: uncultured Nitrosopumilales archaeon; assembly: GCA_964477505.1. Taxonomy (GTDB): domain Archaea; phylum Thermoproteota; class Nitrososphaeria; order Nitrososphaerales; family Gagatemarchaeaceae; genus UBA183. The sequence goes on from CAYZDN010000037.1 coordinate 2,851, forward strand.
GTCGCGGGCCGATTCGAGGCGGACCTCCCTGGCCCCCTTGGTCACGTCCTTCAACTGCCCGGCAAGGCGCACCCTGATCAATCGCACAGGCGATGGCCCCCTCTTATTTATGGAGCGCTAATCCGCTTCAACTGACGAGCCTGCGCCAAAGTCTTTATCGAGCCGGAGGTGGAAACCGAGCGAATCCAGATTTGTCCAAGTCCGAAGGACTCGGCAAGGATGAGGTCGAAAGGTACAGCAGACAGCTCGTGCTCCCCGAGATGGGCCATGAAGGACAGCTGAAGCTCAAGCGATCGAGCGTCCTGGTGGTCGGAGCCGGGGGCCTAGGGGTACCAGCCTCCGTCTACCTCGCGGCGGCAGGGGTAGGAAGGTTGGGGATAGTCGACAACGACCTGGTCGAAGCGAGCAACCTTCACCGCCAGACGATTTACACCGAGGAGGACGTCGACAACCCCAAGGCGCAGGTCGCTGCCGAGAAGCTCCGGCGCGTGAACCCCCATATCAGGGTCGAACCTCATCAGCTGAGGCTGGACTCGTCGAACGCCATGGACCTCCTTGGCAGGTACGACGTCGTGGTCGACTGCACAGACAACTTCCCAGCCCGATACCTCATCAACGACGCGTGCGTCTTCCTGGGCAAACCTGACGTCTACGCGAGCATCTTCAAGTTCGACGGACAGGCTTCGGTCTTCCACTCCGAAAGGGGGCCGTGCTACCGCTGCCTGTTCCCCGAGCCCCCTCCCCCCGAAACCGTGCAGGACTGCGCCGTCGCGGGGGTCCTCGGAGCGCTGCCTGGGATCTTGGGTGGAATCCAGGCGGCACAGACGATCAACATCCTCGTAGGCGTGGGGAATCCGCTGGTCGGGAGGCTCCTTTTGTTCGACGCGACCGACATGTCGTTCAGCGAAGTCCGCGTCAGGAAGAACCTGGACTGTCCGGTCTGCGGAGCCCGCCCCACGGTGAGGAAGCTCATCGACTACGATGAGTTCTGCGGGATGAAAAGGGAGTTCCATGTGAAAGAGATAGCGCCTCGGGCCTTGAAGGCCAAGCTGGCAGGAGGGAGCGTCGTGGTGCTGCTTGACGTGCGAGTCCCGTACGAGCACGACTTGAGCCACATCGAGGGCTCGAAGTTGATCCCGCTCGAAGAGCTTGAGGGGAGGTTGGGCGAACTTAACAGGGGGGACGAGATAGTTCCCTACTGTCTGGATGGAACCAGGAGCGCGCGGGCTGTCGAGCTCTTGGAGTCGAAGGGGTTCGACAGGGTATGGAACTTGTCTGGCGGGATACGCGCCTGGGCAGAAGAAGTGGACCCGACGATGGTCGCCTACTGAACCCAGGGCCTCGTCCCTAACTCCTCGAGACGAAGACGGCGTGGGGGAAATCCATCAGGAAGGTCCTCAGAGCGGTGCTTACCGCATCCGGGGACCCAGGCATGCACACCATCAGCTTCCCCCTGGCCACCCCTGCGGTCGCCCTGGTGAGCATCGCGGCAGCCCCGATCTTGTCGAAGCTCACCCTCCTGAGGAGCTCCCCGAACCCGACGATCTCCTTCTCGAAGTAAGGGCGGACGGTCTCGATGGTGACGTCGCGCTTCGAGACCCCCGTCCCCCCCGTGAGCAGCAGGACGTCCTCGTTGCCGGATAAGAACCTGGTTACCGCCTTCCTGATCATCTTCGGGTCATCGGAGATCAGGTCCCTCCCGGTCACTTCGTGACCCGCTGCGTCGACCTCTGACTCGGCGGTGTCTCCCGATTCGTCCGTGAACTTCTCCTCTCTTGCCTTCTTCTCGTATCTGCTCGTGCTTACCGTCACTATCCTGATTCGGAGGGCGCCCTGGGACTCCTTCCTGTGTTCCTTGGGGGCCCTCAGTCCTTCTTCACCTTCTTCGTCACCCTGATCGATTCTATCGCAGTTGCCGGGTACTGGCCGTAAGGGTCCTTCTCGTACGACTTCACGACGTCCCAGACGTTCAACAGCGCCGCAGCCACCGCAGCCAGCGCCTCCATCTCGGCCCCGGTCTTATCGTGGGCCGCCACCTTCACCGTGACGTCGACCCAGTTCCTCCCTATCTCCACCCTCGGCTCCACCTTCTCGATCTTCAGTGGATGGGCGAGCACGACTATGTTCGGGGTGAGCTTCGTTGCGAGGACCGCCGCCGCGGATGCCAGGGAAATCGCGTCCCCCTTCTCAAGGGTCCCTTTCCGGATCCGCTCGATCGTGCTCGGTTTCAAGACTATCCTGCCTGTGGCGGTCGCTTCCCTGTAGACCACCTTCTTGCCCGAGATGTCGACCTGCCTGAAAGGCACGTTCACTCTTCCACCCCCGTGCGGTTATAGCTTCTCCCCCGTCCCTCAGGAACATTTTTACCGCGATGGAGGGTCACAGGGACCCGTTTGGAGCCCGCGATGCGCCGTGAAGGGAGGGAGCTACGCGACGCCAGGGGGAGGGTCGCAAGGAAGCTGCGGATCTCGGTGACCGACAGGTGCAACTTCGCATGCCTCTTCTGCATGCCCGAGAAGGACAAGGTCGAGTGGATCCCCCAGCAGGAGATACTAGATTTCGCGGAGATAGAAAGGATAACGAGGGTCATGGCCAACCTGGGGATCGAGAAGGTCCGGATAACGGGAGGGGAGCCTCTGATGAGGCGGGACCTCGAGGTCCTGGTCCGGAGGCTTACGACCATCCCCGGGATCAGGTCGGTCGACATGACAACGAACGGCTGGTCCTTGGAACAGAAGGCCGAGGCCCTCAAGGAGGCGGGGCTCAGGGGTGTCACCGTCAGCCTTCACAGCCTTCAGAGGGACAGGTTCGCGAAGATTTCAGGGATGGATGCCCTCCCGCGAGTGCTCCGCGGGATACAGAAGGCCGTCGACGTGGGGCTTAGTCCTGTGAAGATCAACTCGGTCGCGATAAGAGGGTACAACGACGACGAGATACTCGACCTGGTGGAGAGGGCAAGGCAGCGCCGCCTTTCGATCAGGTTCATCGAGTTCATGCCGCTGGATGGATTGGGCCTGTGGAGCTACGACAAGGTGGTGGACGGCAAGGAGATCGTTCAGAAGGTGTCGGAACGGTTCCCGCTGAGGCCCAGGGGACGGGGGAAATCCGAGACGTCTTCGATCTGGAAGTTCGAAGACGGCAGGGGTGACCTCGGGCTCATAACCCCCATGAGCGACCCCTTCTGCGACGACTGCGACCGGATCCGCCTAACAGCGGATGGAAAGCTTCTCTCGTGCCTGTTCGACGTCGAGTATCATGACCTCAGGCACCTGGTTAGGAACGGGGCCACGGACGAGGAGGTGGAGGAAGCAATAACCAAGGCGGTTTGGAAGAAGCCTGCGGGGGTCGGCCACATGCCGTGGATCAAGAGCGGCTGGGAGAAGCCAAGGAACATGAACGCCATAGGAGGCTAGGCCGCGTTGAAGGTGAAGGTGGTCTACTTCGCCGCCGCCCGTGACCTGGCGGAGGAGGGCGCCGAGCACGTCACTATAGGCGAAGGGGCCTCGGTGGGGGACCTCTCGGCGGAGGTCTTCAGGCTGCATCCGCGGCTCCGGAAGCTCGCTCGCTCCGTCCGCTTCTCAGTCAACCTAGAACTGGCAGACCGAGGGGCGAGGCTCGGGGAGTCCGACGTGGTGGGAGTGCTCCCCCCGGTGGCGGGCGGTTGAGATGCCTGAGACCTTCCTGATAACTAGGCGCCCCATCGACACCGCGGCTGTCATGCGGTCGGTCAAGGACGAGTCGGCTGGGGGGACCGTCCTCTTCCTGGGCACGGTAAGGAATAGGAGCCACGGGAAAGAGGTGACCGGCCTAGAATACGAAGCTTACACCGAGATGGCCGAGAAGAGGATGAAGGAGATTGCGAAGACAGCCAAGGAAAAGTGGCCGGTCATGAAGATCGCCATGGTCCACCGCTACGGGGAGCTCAAGGTCGGCGAAGTATCAGTCGCTGTCGCCGTCTCGTCGGAGCACAGGGGGGACGCCTTCCAGGCCTGCAGATATGCCATCGACACGATAAAGCGCTCGCTTCCTCTCTGGAAGAAGGAGAAGATGAAAAGCGGGGCGGGCGTCTGGGTCAAAGGGAGGCGGATCGAGGACTAGGCTGGCCTATGTTCGACGGTCTGAGCCTTCGCCTCGCTGTTCGATTTCCGCGGCAGGTCCTTGCCGTACTTCTCTGCGACGACCTCCGCCATGATGGCGATGGCGATCTCAGCCGGCGTCACTGCGCCGATGTCGGCGCCGACCGGGGACCTCAGGGCTGACACGAACGTCTCGTCGACCCCGAGTTCCCTGAGCTTGACCGAGTTGTCTCTCGCCCTTCTATGGCTGCCTAGCATCCCCACGTATCTCAACTTGGACCTCGAGAGGGTCTTGAGAGCCGCGATGTCCCCTTCGCCCCGGGTCAGCAGGACCACCGAGTCTGAGGACCTGAAATCGAATGTCCCGAGGTCGTAGTCGACTTCTTTGATGAGCCGGTCAGGCTGCTCTCCGAGCACCGGGGCGTGGTCGACCACGACGACGTCGAATTCGAGCATCTTGCCGAGCCTCACCAGGGCGTCTTCCACTTCGTCCTTGCCCCCTTGACCGATAAGTATCAGGCGCTGCTGGGGCAGATAGGGTTCGACGTAGACCTCCATCGTCCCACCGCAGTTGGTCTCCACGTGGATCTCGTCTTCAGATTGGCTCTTGAGGACCGCCCCGACCGAGCTTTCGACGCTCTCCAGGAACACCTTGACCGTCTTCGGGGTGCCGGTCCGGAGCGCCTTCTTGGCGACGTCAGCGATGGCGGACTCGGGGCACACACCGCCAAGGGACCCGTACAACACCTCGCCGCTGCCCGATATGATGACCTTGAACCCCGGCTTCCCCAGCGAAGAGCCTTCGACCTTGACCACGGTTGCGACGGCGAAGGGCGCTCCCCTGCTCGCCAGGGAGTCTAACATCTTGGCGAACTCTGCCTGCTTCAAGTCGAACCCACGAAATAGTCGAGCCGCCTTCTTATTTATCCTTGGTCGAGGCGTGAGGCAACTTGATCTCAGCCGTGGTCCTCGCGGCAGGGCGTTCGTCGAGGATGGGAAGGCCCAAGCTGGCGCTTCGGCTGGACGGCGTTCCGGTCCTGGAGAGGGTGCTGGCGGTGCTCAGGCTTGCGAAAGTGGACGAGGTGGTGGTGGTCCTTGGGGCCGACGCTGACCAGGTCAGGCGGGATGTGAGGTTCGGACGAGAGCGGGTGGTGTTCAACCCGGCATACGCGGATGGTATGAGCTCTTCGATCAAGCTCGGCCTCGGGAACATAAGTTCGGACTCCGGGGCCGCGATCATAGTCCTGGGCGACCAACCCTTCCTATCGCCGTCTACCATCGACGACGTCGTGAACGGATACCGTGCAGGCGGGTCTCCGATAGTCGTCCCGGTCTTCAAGGGGGAGCGAGGGAACCCCGTCCTGTTCGCCAGGATCCTCTTCCCTGAGATCATGAGGATTGCGGGGGACGTCGGCGCAAGGTCGGTCTTGCTCGCACACCCCCGTCAGGTCCTGGAGATCCAAGTGGACGATTCAGGGGTGCTCACGGACATTGACACCCCTGCCGACTATGACAGGACGTCCCCCGCCCCCAAGAGGGTCAGGAGAAAGAGAAGCCCGGGATCAACCTGACATCGACCTCGTCCCCGTCTTCGATGCGCGTGACGTTCTCGGGGACCACGAGGTAGGCGTTGGCGCGAGCAAGGACCTTCATCGACTCGGTTTCTGCTTCGATCGGCCTGGCGACGCGCCCTTCGAACCTGATGTAGATGACCTTCCGGAAGCTGGCGTACTGGCTCCTCGCCTCCCACGTCCCTGAGAACCTGCACCTGATTTCTAGCTCGCGCCCTGCGGCGCCGGATAGCACCTTGATGATGGGGACGGCGAGTACGAAGAAAGCGTTGGCCGCACCCTGGACGGGGCCGGGCATCATGATAATCGGCTTCCCCCGCGCGACGGCGATGCCGGTAACCCTCCCCCTGTCCATTGCGATCCCGTGGATCAGGAGCTGAGGATGGATGCCTTCGACGGCCGGGACGACCAGGTCGCGCCTTCCGGCAGAGGTCCCCCCCAGCGTCAGGACCAGATCTGACCTGGCCAAGGCCCTCTTCAGCTTCCCCAAGATCTCGGACCTGTCGTCCCGGGCTATCCCGAAGTCGAGAGGCGCGCAACCGGTTCTTTCCAACAGGTTGGTGAAAACAGGGGTGTGGCTGTTCAGGACCTTCCCACTCCTTGGCTTGCCCGCTTCGACGAGTTCGCTTCCGGTCGCCAGGACCCCGACTATGGGCTTCTTCCACACTCTCACCTTCGAGAGCCCCAGTGAGATGAGGAAGCCGACGTCCTGCGCCCTGACCGTCTGCCCCCTCGCCAGGACCGGTTCCCCTTTCTCCACGTCTTCCCCTGCCCTGTAGACGTGGTTCCCCGGCGGTGAGGGCTGGGTAGCGAATACTCGGTCAGGGTTCGCTTCGGCGGCCTCCACCGGGATCACGGTGTCGGCTCCGGTGGGGAGGGGAGCGCCCGTGGCTACCCTTACCGCCTCCCCGTTGCGGATCGCCAACCGCGGACGGGCTCCCGGGCCCGCTTCCCCCACGAGCATCAGCGCGACCGGGTCGGACCGGCTCGCGGCCTCGACATCTTCGGAAATGGCGGCGTAGCCGTCCCAGTGAGCGGCGGGGAACGGAGGGACCCGGGCAGGAGCGAGGACTTCCACCGCAGATGTCCTGCCGTAGGCTTGCAAGGAAGGGAGGGTCTCGGCCTTGCGTTTGACCCGCATCTTGGCCATGACAAGAGAGAGAGCCGTGTCTACCGATGCGTATCGATCCAGAGGATGGGCCAACCCGGCCCGCTTGATCCGGCCTGGCTGTATAAAGGCGCGAGAGCCTGCGACGGAATCGGAGGCTCAGATGGGGCCGTCGAGATTTGAACTCGAGATCGCCAGCGCCCCAGGCTCACCGTGAAAGTCATTCACACTGGTATGCTGGACCAAGCTACACTACGGCCCCACAAAATCGGGCCGAGGCCAGACTCAGTTTAAAGGTTGGGTGCGGGCATGGGCTGCATCCCTGGAGCCTCGAAGAGCCCGATGAGGTTCCCTTCGGTGTCCTTGAAGTACCCGTAGGCACCGTACTGGCCCATCTCGGTCCTTTTTACCACAGCCTTCCCACCGCTCCTCTCAACTGATTCCAGAGCGTCGGCAACGTCGTCCACCTGCACCGTTATCACCGGACCCGTGAGCGGCTCCTCCATCTTCGGCATCCGTCCGTCGATGGCCCCGGCTGCAAGCGCGACCTTCGTGATATCAACAGTTCAGAGAGGGGGCTCCGAAAGCGGTGGCACGCTTCATTCGAGCCTCAGGTGCTCGAGTATCTTCGAGTACGTGTAGTCAGAGAGGTCGCGCTTGTACTCTCCCAGCAGCCGCTTCAGCCCCTCCACGTCTCTGACCCCTAGGGCCCTCCTCATCGCGGGGGAGACGGCCCCGCCGACGAAAAGATACTGGGCCGCCGTCGTAACGTTCTTCGGCCTTCTCGCTGTCCCCGCAGACTCGAAGTCGATTATCCATGGACGACCCTCGGCCACGACGGCGTGCTTCCGCAGGTTGCTCAGCTGGCCGTGGTCGATCCCCATGATGTCCAGCGTCCGGCATTGGTTAAGCAGACCGTGCGCCAGCGCCCGCGCCTGGTCCCTGGCCCCCTTTCCGTGGAGGCCTCTCAACCAATCCGAAATCTCTTGAGACTCGAGGAGTTTCATGAGGATGACGTCGCGGGTATGTCCATAGACTTCGGGCCCCACTCCGATCCGGTTCGCCATCTGCGTGATCCTGACCTCCTCCCTCATGTCGGGCCTGTTGGCGTCCGTCCTCCTGATCTTCAGAGCGACAGGCCTGTCTCCAGCGCGCGCCCTGACAACTATCCCGACCGTCCCCAGGCCGAGTATTCCGAGGCGGCCAACCCTTGCGTGCCCCTCGAATACAACTTCGTCCACCCCGAGCTCTTGGAGCTGTTTTACCCTGGACCTGGCCTGACGCAGAGATATCCTTGGATAAGTGATGACCTGCACGTAGGGGGTCCTGATCAGTTCCTGAAGGCTAGCGCGTTCCGACTGCATCAGAGGTGATTTCCCTTATCCCTTCATGGAGCCATCTTGTCCTGGATGCGACCCGCCAGAGCTGCACGCCATTGAGAACCTTTCCCGACCGCTTCAACCCCCGCTCGATTTCGAGGGACGCCCCGACTTTCCCCTCCTTCCCGCTCACCAGGTCTTTCAGCAGGTCGGTCAGGAGGGTGTGCTTCCTCGGCTTCAGGAGCCTTAGCCTCGCGTCGTCGTCGACCCAGACTAGCCGCGAGTCCTTCGAGTTAGAAGTTAGGAACGCTTCGACGTCATTCCTGCGATCCACCGTCGGACCGACCCGCTGTTCGGACGGCGGGAGCTCTGATATCTCGGGGATCAGGAGTATTGCACTGGCGTCTTTGTTGTTCGACGCCGACATCGACCGGGCGATGGTGAACCCCTGGACCTCGACGTGCCTTACGATGTGGCGGGAGGTCCTCCTGAGCTCACCCCAGAGGGTGTCTTCGCTCATCGGCCTGTGGGAGAAAAGCAACGCCACGACGCTGCCTCTCATCGAAGGTCGTACCTTCCCAGCCATGCTGTGGAAGTAGGCCAGGTCGGGGCGGTTTAGAAACTCTCTGGAAGCGAGGACCATCCTTCCGAGGCTCTCCCCCGAGACGGCGATTCCGAGGTCCCTCGCCTCGTCCACGGGATCCTGGAGGGTGAACGGCCGCCCTTCCACCGGAGCCGCTCCGCCGCCGAACCAGCGGAGGACCTTCTCGAAGGTCCCCATCTTCATCACGAGGACTTCGGCGACGTAGCCGCTGAATCCTCGCCTTTCGATCTCCGCGCCGTAGACTCCGACGGCGTTCATGAAGAGCTTGAGCAACTTCACCTGCGCCTTTCTCACCTCGGGGATCTTCTTCACAAGGGTGACGTGGTAGGGTGACCTGTCTGCCGCGCTCTTCCATTCCCCCTTCTTCACCGCGAAGCACGGGACTATGTTGACCCGGACGCCTTCGACCGTCGCCTCGGTGTACGGGTGCTGGGCGAACTTCTTCCCGGTCGGGTACCCCCTCATGGTCGTCTCCCCTATCCTAAGACCAATCCTCTCGAATTCTGCGTCGGGGGTCGACCGGTCTAGTCTTACGAATATGTCAAGGTCGACGTGCCCGGGGAGCCAAGTCCCCTTCGCGTAGGACCCCCCGACGAGGACCCCTCTGGTTTCGGCGAACTTTGACGCGGAGCGCTTTGTCTTCGCGAGCAGGGACCTGGCGAGCCTCCTCATCTTCTCCTCTTCTTCGGGTGAGGGGGTCGCCAGCTTACGGGCTTCCGAAATGACGCGTACCATCTGGCTCATCCGAGAGGGAACACCCCCACGTCTCTGTAGACGGGGCCCGACGGGGTGAGGATGCTCGACTTCAGTTTCAGCGCAGAAAGCTTCACGGTCCCGAAACCCCTGTCCGCGCTCGTCCTAAGGAGATCCCCCAGCTCCCGGGCGTTCCGGGGCGACCTGACCCTCCCGAGCGTGATGTGCGCCTGGAACGGCCTCTCGTCCATTTCGCCGGTCCCCGCCAGCGCGCCTTCGACCTCCTCCGCGATGGACGCGACCATTGGCCCGCCCTCTTTTGCCAC
>CAYZDN010000038.1:0-3668 GCA_964477505.1 uncultured Nitrosopumilales archaeon
ACGTTGCGTATGACTGCCATTGCCGGAGTCAGGGTGACGACGATGTCGCCCAGTTCCGTGATTGTGTTGAGTCTGAGCACTATCTGTTCTAGCGCCAGCTTCGCTTGCGTGACCATCTTGTTCATCTTTCTGATCTCGGCAAGCTCGTTGGCGAAGACGGATGCGTGCTGTGTGTCGTGCTTCTGTAGAGAGCTTACGACCTTTGCGAAGATCGAGTTGTCCCTCTCTCTGAGTTTGGTGGATGTGGAGTCGAGTTTGGCGACTTGGACTTGGATCTGTCGGACTGCGAGGTCGAGCCTAGGCTTCAGAGGCCCTGGATTCCTTACGGAGTCGCGGACCCTGTCCCCCAGACCCTGGCTGTTTTGCTTTTCCCATTTACCTGCGAACGCACTCATGTAGGTGAACACGATACTTTGAATGATACCTATAGTGATGAGATGTAGAAATATCTTCACACTTCAGTCAACAAGTCACTTTCGAGGGGCCCCCTCTTTTTCCGGGGCCTGTCGATGAACTCGAGGACCTTGCGGATTTGGGCTATCTTTCTCTGATTAAGGACATGAGGATAGACGCGCAGTAAGAATCTCCGCAGGCTGTTCAGGCGCTGAATCAAAAGGACGTGCCCGCCATTTGAAGCGTTTTCGAGGTAAGAATGAACGCACCTTACTTTCAGGAATCTCCTGATTGGTTGCAGGGGCTCTATTTCGTATTGTGCGACGTTCACGAAGCTGATTCGCCCAGGTTTTCGCCTACCCGCTCTCCAACGCGTTGCGATGCCGGCGCTCCCTTCGGTGTCGAACCAAGCGGCTGCCTCTTTCCAGCGAAGCCTTCTTGACGCCAAAGGCACTCTAGGCGGAAGGACTGTGCCCGACCACTACTTCATATGAGGAAACTACTTAACGCCCAAGGACTTGATCCGTTCTCAGTTGAACTTGAATCCTCTCGCGGAGTAAAGCTTGGCGACAATCGCGGTCATCTCGGACGTCCACGCCAACCTGGAGGCGCTAGAGGCCGTGCTCAGGCGACTGACATACGAGGCGATCTACTGCCTTGGGGACCTGGTCGACTACGGCGCCCAGCCCAACGAAGTCGTGAAGTTGGTTAGGTCGAGGCGCATCACGTGCGTTCTCGGCAACCATGACTGGGCGGCCCTGACGGGGGACACCTCCCGGTTCAACCCGAAGGCTGCCATGTCGTCCATCTGGACCAGGAAGGCGCTCACCGAGGAGACGATCGAATTCCTGAGTTCGCTTCCCCAGGAGCTCAAACCAGAACCCGCGACCCCTTCCTATTTCACCCACGGCAGCCCCGACGACAGGCTCTGGGAGTATGTGGACCCGAGGACGCACTCCGACCTGTTCGGCCACTACCTGGACAAGCTGAAAGTGCGGCTGATAGGGCTCGGTCACACCCACATGCCCTACGTCTGGAAGGATGAGAAGGGGGTCGTCTTCAACCCGGGATCGGTGGGCCAGCCAAGGGACGGAGACCCGCGCGCGTCGTACGCCATCCTCTCCATCGACGGAGGCGAAACCGACGTGAGGGTGAACAGGGTGGCCTATGATGTCGAGACGGCGGCTGCAAAGATAAGGGATGCGGGGTTGCCGTCCTCGCACGCCGACAGGCTCGCATCGGGAACTTGAAATAACCCCCTAGGCACCGGGAGCGTGGCTTGAGTGGTTACAAAATTAGCCCGTCGTCCTAGAAAGCGAAAACCACTCGGCGCTGCGTACGACTGGAAAGGGATTGAGAAGAAGGTCAGAGCGTTCTACGACCGGCCCGCCGCGAAGGCGAAGATAGCGGAGGCGGTGGCGAAGAGCAGTCCCGTAGGATATGTCGAAGGGCCCCCCACCCTGAACAACCAGCCCCACATCGGGCACATCCGCGGGAGGATGATGAAAGACCTCTGGTACAGGTACCGGACCCTCGAAGGGGAGAACATCGTCTTCCGGGGCGGCTGGGACACCCAGGGGCTCCCGGTGGAGCTGCAGGCCGAGAAAGAGCTCGGTCTTTCAGGGAACAAATGGGAGGACCTCCAGAAGGTCGGGGTCGACAAGCTGGTCGAGAAATGCAAGGAGCTCATTGGGAAGTACAAGCTGGTCTGGGAGGAGGCCGACCGGCTCCTCGGGCTGTTGATAGACCACAGGAGGGCGTACATGACGTACCGCGACTCGTACATCGAACGGGAGTGGTCCTACCTGGAGACAGCATGGAAGCGGGGGCTCCTCGGGGAGGGGTTCAAGGTGGTCCCCTACTGCCCCGAGTGCCAGACGGCCCTCAGCGCCGGGGAGCTGTCTTTGGGGGGGTACGAGAAGCTCGAGGACCCGAGCCTCTACTTCAAGATGAAGGCCGCGGACGGGGCGTTCCTTCTGCTCTGGACGACGATGCCTTTCACCCTCGTGACCGACGAGCTTGTCGCGGTGAAGCCGGACTCCGACTACGAATACGTCGAAGCGGGGAGCGAGGTCTGGGTCGTCAACGCGGGTCGGAAAGACGCGCTTGCGAAGGAGCTCGGCGTCCAGTTCGGAGAGGTGAAGAAGGTCGTGAATGGGAAGGACCTGGAAGGGCTCCGTTATTCGCACCCGCTCCTCGAACTGATCCCCGGGCTCAAGAAGCTCGAGCCCGAAGGCATGATTCACAAGGTCGTCGCCGAGGAGTTCGTGGACGTAACGACCGGGACCGGGCTGGTGCACGCGGCGCCGGCCAACGGGGAGGACGACTTCGCCGCCGCCCAGAAGCACGGCATGCCCATCTTCGCTCCCTTCGACGACAGGGTCAGGTTCACGGAGGAGGCAGGGAGGTTCGCTGGGATGTTCGTCCGCGATTCGGACGCCCACGTGGTCGAGGCCCTGAGGGAGAAGGGGGCGCTGGTGAGCGTCGGCAAGGTGGTGCACGACTATCCCGTCTGCTGGAGGTCGAACGACAGGCTCGTCTGGCTCGCACGGCGGGAGTACTTCTACTGGGTCGACAAGATCAGGCCTGACGTCGTCAGCGCGGCGGAGAAGGTCGAATACTACTTCGAGGGGCCGAAGAACAGGTTCCTGGCGGGGCTGGCCGAGTCCCCCGCGTGGTGCGTCACGAGGGAGAGGGTGTGGGGGAACCCGCTCCCGATCTGGGTCTGCGACGACTGCGGAGAGAAGGTCCCGGCGTTCTCCAGGAAGGAGATACTCGCCAGGGCCGCGGAGCTCCCCGACGGCCCCAGGTTCGAGCTGCACAGGCCCTGGATCGACAGGGTGGTCCTCAGGTGCCCGAAGTGCGGAGGGAAGGCGCACAGGGAGCCTTTCGTCCTCGACGCTTGGCACAACAGCGGTGCCTCGCCCTACGCCTCCTTCACGGATGAGGAGTTCGGCAAGCTTGTCCCCGTCGGTTTCCTCACCGAGGGGATCGACCAGACCAGGGGGTGGGCGTACACCCTGCTCCTGCTCAACGTGATGAGGTCGGGGAAGCCCCGGGCCCCATACAGGAGGTTCCTCTTCCAGGGGCATGTCCTCGACGAGAAGGGGGAGAAGATGAGCAAGAGCCTCGGGAACGTCGTGTGGGGGCTCGACGTCCTGCGGAACTACTCGGCGGACGCGTCCAGGTTCTACCTGCTGTCGAAGGCTTCACCTGAGGATTCGGTCAGCCTCGACCTCAAAGAGATCTCAGGGAGGCCCTATCAGGTGCTGAAC
>CAYZDN010000039.1:0-5902 GCA_964477505.1 uncultured Nitrosopumilales archaeon
GATAATCGCAGAGGAGACTGGACTGCCAAGCGTGATGGACCCGCTCGGAGGCTCATACTATGTGGAGTGGCTCACCGAACAGCTGGAGGAGGAGGCGTACAAGTACTTCGACAGAATCGAGTCCGCAGGCGGGCTGCTGAAGGCCATAAGGACGGGATATCTGCAGAGAGAGATTGCCGAGAACTCCTACAGGCTCTCACGGCGGGTCGAGGAAGGGAAGGACAGCGTGGTCGGGGTGAACAAGTACTCGAAGCAGGAGAAAGAGCCCATCGAGTTCCTGAAGATCGACTTCAAGGCCCAGAGGAACCAGACGAGGCGCCTCGCCGCTGTGAAGCGCGACCGGGACGGGGCGGCGGTGAAGGCGTCGCTTGCGAAGCTGAGGAGCGCCTTCGAAAAGGAGGAAGAGAACTCGATCTATCCGATGCTCGAAGCGGTCAACAGGTACGCGACCCTGGGGGAGATCATATCCGTAGGAAGGGATGTGTTCGGAACCTTCAAGGAGCCGATGCTCCTCTAAGGCCCAGCCTTGTTCTGGCTTCTCGAACTCTCCCTGACCACCAAAGAGAGAAAGACCATGGTGAGACCTGCCCCCAGCGGAGCCAGCCACCACGTCTCGATGTGAGGAGCGCACCTCCCGCAGTCGACGTTGGACAAGGCATACCCGAACCAGAGGAAGACGCCTCCCCAGATGGTGATGGCCAACCCTATCATCAAAAGGCCCTTCCAAGACCCCTTGCTCAACGTATTGAAGCCCTTGACCCGGAAGGCGCTGTCGTTCTAAAGAATCCTTCTGAAGCAGGGCTGGGTCCGAGCCAGCAAAGGTTTTGAAGACCTCACGGTCGCGTCCCAACAATGGCGAGGAAGACAACCGCTGTACAGAGGAAGATCAGGATACTCGTGGCGAAGCCAGGTCTTGACGGCCACGACAGGGGGGTCCTTGTGCTGGCGAGGGCCTTTAGGGACGCAGGGATGGAAGTGATCTACAGCGGGCTCCTGCCTTCTCCGGAGCAGGTAGCCCAGATGGCCATCGACGAGGACGTGGACGTGGTGGCCCTCTCCCTGCTTAACGGCGCGCACATGACGGCATTCCCGAAGGTCAAGAAGCTCATCGACAAGATGGGAGGGAAGGACATGGTGGTGGTAGGAGGAGGGATCATCCCTGAAGAGGACAAGCCCAAGCTCCTCAAGCTGGGGATAACCGGGCTATACGGGCCGGGGAGCTCGTTCGAGGAGATAATAGAACACGTAAGGGGGAGGGTAAAAAAGGAACGGTGGAAGGAGTAGGTTCGAATGCTAGAACAAGACGAAAGGATGAATCTTTCGAAGATGAACTTCGACGTCTCCGAGGAGCAGGCGCTGCTGCTTGAGCAGGTGGACAGGGCGTGCAGGGAGTTCCGCCCCATCGAAGACAGGTTCTACCTCGAACACAAGATCAACGACCAGGTCAGGCCGTTCTTTGCGAAGGCGCACCTCCTAGGGCTACCGACGTCGAGGAAGTATGGGGACGGCCAGGGGGCGGACATGGTCACCTACGCCATGGCCGTGGAGCGGATAGGAAGGGAAGGGACGGGGCTGAGGACATTCTTCTCCGTCCACATGGCGCTCGGGCAGATGACGATCCAGCACTGGGGGACCGAGGAGCAGAAGGGGAGGATCCTTCCCGCTGCGACAAGAGGGGACGCGGTCCTGGCTTTCGGGCTGACTGAGCCCAACGCCGGGAGCGACCCAGCTGCGCTTACCAGCTACTTCGAGGAAAAGGGGGGCAAGTACTATCTCACTGGACAGAAGATGTGGATCTCGCTCGGCTCCACGTCGAAGTACATCCTGGTGTTCGCGTACCCCAAAGGGAAGAGAGAAGGGATGTGCGGCTTCATAGTAGACACGTCCACGCCGGGATACAAGGCCGAGGTCATCCCCCACAAGCTGGGGCTCCCGACGGCCGACACGTCTACCGTCTACCTTGATAAGGCGGAGGTCTCCAAGGAAGACATGCTCGGGCCGCCGGGAAAGGGGATGTCCGTGGCCCTCTCGGGGCTCATGAACGGGAGGCTGAGCGTCGCCGCCGGGTGCGTCGGAGTGATTCAGGACTGCCTCGACGAGGCGGTGAGGTACGCAGGCGTGAGGTATCAGCACGGCAAACTCATCGGAAAGCACCAGCTCGTGCAGAGGCACATCGGACTGATGTCAGTGGACCTGGACGCAGCGAAGCTCCTTCTCCTGAAGGCTGCGTTCATCAAGCAGAAGTACGAGGAGGACCCGAAGAACCGTGAGCTCATGGAGGCCACGGACCTCGCATGCACCAAGGCGAAGTATTTCGCGGCCAACGCGTCGTTCGAAGCGGCCAGCAGGGCCGTCCAAGTCTTCGGGGCAAACGGGTACTCGCTTGAGAACCGCCCGGCGAGGCACCTGGCGGACAGCAGGGTGACCATGATCTATGAAGGGGCGAACGAGATTCTCGAGCAGAAGATGGCGCTCGGGTCCCTGGGCAAGGAGTTCGCCGCCTATTCGTAGGCCGACGGAGCCAATAAGCGCTTGAACGGAAAAGCCGTGTTAGCCGTCGCTGTGCTGGCGGTGCTCGCCGTATCGTCGTTCACCGTCTACGAGGGAGGCTACGCCGCTCATCAGACGCAGACGACCCAGTCCGCGGCGTCGTGCCGGTTCATCGGCGGAGGGAAGACGCTCAGGAGCCAGCTCAACGCGACGACTGTGGGAGGGCTAACGGAGTACGGCCTCCCCGGGCCCGACAGATGGCCGAACGCGGTGACCAACGCGTCTGACGGGTCGATCTGGTTCGCGGAGCAGGAGCTCCCGGGGGTCGGGCACTTCTTCCCCGGCAACGGTACGCTGGTGGAATATGCCTGGCCGGGGTTCAGCGCCGCCAGACCCCCTGACTGCGTGCCGACGGTGAGCGTCTCAGGGATGGCGGTCTGGGACGGGAAGGTCTGGGCCGCGGACGAATATGACAACCTGACCGTGGGGCTGAACCCGACTGACGGCTCTGTGACCCTGGTCAACTCCACCAAGGACGCTCCGTTCCCCTATTGGCTCGCGGTAGGTCCCGGCGGGGACCTGTGGTTCACCTCGAACAATTTCGCAGGACAGCCCTCGCGGCTCGGGAGGGTCTTCCCGAACATGACCTACCAGGCTGTGGATCTGGTCGGGCTCGGGGATTTCCAGCCGATTCAAATCGACTTCGTCAACTCGAGCTTCGCGCTCCTGGCCGCCCTGGACCAGGGGACGAACTCGACCACCCACGGGTGCATATGCACCGGGCGCATCTACTCCTTCGACCCCAGTCCGGAAGCTTCGAACGTCGTCCCTGCGCTCATCGGAGAGGGGTACAAGCTCGTCCTCCCCACGAGCGTGACTTACCTGAACGGGAGCATGTGGGTCTCTCAGCACGACGCTTCGAGCGTTGTGAGGTACGACTTCGCGACCCGCGCCTGGACCAAGTACCCGACTTCCACCGTCCCATGGATAGACGTGACCCTTCCCTACGTCATCCAAGCAGGAGGGGGGGTCGTGTGGTTCAACGAGCACTACGCCAACAAGATAGCCATGCTGAACCCGCGGGACGGGACGCTTACGGAGCTCAGCGAGGCCAACCCGCCCATCTCGAGCCCCAACGACATCCAGAACGACCTGTCGATCGCGGCGGTGCCTGGGGGCCTATGGTTCACCTCGATGTCTGGGAACTACCTGGGGTTCGCGAGTTCGAGCTACAGCCCCGGCTTCACTCTCATGGCTTCAGGGAACGATACGGCGGCGATGTCTCAGGGGGAAGGCGCGACTTTCGCCCTGAAAGTGGCGGGGACCTGGTCCGGTCCGATGAACGTGACCGTATCTGACTCAGAGAACTATCAGTCCATCCCGCGCTCGTTCATGATCATCCCCAGCGTCTCGGTGATCCAACCGGGATCATCCAGCTTTAGCCTCGGGGTGAACGTCACGTCGGGGGTCAGCACCCCGCCAGGGAACTATACCATCGCGGTTACGGTCACCGACGGGGATATCCAACTGACCGCGTACCTGTTCATCTTGGTGACGCCTCTACCCTCTCCTCCGGCCTGAAGTCACGCGCGCTGATGGCCGTGGGAGAGCGTCGCGTGGTAGTCATCCACCTCGTACACCGAGGAGAGAGCTCTCTGGACGACCTCGTTCAGGGCGGGGTGGATGTACATCGACCGCCTGAGGTCCGCGGGCCCCTGGTCCCCAGAGTACATTGCGTTGACCAGCTCCTGGATGAGCATCGAAGCGTAGGGCCCCGCCACGTGGGCGCCGAGGATCCGCTCCGTCTCCTTTTCCATGATTATCTTGACGAAATAGTTCTTGGCGGCCATCGCCTCCCCCTTCGCCGTGTCTTCGTACCTGTAGAAGCCTATCACAATCCCGTCTTTTCCGTGCTCGGCTATCGCCTCCCCTTCCTTCAATCCGACACTTGCAGCTTCCGGGTAAGTGAAGACGGCGTGGGGGACCGCGTGGTAGTCCGCCTTCACCTTCCTCTTCAGGACGGCGTTGTAGTAGACGACCTCGGACTCGTAATTGGCGACGTGCTTGAACAGGAACCGTCCGTCCGCGTCCCCCATGGCCCAGACCCCGGGCATCGACGTCTCTAGGTATTCGTTCACTTTGATCCACCCCTTCTCGTCGACTTCGACTCCCCCCTTCTCCGGATGGAGGAACCCGCTCGTGGGACCCCGGCCCGCGGCCACGAGGATTTCTTCGGCTGCCATCTCCTTCTGCTGCCCGGTCTTCCTGTCGACCGCGGTGAGGCTCTTGACGCCCCCCTGGCTGCGCGCACTCCGGACCTCGACGTTGGTGAGTATCGTCATATGGCGTCCGAGCTCTTCCCTGAGGACTTCGGAGGCCTCCGGCTCCTCTTCAGGGAGGAACTGGGGGTTGCGCCCGATGATGGTGACCCTGGACCCCATCGCGGCGAGGAAGTGGCCGAGCTCGGCGGCGATGTACCCGCCTCCGATTATCGCGACGCTCTTCGGGAGCTTCTTGAGCTGAAGGACTTCGTCGCTGGTGAGGAACCCTGTTTCTTTCAGTCCCTTCACCGGCGGAACAAGGGTCTGGGACCCGGTGCAAAGGAAGATCATATTCGACCTTATCCTCTGGTCTCCCACGCTCAGGGTGTAGGGTTCTACGAACTCGGCCACTTCACGGAAATAGTCGATGTTCTCGGACGACGATAGGCCCTTCCTTATGGAGTCGATGTCGGCGTCGATCAGCGACCTCATTCTGGATATGACCTGGCTGAAGTCCACGGAGCGTATCTCCGTGTCGATCCCGAACTCCCGCGCCTTCTCGGTCAGCCGGACCAGCTCCGCAGGATAGAGGAGGATCTTCGACGGGATGCATCCGCGCGTAAGGCAGATCCCCCCGGGCTCGTCCTTGTCGATTACCGCTATTTTCATCCGTGGGTTTTCCCTCAACATCGGGTCGACTATGTTCATGGCCGAGCCGGTGCCGATCACGATAAGGTCGTAGTCTTTCGTGGGTCGGTCAGGCAGGGGGCCGTGCTATAAACGAGGGGCGGTCAGCCCACGGCCGAACGGATTAGGAGGAAGAGGGCCGCGGCGAGGACGCTCGCGACCACCCCCTTGAGGACCGACTCCAGCTTCGCCGCGACCGAGTAATCTGCGCCCCCCGCGTCTCGCTTCAGCGCCTTGTATGGCCGTGAAGCGCTTATCTCGACGAAGGCCGTGAAGAAACCGAAAAGCCCGGCCGCCAAAGATGTCAGGCTCACCGTGTCCGACTGGACGGCGTAACCAACGAGAACGGGGAGGAACCCCCAGGAGGTGGCGAACCAGAAGTCGGTATGGAACGCCCCCCTGAACAGTTCTAGGTTGTAGGAAAGGAGGAAGAAGACCTCGAGGAGCCCCAGCGGGATCAGGAC
>CAYZDN010000040.1:0-6119 GCA_964477505.1 uncultured Nitrosopumilales archaeon
CCCGTGAGCACCTGCAGGCGCTGCAGATGCTCGGGATGAAGAGGATAGTCATAGCCCAGAACAAGGTCGACCTCGTCACCGACGCCGACGCGAAGAAGAACTACTCCCAGATCGAGAAGTTCGTCAAGGGCACCGTAGCAGACGGTGCGCCCATCGTCCCCATATCTGCCCAGCAGAGGTTGAACATAGACGCCCTGATCGAGGCGCTGGAGGAGGTGGTCCCCACCCCGAGGAGGGATGCCAAGGCGGCGCCGCTCATGTACGTCGTAAGGAGCTTCGACGTCAACAGGCCGGGGACGGAGATCCAGGCGTTGTCGGGAGGGGTGCTCGGCGGGAGCCTTACGAAAGGGGAGCTGAAGGTCGGCGACGAGATAGAGCTGAAGCCTGGCATGACGGACGAGAGGAGCGGGAGGTTCGTCCCCGTGATAACGAGGGTGTCGAGCCTTCAGACGGGAGCAGGGCCGACGGACAAAGTAGGGCCGGGAGGGTTGGTGGCCGTGGGCACTCACCTCGACCCCACGTTCATCAAGGGAGACCAGATGGTCGGGAGCGTGATAGGGAAGCCGGGGACCCTCCCGGAGACGCTGGAGCACATCACACTCGACGTGAACCTCCTGGAGACGGCGGTCGGGTCGGCGGAGCTGGTGAAGGTCGAGAAGGTCAGACTGGCGGAGTCGGTCAGGCTGAACCTGGGGACCGCCTCCGCCCTCGCGACGGCGAGCTCCGTGAGGGGCGACGTGGTGGAGCTGGACCTGAAGAAGCCTGTCGCCATCGAGATGGGGATGAGGGCGGCCATCAGCAGGAGGATAGCGGAACGGTGGCGGCTGATCGGTTCAGGCGTCCTAAGGTAGAGAACAGGGCTGCTCTTCAGACCGCCAGATGCCTGACCTTAACGCCGCGCTCCTTCGCCAGCTCCCCGTCGGTGGTGACGATCGCCCCTCCGCGAGCCCTGGCGAGGGCCAACACGAACGAGTCCGCAAGGGACAGGTTGTTGTTGCGGCACTTCTCAAGCCCGGCCGCCTTTGAAAGGTCCTCCCACCCCTCGACCACCTGCATCCTCTCGGCCAGCTGTTGGGCTCTGAGGGCTGCGACGTCCTTCCCAAGAGTCTGGCAGGTCTTGTAGAAGAACTCGGCGAGCGTCACCGTGGAAATCAGTCCCTGGGCGGACCCAGACTCGATCTTCTCGGCCTCCGGGCGCAGGCGCTCCCCATCGGCATAAAGCAGAGTCAACGCACCGGCGTCGAAAACGAACGTCTTCATTCGAGGGCTTCCTGGCGGTGCTCGGTTTCCAGCTCTCGTATCGCGCGGATCAGCTTTTCCCTGTCCTTCTTACCACTTCCAAGAATCTCCGTCAACGGTGGGATGCGGACCAAGACCAACCCTTCCCCGGTCTCGACGAAGGCCAGCTTGTCGCCCTCCTTTATCCCATACTTCTTGCGGATGTACGCAGGGATGTTGACCATGCTCTTGCTTGTCACCGTGGCCGTCTCGGTCATTTCCATGGGATAACAGGCATACCATATATTTAAGGCTCCGCATGGTGAGCCCGAGCGAAGGGAATCTGGGAGCTTGGAGAAAGTGATCTTTGACAGCAGCTTCCTGATGGCGGTGGTGGAGGAGCCCACCACCTGGTATGAAGACATCGTCGAAAAGGTAGGCGGGTTCGAGCCCGTGCTCCTCGAATGCGTCCGTTCGGAGCTAGAGAAGATGGCGGCAGGCCAGGGCAGGAGGGCGAGGGCGGCCCGGGTGAGCCTCGACATGGCCGCTGGTTTCTCTGGGATCCCGTGCGGCAAGGCGGGGGTCGACGACGAGATAGTGTCGGCGGCATTGGCCACCAAGGGGATCGTCGCCACGACAGACGCCGACCTGGCCGGCTCGCTGAGGGCGGTTCATGTGAAGGTGGTCACCTTGAGGGCGGGGAGGGTCGCCCTCTCCTAAGGGACCACTTCAAACCGTCAACAAGCGGTTAAAACACGCCGACCGGGCCCCAAGAACCGTTGGCGGGAACCCCATTTCGCACCAATCCAGCCAAGGAGGCAAGCAGGATTATTCGGTTCATCAGGAAGGTGGTCAAAGAGGCAGGGGCGAACGGAGTGGTCGTCGGACTCAGCGGAGGGGTGGACAGCGCGGTCGTGGGGGCGCTGTGTGTCCGGGCCCTGGGAAAGGAGAATGTGACCGTGGTGCTGATGCCGTCCAAGTTCACCGCCCAGACAGATATTGAGGATGCTGAGGTTCTGGCCTACACATGGGGAGCAAGAGTGAAGAAGGTCGAGATATCTCCTCTTGCGGACTCGCTCACTTCAGCCTTCGACTTCGAACCAGGAAAGGTTCCCAGGGCAAACATCCAAGCCAGAGTGAGAATGGTCATTCTCTACTACCTGAGCAACAGCTCGAACCTTCTGGTGGCAGGGACCGGGGACAGGTCGGAAGAGGCCCTGGGCTTCTTCTGTTATGACGAGAAGACCAGAGTAGTCACAACGGACGGGCTGAAGGGATACAACGAACTACACGAGGGCGATGTTGTGTTCTCTTACGAACCCGAGAGCGGAAGAATTGTAGAATCCACCGTCGACGGCGTTTTCGTCTTCGACTACTCCGGAAAAATGGTCCAATTCGGGGGGAGGTGCAGCGACCTCCTGGTTACGCCCAATCACAGGATGCTTATCAGAACTTCGAGTGATCCCACTTACAGCAAAGTCAGGTTCAGGGAGGCGAAAGACTGCCTCGGATTGAAGAAGGTCGTCGCTCCTGTGCCTTCCTACTGGAAGGGGACCCCCGGACTCCCTGAATCGATTCCGCTGACGTTCGCTCAGAAGCACATCTCCAGAACCGTTTCAATCCCTGTGACGGAACTCATGTACGTCGTCGGGCTGTTCATAGGAGATGGAATCCCTGTGAAGGGAAAAGTGGTGGAGCCGGTTGTTTCGGAGCTTTCCCGTGCCCAATACACTTCTCTAGCCCGTGACTCCTCGGGGAGGTTCGTTGAGGTTCCAGCCGAGTCAAGAGAGCCGAGGATGAAGACATACGATGCCTTTGAGACAGACTTCGCTTTGCCGATTCCTGATAAGAACACAGCGAGACGGAAACTCGTCGAATTCCTGAATCGATATGAAATCGGCTATTCGCTAACCAGGGATTTGGTTAGAATCCCTGGAAAGGGAATCTATGAATTCTTCCTGCAATTCGGCGCCGGAGCTCAGAACAAACATATCCCAAGATGGATTATGCAATATCCTTCGGAGATATTGAGTTCTTTGCTCCGCGGGTTGAAGGACAGTGATGGGAGCCATGCCGAGAACTCCAATGTCTACTACACTAGTTCCGTTAGTCTCAAAGATGACTTCGCTGAACTAGCAGCCAAATTGGGAAGATACCCTACGGCCAGGTTAAGACCGCCGCGTACTTCTCATTACAACGGCAAGGAAATCAGATCTGGCAGGTCGTACGATATATCCTATGGCAAGGGCGGACACTACGGGCACACGTTCGACACATCTAGAGCAAAGATTGTCAGCTATAGCGGAAAGGTATGGTGCCCGTCGGTTCCACCCTTCGAAAACCTCCTCGTCGAGAGAAACGGACGCTACGTCTTCTGCGGCAATACGAAATTCGGGGACGGCGGCGTCGATTTCCTTCCCATAGCGCACCTCTTCAAGACCCAGGTGAGGGAGCTGGGGAGACACCTAGGCCTACCGGAGAGGGTGGTCACCAAGCCAGCATCCCCGGGACTCTGGCCAGGGCACACCGCGGCCGAGGAGCTTCCTGCCGACTACGACGTTCTCGACCCGTTGCTTTCCTTCCTCTTTGACAAGAAGCTCTCGCCCAGAGAGGCCGCCAAGAAGGCAGCGGTGGACCTCGCTGTCGCGAAGAAGGTGATGGAAATGCACGGGAAAACGGAGCACAAGAGGGCCCTCCCGCCCTCTCTCGCATGAAGGCCGCCGATTTTCGTCTCATCTCGGCCAAAGATTTTAATCGCTGACCCGAAGGGGTGGCTCACTCCCGGAATATTCATGTTTCAACTAGTCGAGCTACAGGATGTCGTAAGAGTCCCCCCGGACAAGTTCGGCACCCCGCTTGAGAAGGTCGCCCTTGACCTCCTGAAGTTGAAGTACGAGAGCACCATCAACCCAGACCACGGCTACCTAATCCTCGTGACCAAGGTGGACGTCGACAAGGTGGGGAAGATAATCGCAGGCGACGGGGCGACCTATCACAGGGTCAGGTTCGAGGTGCTTTCCTTCTATCCGCTCAAGCAGGAGATAGTCGAGGGCGAGATAGTGGAGGTGACGGACTTCGGGGCGTTCGTCAGGATCGGCCCCGCGGACGCGCTGCTTCACCTCAGCCAGATAATGGACGACTACCTGACGAGCGACGTGAAGTCAGGCATCATCACGGCGTCCCAGAGCAAGCGGATCCTGAGGGTGGGGAGCAAGGTGAGGGTGAGGATCACGGCGGTGAGCCTCGGCCATGGGATATCCATGGGGAAGATAGGCGTGACATGCCGCCAGCCGTTCCTGGGCGCCCTCGAGTGGATCGACGACGAGGTCGGGAAGGCTGCGAAGGCGAAGAAATCCGAAGAACGGGGGAAGTAGAGCGGGTTGAAGGAACTGGCCTGCAGGAAGTGCAAGACGCTGACGACTGAAAAGGCCTGCCCCAATGACGGGTCCACGGAGCTCAGCAACGAATGGTCCGGGCTGATCATCATAATCAACCCCGAGAGGTCCCAGGTCGCAAAGACCCTGGGGATCACAAAAGCGGGCAGGTATGCGCTCAAGGTAAGCTAGCCCTTTGCCGCGGGTTTTCAGGCTCCCCGAAGAACTTAGACCCAAGCTGGCGAAGCCGATGGGGAGGGTATACGGCGCCGAGGAGGTGGACGGGCAGGAGTTCCGGAGCCTCGTCAGGAACTCCTCGATGGTCGTCACCGTCGGGGACAGGGTGACAGACACCCTGGAGGAGGTCGGGAGGACCCCAGACGTGCAGGTGGTGGACGGGGTGGAGAGGCGGAGCCGGAGAGAGCCCCCCAAGGTCCCCTACGCGAGGTTAGTCAAGGTGAAGAACCCGGCCGGGGTGCTCACCCTCGGGGCCATCGAGGGGATGAAGAAGGCGTTCGTCGGGAAGATGCCGGTCAGGGTAAAAGTGGACGGGGAAGAGGACCTCATGGCCATGCCTGCCATAATCATGGCTCCGGTCTCTGCCGTGGTGTTCTACGGCCAACCCGGGGTAGGGATAGTGGCCGTGAAGTCCAACGCCGTTTCAAAGTCGAGGAGCAGGGCGATCCTCGCCAAGATGGGGATACGGGGCATCGTCTAGGCTTCAAGTTAATATCCACGATGAATTCGGGTGGGCAAGTTTGCAGCTGGAGAAGAAGTCAGAGTCCAAAGTCCTAGACAGGTCGTACGTCGAGGTAGCCCTCGACGACGGGGCTGGGAAGATAACAAGGAAGGAGGCGATCGCCATGGTGGCCCAGGAGATGGGGGTCCCCCCTGAGAAGGTAGCGCTCATCAGGATTGACGGCCAGTCAGGCACCAGGAAGGTAATGGGGAGGTTCTTCGTCTACGGCTCGGCCGCTTCGAAGGACAGGGTCCACCCGAAGTATCTCGGGGAGAGGACCCTGACGAAGGAGGAAAGGGAGAAGCTCAAACAGGAACGCAAGAAGGCCGCGACGGCGGCGGCCGCCCCGCCGGCTGAGGCGAAGAAGTAGCCGTGTCCAAGCAGCCTGCTCCTCCGGCACCTGCGCCGGCACCGGTAGAACCTGCCGCCCCGGTAGAGGAGAAGAAGCCAGAGAAGAAGGTGAAGCCGAAGGCCCCGAAGCGGAGGATACAGGTCCACAAGCTGTACAAAGTGGACGGGGACTCGCTCTCACGGTTGAGGAAAGAGTGCCCGAGGTGCGGGAAGGGGTACTTCATGGCCCAGCACGGGGACAGGCTGACCTGTGGGCACTGCGGCTACACGGTCTACTCGAAGACATAGTCTGAACCCTAGAACCTCTAGGCGGTTCTCACGAGTAGAACTTTATGCCCCGTCAGACTACCCTCATGCATGAGACGAAGGACCGCCTTTCTGATTCTCCTCGTGGGGATCGTGTCGTTTGCCTTCTCCGTTCCCGTGGTCTACCCCGA
>CAYZDN010000041.1:0-22415 GCA_964477505.1 uncultured Nitrosopumilales archaeon
CCAGGACCAGGGCCAGCGCCGCCGCGCCTGCGCCGACCGCCGCCAGGTAGGCGTAGGTGTAGTCATGGCCTGGGAAACCGACGCGAGCATCGAAGACCGTCACCTGGTGATAGTTCGTGACGTAGAGCTCACCCATGGCCGCGTCCACCGCCAACCCCGCCGGCGTGCTCGCCGCCCTAAGATACCCCAGCAGGGTGCCGTCAGGACCCAGCTCTGCAACCGAGCTTCCCGCGGAAAACGACACGAAGACCCTCCCGGAGCCCGGGTCCATGGCCAGGTCCGTAGTAGAGTTCGTGCTCGACGGCGCCACTTGCACGCGTCCAGAATAGGAGTCCGTCCCCGCGTTCACGAGATCCACATAGTTGGTCCCCGTCGTGGCGTAGAGCATCTGCGTGCTTTGGTTCAGGACAAGCTGCGTGGTGCAGCATGAAGGCATCTTGATGGTTCCGATCAGCCCCAGGCCCGAAGAGTCCAGGACCGTGATTGCGTCCGAGGCGTATTCGGCTACGTAGAGCCTGTCGTTGGACGGGTCGACCGCCATCCCTCCGGCGTACGTGCCTATGCTCGCGTTCGCGACGATCGCGTAGCTGTCCGCCGGGGGGACCGGGGGCCTGACTTCGTAGACCTGTTCTCCCGACGCGAGATACAGGTTCCCGGTGCCCAACGGATCGGCCGCCATGTAGGTGACCGGCAGGCCGATGCTGATGTTCCCGACGAACGTCTGGGTCCCGCCGTAGAACACTTCGATTCTATCCGATCCGGCGACGTAGACGTAGTCCCTTCCCGGGTCGAACGTCATGGCGGTCGGATCCAGTCCGAGAGGGAGGACTTTGACCAATGAATGCGCGCTGGCGTTGATGACGCCGAACGAGAAGCCGGTCGGTGGGTATATTCCCGAGGTGCCGTCGACGTAGACCAGTCCCCTCGGCGAATCCGCGACGACCGACTGTGGCCAGGACCTCCCGTACGAGATCGTGACAGGAAGTTGCGTCGCGCCGACAGACTGGGCGGTGAGGAGTAGAGCGACCAATAACAGAGCGGCTCTAGATTCCAAGCGTCGTCAACCTTCGACGGCAGCACGGCTATGAAAACGCTTTCTCCGGAAGGATCTTTCGTCTTGGTCCGTGACTATCTTTAACAATGCGCGAGGGTGCAGAGGGGCCATTGAATCGGGAACCGGAGCCTGAGAAGAAGACCCTCTCAGGCATAGAGGTCGGTCGTGTCTACGTCCCGGGAGAGTCCCGTCCGTCACGCGAACAGCCCGGAGAGTTCCCGTTCACCCGGGGGATCTACCCCGAGATGTACAGGAAGAGGCTCTGGACGATGCGGGAGTACTCGGGGTTCGGGACCTCGGCGGAGACCAACGAGAGGCTCAAGTTCATGCTCGGCCAGGGGCAGACCGGGCTCAGCCTGGCATTCGATCTTCCTACCCAGCTCGGGCTGGATTCTGACAACCCCCGGTCCTTAGGAGAGATTGGGAGGGTCGGAGTCGCCGTGAGCGCCCTCGGCGACGTCAAAGAGATCTTCCGAGGGATCGACCTGGGGAAGGTCAGCACTTCGATGACGATCAACGCGACGGCTGCGATCCTCTTCTCGATGTACGTGGCCGTGGCCGAGGGCACGGGGGTCCCGAAGGAAGAGGTGAGAGGGACCGTCCAGAACGACGTCCTCAAGGAGTTCATCGCCCGTAACACCTACATCTACCCTCCCGAGCCCTCGCTCTCCCTCGCCATCGACCTCGTTGAATACTCGGTCAAGAACTACCCCAAGTGGCATCCGATCAGCATCAGCGGCTACCACATCAGGGAGGCAGGTTCGACGGCCGTGCAGGAGCTGGCCTACACCTTCTCCGACGCGATAGCGTACACCAACGCCGCCCTCGAAAGGGGGTTGAGCCTCGAACAGTTCGCGCCTCACTTCTCTTTCTTCTTCGCGGCCAACAACGACTTCCTCGAAGAGGTGGCGAAGTTCAGGGCTGCCAGGAGGATCTGGGCGAGGATCATGAAGGAGAAGTTCGGCGCCGGTGACGAAGAGTCCGGGAAGCTCAAGTTCCACACGCAGACCGCCGGGGAGACGCTGACCGCCCAGGACCCTGAGAACAACGTCGTCAGGGTGACAATCCAGGCTCTGGCCGCCGTGCTGGGTGGGACCCAGTCCCTGCACACCAACTCGATGGACGAGGCGCTGTCTCTCCCGTCGGAAGAGTCAGCCAGGCTCGCGCTCAGGACCCAGCAGGTGATAGCCAACGAGTCCGGGGTAACCCTGACGGCGGACCCGCTTGGAGGTTCGTACTATGTGGAGTATCTGACTGAAAGACTGGAGCGGCTCGCCTTCGAGGAGATCGACAGGGTCGAGAAGATGGGCGGGATGCTGGAGGCCATTTCGAGCGGTTACGTCAAGAAGGAGATCCTCAATTCAGCCTACTCGAAGCAGATGGACGTCGAAAGCAAGCGGAGGATCATCGTCGGGGTGAATGCCTTCCGACCTCCTGGCGCCTCGGGACGGAAGGCCCTGGTCCTCCCGGAAAGGCTCCAGAGGGAGAGGGTGGGTAAGCTTGCGAGCCTGAAGGAGGCGAGGGACATGGGCCGGGTGCGCGACGGGTTGGAGCGGCTAAGGAGCGCGGGGACGGCCAAGGAGAACCTCCTCCCGCCCATCCTGCAGGCAGTGAAGTCAGGATGCACCGTCGGGGAGATAAGCGACGCCCTGAAGGAGATGCACGGCATCTACAAGCCGAGGGAGCCGTTGTAGACCCATGAAACTGGACCACATCGGCATCGCGGTAAGGAACATCGACCAGGCGCTCGTTGTATACGAGAAGCTCGGCGGGTTCGATGTGAAAGTGACCGAGGTGGCCGCTCAGAAGGCCAAGGTCGCCCTCCTGAAGTCAGGGGAGACTTCGGTCGAACTCCTCGAGCCGACGAGCGAAGAGAGCAGCCTTTCGAAGTTCATCCGGGAGAGGGGGGAAGGGCTGCACCACATCGCCTTCGCCGTCGAAGACATCGAGCGTTCCATGGCGGAGCTGAGCGCGAAGGGGTTCCGGTTCATCTACGAAAAACCTGCCGACGGGAAATTCGGGAGCAAGGTGAATTTCATCCACCCCAAGACTGCGGGTGGGGTCCTGCTGGAGCTCACCCAAGAAAGGCGCGAATGAGGCTACTCAGAGCAGCCTCGCGGCCCTGAACGCCCCGACCAGCTTTTCCCGGGTCTGCGCGGGTTCTATGATTTCGTCGATGTAACCTTGGCTCACACCGATCGCCGGTTCGGACTGCTTCAGGTACTCCGACGATCCCCTGTCGAGTTCCTTCTGCTTCGCCTCGTCCGTTAGAGCCCCGACCCTCCTCTTCAGGAATATCTCTGAATACGCCGGCGGGCTGAGCACCGAGATGCGGGCGCTCGGGTATGCGAAGACATTCCTGGTTCCCAGGGCTTTGCTCGCGAAGCCGACGAAGGCTCCTCCGTAGGCCTCCCCTGTTATGATTGCGAACTTCGGGCACTCCCGGGAAGCGTACGCGCCTATCGCTTCCCCGCTAGCCCTGATGATGCCCGCCCCCTCCTGTTCAGGTCCGGGGTACACGCCAGGACAGTCCAAGAAGGTCACCAACGGGATCCTGAGGCTGTTGCACATGGACGCGAACCTCGAGATCTTCCTGCAGGCACCCACGTCCAAGAACCCTCGCAGGACTTCTTTGTTCGACGCTACCACCCCCACCGTCTTCCCTTCAAGCAGGGCCAGCCCTGTCACGGCGCTCCGGGAGTAGCTGTCCCTGAACTCCACGAACGAGCCGGGGTCGAAGGTGTCTTCGACCGCCTTCGGCGCTTTCGGCCTTCCGGCGCCATCTTCAGCCCTGGGGGCTGAGCCTTTCCCGCCGAAGTAGGCCAGCAGCCTGCGGACCGTCTCGAAGCATGCGGCCTCGCTCTCGACCACATGAGTCGCTGTCCCGTTGGCCGAGTGCACGACAGACCCGCCGAGTTCCTCCGGGGTGACCTCTGTGTTGGTCTCCGCCTTCGCTACCCCTGGCCCCCAGACGAACAGGCTGCTCCTCCCCTTCACCATCACTATGGCGTCCCCCATGTACGCAGCGTAGGCGGCGGCACCGCTCACGGTCCCCATGACGACGCTTATCACCGGGACCGCCTCTCTCGCCTTGATCAGCAGCCCCACGAGCGCGCTTGCCTCCTCCAGCGAGTGCCCCCCTTCCTGGACGCGGACCCCTCCCGAGTCGTAGAACCCTATTATGGGGAGCCCTTCATCCGTGGCCACCTCGACCAGCTTCTCTAGGCGCTTCGTGTGGCCCAGCCCCATGGACCCCCCCTTGTAGGCCGGCTCCTGAGCAAACAGGGCTGCTTCGGTCCCTCTGACCCTTCCTATGCCTGCGATCACCCCGTCGAAGCCTGACATCACGTCCGGAGGTAAGGGCTTCGAGAGGTCGAGGACCGATCCTTCGATGTCGGCGAGCTTGCCGTCGTCCACAGCCCGGAGTAGCCAGCTCGTCGAACGGGGTTCCATTTGTGAGGTCGCGTCTCCTTGAGGCGTTTACTCCTCGACGAAGGCGACTGTCCTGGCGAAGGCCGCCTCCCCGCCCTTGAAAAGCCAGGGGAAGCACCCTATGGTCGTCCTGACCGCCTTCTTCTTGCCGAGCACCTCGGCGATCTGGCCGCCGATGTTCTCGATGTGGATGCAGTCGCGTGGGAAGAGGACGTTGTGGGTCACCTGGTAGTCCTCGTCGGGAAAGAGCTTCTCCAGGTTCTCCTCTCCGAACTTCTTGGCCGCTGCCGCCCTCACCTTGGTGCTCACCCTCGGCAGGAACCTTCCGATCGGGAGGTTCATCGGGTGGTCGGTGGAGACGGCGTCGACTCCCCAGATGTGGACCTTCTTCTCAAGCAGATAGTCGCAGAAGGCCCTTGTCGGCCCCGGGTGCATGTGGATGTACCGTTCCTCGTCCGCGGTCCCGTTCGGCTTCGGCTTCTGGTACCAGGCGTACTTGCTCCACCCGGTGTAGAGGACGAGGAGGTCCCCATCCTTGACCCCGCCCGCTTCCTTCGCGTTCCTTTCTACAAGCTCTTTCGTGTATATCCCCAGGTCCCCTACCTCGCTGACGTCGACGATGATGCCGGGACCGTAGAGCCAGGTCAGCGGTATCTGGTCAATCGTCTTCCCGTTGGTGACGAAGTGGAGGGGGGCGTCCAGGTGGGTTCCCATGTGATTTGAAGTCTGAATGTATTGGGCGTTGACACCCTGCTCCGCCTTTCTCTTGATGAATTTCACTTCGAAGGGCGGATAGAGAGGCCAGAACGGCGTCTCTTGGTTCAGAGGTTGCGACAGGTCGTACAGCTTCATGGTTAGGCCGAATGCGGCCGAGGGTATAAAAGAAGTCGCGACCTGAGGCCGCGCCTAGACTTCTACATCCTTGGGGGGCACGACCTTCTCGGCGGAGCGCAGCAGGTCATGCGGCGCAGGGCGGATGGCCAGCCTGTCCTTGAGCATCGGCTTCGCGAACCTGTCCCAGTCCTCCTTCGTAGTGAAGAAGATCCTCGCCCCGCCTAGCTCGTGCTGCATCTGAGGGTACGGCTTCTGATACTGAGCGTACTTGATCCCCCAGTACCTGAAACCGGTATAGCTCTCGTATGTGGCCCACCACTCCTTCATGTTCATCAGGTCGAAGGCGTACTCGGCCTTGGCCGCGTACATGGTCGCGCCGATGCCCGCCCGCCGCTTGAAGGTCAGGGTGTGGAGGCTGATAGCCACGTCGTTGTCCCAGATCCTGAAGTTCCCAATGGCTGCGAGCTCGCCGTTGATGATCCCGAGCAGCGCGACATGGTCCTTCATCCTGCTCCTGTACCACCCAAGGAACTCGGCGTAGACCCTCGAAGACACCACGTCGAAGAAGTCTGTGTCGTGGTCGAACAGCTTCAGGGCCGTCTGCATGACCACGGGCGCTTCGTCCTTCCGGGCCCGCCTGATCACCATCTTTTCTCCCGTTGGGAGGTTTACGTAGCCCGGAGGGTATTCCACCTTCATCAGCGGAGACTCGAACCCCCGGAGTATCGGCTCGATGTCTTCTACGTTTATCTTGACCTCGTCAAGCGTCACTTTCTCGGGCGGCGACCAGTCGGACATAGTCGCAGTCGGAGGGAAGATTTCGCTTTAAGGCTGTCGCAACCCTCTAACCCATCAGGGCGAGGCGCCCCGGGTTGGTCTCCTCGGCGCGCTCATACTTTCGCTTAAGCCTCGTCAGGTTCTCGATCTGTTCCCGGATGCTGTCACGGCATACGAAGATCGACTCCCTTACCACCCACTCCTTCTCGAGGCTCTCGGCCACGTCTCCCAGCCTGATCACCGTCCCCCCGAGGGACGCGATGGCGACGTTGAGCTCTCTCGAGACCCGCTTCACCCTCCTCTCGAGGTCCGCCCTGGTGGGGGAACCGAACTCAGGCGGGGAGCTCAGCCCCGGTTGCGCTTTGGACTGCCTGTGGCGGATTATCTTTCTCACCTCCCTCAGCGTGAGGCTGTGGGTGCCTATCTCGTCGGCCATCTCCTCTGCGTCGTCGTCGCTCAGGAGGGTGAGCTCCTGTGCGACGCTCGGAGCTATGCGGCGCCGCATAATCTGGTCCTGGACCCGCTGCGGTAGAGCGAGGAGGCCTATCCTCTTGCTCACGTACTCCTGGCTCTTGCCTATCTTCCGCGCCAGCTCGGTCTCGCCCCCGTATCCGAACTCCTCCACATAGTTCCTGAACGCCCTGGCTTCCTCTATGGGGTTCAGGGTCTCGCGCTGGATGTTCTCGAGGAGCGACACCTCGAGGGCCTCCCTGTCATTCAGTTCCACCACGTGGGCAGGGAGCCTCCGCCACCCGAGCTTCTTGCAAGCTTCGTACCTTCTCATCCCTGCGACCACCTCGTATCCGTCGGCGGCCGGCCTCACGATGATGGGCTCAAGGAGCCCCTTGTCCTGGATAGAGACCATTAGCCCAGAGATGGGACCCGAATCCCCCCTCAGGATCGTCTTCGAAGGGCGGACCGTCTTCAGCTCGATCGACTCGAGGAACCCCGCGAGCGGGTTTGCTTTCACGTTCACCGGGAGGGTGAAACGCGCTATATCCCTTGGCCCTAATTCACACGCGCCCTTCGAAGGAGACCGATGAACCCATAAGACCGGGCAGAGGGGTAGTAGCCCATGCAGCTTCAGGGCAGATTCCTCCTCCCGACCGCTGTGGACAAGGTATGGGCGTACGTTTCCGACCCGGGGAAGGTCATCGAATGCGTTCCGGGCCTTGAGACCTACACCGTCGGGGAGAACAAGAGGATTACTGCCACCGTCAAGGTCTCGATCGGCTTCATCCGCGGGACGTTCCAGACCAACACCAAGGTGGTCAAGGAAGACCCGGCGACCCACACCGCGGTGCTTGAGCTCTCTGGCACAGGAGCGGGAAGCGGGTTCAGCGCGCTCGTGAACATCGGGGTCAACGCTGCCGGGGCCGAGTCAGAGCTCGTATGGGATGCCAACGTGAACATCAATGGCCCGCTGGGGGGGCTCGCGAAGCCCTTGGTCGAAGGGAACGTCAAGAAGATAATCAGCCAGCTGTTCGACTGTGTAAAAGCCAAGCTCAGCTGAGCCGGCGCCCCCGATTAGCAATCTGCCTTAAATAACTACTAGAAGCGTTTTCGGGCCGATGAAAGGAACGAAAAGAAACGGAATCACAGCACTAGTAGGTGGACTCGTCGTCCTCGTCGTACTCCTAGTCGGAGTCGCTGCATACGCTTTCGCATACCCATCCTCAGGTACCCCGTCAACTACCACCGTGTATTCGACCACGACCGCGGCCGCCACTACCGTAGTCTCGACCACGACCGTGACCGCGTCCGGAACCCAGGCGAGCGCAATAGGCGCCCTCAAGATTGGAATCATCCTGCCGCTAACCCCGGCAGACAACTCCTGGAACTATAACGCGAATGACGCCATCAACAGGTTGAAGGCGGAGTTCGGGTTCACGTTGAGCATCGCAGAGAACAAGGCCTCCGGAACCGACGCTGATGTGCCCGCTCAGCAGTGGGCAGCCCAGGGATACAACATCGTGATATTCCAGGGAGGTCAGTATCAGGCAGAGGCCAACACCTTCGCGCAGCAGCACCCAACCATCATGTCGGTCTGCGTTGACTGCACCCAAGCTAACTACTCGAACGTCTATAGGATCTGGCTCGACCTCAGCGGCGGAGGATTCGTCCTCGGCGCCATGGCAGGCATGATCAGCCAGTCCCACAAGTTCGGGCTGGTCGGCGGTGGCGACATCCCATCGATATGGGAGGGTCACGAAGGTTTCATCGCAGGCGTCACTTACACCAGCCCCGCCACGCCGACGATCACAAACACGTTCGAACCATTCGCCTGGGCCGACGTCGCAGGTGCCCAGACTACTGCGTCTAACGACTATACCAACGGCGCCGACGTTGTCTTCTCCTCTGGAGACGGCGTTGACGTTGGTGTCTTGGGAGCCGCTCTGGCGCAACCATCAACGCCCCAGGTGTGGGCGTCAAACGTCTACACTAACCTGACGGCCATCCTCCCCGCGGACAACAAGATCCTGTTGGGCTCGATAGTCGTTGACTACTACACGCCCTTCTTCAAGGCGATGGAGCAGTTCGTCAGCAACAACTGGCACTGGGGATACACCAAGGTGGACATGGCCTCAGGGTTGATCGCGGTCCAGCCTGGACCCAACCTTCCCGCCAGCGTGAAGGCCGCAGGCCTCCTGTTGCAGAGCGAAATCGTCGAAGGACAGGTCATCATATCATTCGCCTCGAACTCGAGCGGAGCCCCGTACTGCTTCGCCAACCCAAGCGCTTCGACTTGCGCAGACACTACTCTAACGGTGCCGTCCGGCGGTGGCGCGCCGACCGGGAACATGGCAGCCCAATTCAACTACCTCCCGCCAGCTTCGAGTCTACCATAAAGGGTGCGTGCGATAACGCAGGGCCTCCGATGGCTCCGGACGACGGCGTATAACGTCCTGGCCATAGGGCTCGGCATCCTGGCCGGGCTCCTGGTCGTGGTGTACGCCGGCGGAAACCTCGGGGTGGCCCTGTCCTCCCTTTTTCTGAACCCCATAACCCTCTCTGGGGGGGTTCAGCAGATCTTCGTCCGGTTCATCCTGTTTTACACCATGGGGATGGGGGTGGGCCTTGCGCTGAAGGCGGGGCTGTGGAACATCGGGGCCCAGGGCCAGCTCCTGGTCGGGATGGTGATGGTTTTCGTCGCATACACCTTCCTGGCATCCCTCCCCTGGCCGGTCCTGTACGTAACGATGATCTTGGCAGCCGCCCTGGGGGGGCTCCTGTGGATCGCTGTCCCCACCATACTGAGAGTGAAGTTCGGGGCCAACGAGATCGTGGTCACCATCCTCTTGAACGTCGTCGCGATCAACTTCGCCTTCTACATGCTCAGTGGGCCGATAAAGAGCACCGGGACCGCTCTCGGGTTCCCTCACTCCGTGGAGCTCTCCTCGTTGTTCAAGATCCCGAGCATCGTCGGCGGGGTCCCGGTCACCTACGCGGTGCCTGCTACCATCGCCCTTGGGATCGTGCTCTACCTTCTGGTCGAGCGGACCCCGTTCAGGATCAAGGCTGACACCGTCGGCGAAAGCGCGGAGACAGCGAGGTACGCCGGCATAAACATCTCCCGGGTGATGACCCTCACCATGCTGGCCGCTGGCGCGCTTGCCGGGCTTGCAGGGGCCACCTATCTGATGGGGTACCGCTACGAACTCGACATAGGCTCGTTCTCCACAAACTACGGGCTCGTCTCCATCATCTGCGCGCTTGTGGGGAGGAAGCACATGCTCGGGATAGGGGTCGCCTCTTTCTTCTTCGCCTACATGACCATTGGCGCCGAGTCCATGGCCCTGTCTGCCAACGTCCCCACCTACGTCGTTTTCGCCATGGAGGGCATCATGATGCTCGGCATCCTGTTGGGCAACTACCTGACCCAAAGGAGGTATGCGGTTTGATCGCGCTTTCCGACGTGCTCGTTGGCATCCTTACCACGACCCTTCAGCTCTCGCCGTTCTACCTGTTCGCCGGGATGGGCGAGATCGTGTCGGAGCAGTCCGGGGTGGCCAACCTGGGGCTGGAAGGGATTATGCTGATCTCCCTCGTCGCGACGTTCATAGTCGATTACACGACGGGGAGCCCCTGGCTCGCCCTGCTCGCGGCCATGGGCGTGGCCGGGGTGACAGGGGCGCTCTTCGCGTTCACCGCGATCCAGATGCGCATGGACCAGATAGCTTCGGGACTCGCGTTCTATCTCTTCGGCCTCGGCATCTCCTTCGTCGTCTTCAACACCGTGTACCCGAGCGGTCTCACCCCCAACTTCGTCGGCCTCCCTCCTCTGCTCGGGACTTGGAACACGGTCCCCTACGTCGGGTCCATCTTCCTCAAACAGAACGTCCTTGCCTACGTCTCGCTGGTCATGGTGATCGTGACCGCCTTCTTCCTCACCCGGACGTCGCTTGGGCTGAGGGTCAGGGCCGTCGGGGAGAACCCCAAGGCCGCCGACAACATGGGGGTAAACGTCAACAAGGTCCGGTTCCTCGCGACGCTCTTCGGCGCCCTGATGTTCGGGGTCTCGGGATTCTACTTCGCGGGCAACTTCGTAGCCAACTTTCAGACGGACATCATAGCGGGAAGAGGGTTCATCGTCCTCGCGATGATCTACTTCGCGAACTGGAAGCCCTACCGGACCCTGTTCGCCGCCCTGTCCTTCAACATAGTCTATGCGGCGCAGAGCGAATACGTCTCCCTGTCGGGGTTCGGGGTCGCCTCGGTCTCCACCCTGTTCAACATGCTCCCCTACGTCTTCCTCCTTGTCCTGATACCGGTCTTCGGCAGGAAATCGAGGTTCCCGAAGTTCTTGCTGAAGCCCTACCGCAAAGGTTAGCCCCGGCTAGGCCTTCGCAGCGGCGGTCGTCATCAGCGTCGCGATTTCATGTATGTTCGCGCTCTTGGCGTCCACGATCCCGACTATCCTCCCCTGAAGCATCACAGCGATCCTGTCGCTCATATCGAGGATCTCGTCGAGGTCCGCCGATATCATCAGTATCGCCTTCCCCTCGGCCTTCTGTTTCATCAGGACGTTCCTGATGTATTCGGCCGACCCGACGTCCAGCCCCTTGGTCGGGTTGTTGGCGACGATGACCCGCGGCCCCCAGAAGAGCTCCCGAGCCAGGAGGAACTTCTGCTTGTTTCCGCCGCTCAGCGTCCTCAACGGGGCATCTTCAGAGGGCGCCATGACGTTGTACTCCTTGAGAAGCTGCTTGGTGGTCTCCCTCAGCTTTCCGTCGTCCAGGAACATCCCTCTCTTGAACTTCCCTGCGAGGAAGGGCGCCAGGACCAGGTTGTCCTTCAGGGAGAAGTCGTAGATGAACCCTGTCTTGTGCTCCTCGCAGATGTGGGCGACCCCCTCGCTTCGGATCTTGTCTGGGGGTTCCTGCGTCACGTCCTTTCCATCAAGGAACACCTTCCCTGACTTCGGCTTCCTCATCCCAGTGATTATCTCGTCGAGCTCCCTCTGGCCGTTTCCCGCCACCCCGGCCACGCCGAGGATCTCTCCCGCTTTCAGTTCGAAAGAAGCTTCCCTGACGGCAGGCGTCCCCAGGTCGTTGTCAGCCGAAGCGCCCTCGAGCCTCAGAACCGTCTTCCCGACTTCGCTCGGCAGCTTCTTCACGTTGTACACCACCTCCCGCCCCACGATCAGCATCGCCAGCTGGTCCGGGGTGACATCTGCCTTCGTCTTCGTCGCCACCACCTTCCCCTGTTTCATCACGGTGATCCTGTCTGCTATGGCCATGACCTCGTCGATGTGATGGGTGACGAACACTATCGAGCGCCCCTCCGACGTCATCCGCTTGAGGCTGACGAACAGCTTCTCTGTTTCGATCTCTGTGAGGAAGCTGGTCGGTTCGTCAAAAAGGAGGATGTCCGCCCCGATGAAGAGGCACTTCAGGATCTCCACCCTCTGCCTCTCTCCCACGGACAGGTCCTCGACCAGGGCCTCGGGGTCGACCTCCAGCCCATAGGCTTCCTCCATGGCGAGCAGCTTGCTCTTTATCCCGCTGAGCTCGAGGACGGGCTTGCTCACCTTGAGGTCGGTCGTAAGGCTCAGGTTCTGCAGGACGTTCATGTTGGGGATGAGCATCAGCTCCTGGTGGACCATCCCTATCCCCGCGCGCATCCCCTCCTTCGGGGACCCGATCTTCGCGACCTTTCCCTTGACCACGACCTCCCCGCCATCGGGCTTGTAGTAGCCGTACACGACGTTACAGAGGGTCGACTTCCCTGCCCCGTTTTCTCCCAGGAGGGCGTGTATCTCCCCCTTCTTCAGCTTGAAATCAACAGCGTTGACGGCGGCCAGGTCTCCGAACCTCTTCGTGAGCCCCTTCGTCTCGAGCACCGGGGCCTCTTCTTGCATCCCCATCAGGCGAACGTCTCGTCGGCACAGCCGGTATAAAGCGTTCGTCGTTCAACCTGTAAGGAGCGCCCCCAGGCAGCTCTCGAGCGCGTGCCGTCCGCCCGATCGGTCCAAGGCGCATGCCTCGGCAAGCAGCGCTCCGAGCGACATGTCCATCCCCGACGTGTGTCCCCTCGCCGCCAAGGACTCCAGGTCATGGAGAAAGGGGCGCCCCTTCAGCGAGTCGATTATGAGCCGTTGCAACCCTTCGTCGACGTACCCCAGGGACGAATTGACAAGGATGGCACCGCTCTCGGGGACCGTCTTTGACAACACCCGTGCCTTTGGGACTTGGATCGGCTCCTTCCCCCCGCTCCTCGCGACGTAGTTGAACGTGGCCGTGAATCCGCCGCAGAAGTCGTCCCCGGCCGGGGTGAACCCCACGCCTCTCCCCACAAGCGGCATGAAAGGTTCGAACCCTGGGGCCTCTGCCCCCGGCGTGGCATAGGTTGGGAGCGTATCCCTGGCGAAGCTCCGAAAAGCGAGGTCGGCAGGCAGCGTCGGGCCGTGAGGAGACGCGTCGTACATCAACCTGAGCATCGCGACCCCCTTCGCGAGCGACCGGGGGTCGGGGAGCGCAATGGTCCCCCTTTGCAGCAGGGATGCCCGGTAGGTCCTTGCTCCGTCCAGTTCTATCCGGAGGCGCCCCATTTGTATGGAGGACCTGTTCAGTTCGCAATTCCCGCCCACTTTCGCCTCCTCGGAGCCGATGCTTTCGCCCTTCACATTCACGGTCATCGGGGACCTCGTGTCCCCCCAGAGCAGGAGGAAGTAGTCGGAGCCCGCCCTGGCGTAAACCGAGCGCTCGAAGGTCCTGGTGACGACCCCAGGGTGCCCAAGAGACAGGATTCTTGCCGCGAGCTCCCCTACGAAGGTCGCCCTCTGGATCATGCTCCGTACTTGTCTACGTAGGCCTCGAATGCGTCCTTGAAGACCTGCATCGGGAAGGTGACCGTCCCTGCGCCGACCTGCCCCACCCCAGCCTCCTTGTGGGCGATTCCGGTGTTGATCGTGGGCGCCACCCCCGTCTTCAGCACCTTCCTGAGGTCGATGCCCACGGGAGTCCCTTTGAAGTCCAGGAACGGG
This sequence comes from uncultured Nitrosopumilales archaeon, assembly GCA_964477505.1. Lineage (GTDB taxonomy): Archaea > Thermoproteota > Nitrososphaeria > Nitrososphaerales > Gagatemarchaeaceae > UBA183. The sequence continues at coordinate 13,584 of CAYZDN010000041.1, forward strand.
ATCAGGAAGTGCTTGTGCTGTGCCTGGGTGATCTCGTACATCCGTTCGGTGACGTCGAGGGCCCCCTGCACGCTCCCCCCGACCCACGAGACAATGGCTGGAGCCGCGGCCATGGCGAAACCCCCGTACCCCGCGGTCTCGGTGATGGAGCTGTCCCCGAGGTCCGGGTTAGCGTCGGCCTCGGTGAACCCAGGGAACCAGAGCCCCTTCGGGACCGGGGCCTTTGCCGTGAACCACCTGTTGCCGAGCGAGCTTACCCAGATCCCTGCATCTGTCCCGTTCCTCGCCATCACGGTAACGAGGGTGCTGTATCTTATCCCATGGCCCGCCAGGGTCATCGCCTTTCCGGCGGCCATCCCCATGTTCAGCGTAGTGAAGTTGTTCCCGTCGATGAACTTGCTCACCTCAGCTAGCGTCTTCGCGTCGAACCCTGTCCTCACCAGATGGGGGGCGATTTGCTTGGCGAAGAGTGAAGTGGTCGCCACGTACCTGTTGTGGCAGTCGTCCCCCATGGTAAGCGCCTGAGCGATCAAGGGCTTGAGCGGAAGGCCCCCTGACGCTTTCACGATCCGCCTCACGGTCGCCTGGAGCACGGGGGCGAACGTGTCCGACATCCAGCGAAGCCTGCCGAGCACCTCCCGGCTATAGGCTCCGTACCTGAGCACCTTCCCGATCCCTTCGTTCAGGTTGGAGTAGGTCATGTTCCCGAACTTCTTGTCCTCGAGCTCGTATACCGGCATGCTCGGCGAGATCACCCCCGCCATCGGACCGGCCGCGTTGTGATGATGGTCCGGTTCGAGCCTTATCTCTCCCTCCTGCGCCAGCTTCATGGCCTGCTTCTCTGTCTCCGCCCATCCTTCGTAGATCGACGCACCGATTATGGCCCCTCTCATCGGGCCGCTGGCGTCCCCCCATTCCAAAGGGGGACCTGCGTGAAGGAGGGTCTTCCCTTTCAGGCCCATCTTCTTCGAAGCCGGCCCTATATCGACCCAGTTCGGCTCCGAGTCCATCATCCTGCCCACGGCCTTCAGATTGGCCGCCTCGACCTCGTCCTTTGTGACAGTCAACCCTTCGGTTTTTCGCCCCCGACCGCTGTTAAACGTTTACGAGACGGAAACGCTTAACACGATTGGACGAGGGCATTTTGTGGGATGCAGGTAGTAAACGTCGTCAAGCGCAACCTCTTCCGGGACTCCATACAGCTCATGAAGCTCACAGAGGACGTGAAGAAGCTCGACGGCGTCGACGATGCGGTCGTCTCGATGGGGACCGACACCAACAGGCGCCTCCTCCATGACCTCGGGCTGCTTGAAGGCGAGAGCAAGGGCGCCGAGGACGGGGACCTGGTGATCGGCGTCAGGGTGAAGGACGGGTTCGACAGGGTTCAGGTGGTGGCGCGGGTGGAGCAGCTCGTGATGGCCCCGCCCGTCTCTTCGGGGGGCCGGAGGGCCGTGGTCCTCCACAGCGTGAGGTCCGCCCTCGACAGGATGCAGGGGGCCAACCTGGCCGTGGTGTCGGTGCCAGGGAGGCTCGCCTACGAGCCGACCATGGAGCTCCTAAGGAACGGGGTGAACGTCCATCTCTTCAGCGACCACGTCCCCCTCGACCAGGAGCTGAAGCTGAAGAAGTTCGCCAGCTCGAAGGGGCTCCTCGTCATGGGCCCCGGGGCTGGGACTTCAATAATCAACGGAGTCGGGCTGGGGTTCGCGAACTCGGTCAGGAGGGGGGAAGTCGGGATCGTCGCCTCCGCCGGGACCGGCATTCAGGAGGCCTCGACGTTGCTCGACAGGATCGGCCTCGGCGTCTCCGCCGCCCTCGGCGTGGGGGGCTCCGACGTGAGCGAAAGAATCGGGGGGCTCATGATGAAGGACTGCCTGGACATCCTGGAAGCAGACGAGGGGACCCGGATGTTGATGATCGTCGCGAAGACCCCCAAGGAGAGTGTGATCGGTGACGTGATGGACCACGTCGCCAAGAAGACAACCAAGCCGGTGGTCGCGTGTTTCCTCGGGCTCGACCCGCCTGCCGCCAAGGGCGGGAGGGTCGCCTATGCCAAGACCCTCCACTCGGCCGTCAAGAAGGCCGCCCAGTTCTCAGGGCGCGAAGCCGAAACCAGGTTCGAAGAGAAGATCTCGCTAGACTACGACGAAATCGTGAAGAACGCAAAAGAGGCGGCATCCCGCCTCGGCCCCTCGAGGAAGAACCTCAGGGGGCTCTACAGCGGCGGGACCCTCGCCCACGAGACCCTCTTGATCTTCAAGGAGCTCATCGGTGAGGCGTTCAGCAACACCCCGCTTTCAGACCGGTTCGCCCTCGAGGACCCGAACGTCAGCAAGGGGAACAGCGTCGTCGACCTCGGAGACGAGTCGTTCACGGCTGGAAGGGCGCACCCGATGATCGACCCTACGCTCAGGCGCCTGCGCCTTTCACAGGAGTCGAGGGACCCGAGCGTCGCAGCCGTCCTCCTCGACATCGTCTTGGGCTACGGCTCGTCAGACGATCCGGGAGGGGCCTTGAAGGGGACCATAGCCGGAGCCACCGAGGCTGGGATAGCCGTGATGTCCCATATCTGCGGCACCGAGACAGACCCGCAGCCTCTGAAGGGACAGATCGGCAGCCTGTCTTCCGCCGGCTCCATGCTGTTCCCGAGCAACGCCCTCCTTTCGGCCGAAGCGGCGCTGTTGGTCGGAGGGGAGGAGGCATCAGGGCGGTTGAAGAGGAAATGGGGGGACCTCCTTGGCTAGGGCCACGAAGCTGCTCGGGTCGGAGCTCGTGGTACTGAACCTCGGGCTGGAGATATTCAGGGATTCCTTGGAGAGTCAGAATGTGAGGTGCGTCCAGGTGGACCTCACGCAAGCCCCTGCCCTGGACAAGAAACTGTCCGACGCCCTGGATAGGCTGCTCTAGAACTCGACTTCGATGGAGGACGTCGGCTTCAGCGGCTTCGCCTTGGCCAGGACCTCCTTACCCACCGGCCGCGCTCCGAGCCACCCCTTCTCCTTCGCGAACGGCTTGACGTACTCTTCCCACTGCTGCCTGTTGATGTAGAAGATCCTGGCTCCCCCGAGTTCGTGCTGCATCTCAGGCCAGGGCTTCGTGACATGGTTGAACCTGAAGCCGAGCCTGAATCCGAAGGGGCTCTCGAAGGTCGCCCACCATTCGTTGGCGCCGACCACATCGAAGGCGTGCTCCATCTTGGACACGTAGAGGAGGACTCCCACCCTTTCTGCCCTCTTGAGGACCAGGGTGTGGAGGCTGATAGCCACGTTCTTGTCCCAGAACCTGTGGTCGACCAGCCCGACCAGCTCGCCGTCCTTCCTGGTGGCCACTATGACGTAGGCGTCCTTCAGCCTGTTCTGCTGCCAGGCGAGGATCTCGGCGTAGGTCCTCGTCCCCACCAGATGATAGAAGTCCTTGTCGTACTTCTCGTCGATCAGGGGCTTCAGGGACTTCAGGATGGCCAGAGCTTCGCTCTTCTCTGCGGAGCGGATCACCAGTTGCTCCCCGCTCTTCATGGTGTACGTCTTCGGGACGAACGGCTTCTGAAAGGCAGGGTTGTCCGGGATCCCGCCTAGGAACCCTTCTATCTCCTCGACCGAGAAGTTGAAGGAGTCGAACGAAATCGGTACCGCTGGCTTTACCATTCGACCGTCGGACCTCCTGGCCGTTTTAATCGTTGTCCTGAAGGACCGGGGCTCGGCTACGCGCGGGCGAGGCTTTCTTTGACCCTGGCGGGCTTCCGGTCTCCCTTGGCGACGTCCGCCACCGCCTCACGGATTTGGTTGTAGGTCCCGCACCTGCAGACGAGGCCGCTTGTCGCTTCCGTCAGCTCCCCTTCGGTCGGGTGGGGGTTGGCTTGGAGGAGCTCATGGGTCGTGAGCACCCAGGCGGGGGTGCAGAAGCCGCACTGCGCTGCCCCATGGTCGACGAACGCCTTCTGGATGGGTTCGAGCTCCCCAGCGGCGGAGATTCCCTCGACGGTGACGACGTCCTTGCCGTCAGCCTCCACGGCCAGGACGAGGCAGGACTTCACAAGGTCGTCCCCGAGCTTGACCGTGCAGAGCCCGCACTCACCTCTCCAGCACGCCGCCTTGACGCTCCTGACCTCCAGCCTGTCCCGCAGAAAGTCGAGCAGGAGCTCGTTGTCTTTGACCTCCCTCTTCCTGACCCGCCCGTTCACCTTGACCGCTATCTTGGTCATTGCGCCATCATCCTCCTAAGGACCTTGATCGTTATCACGCTGACCAGGTGCCTCCTGTAGGCAGCGGTCGCAAGCACGTCGTCGATGCACTCCACCTTCTCGGAAGCCGCTTCGGCCCCCCTCCTGACGCTCGAAGGCGTAAGCCCGTCGGCGATCGCCTGCTCGACCTCGGCGGAGCGGACCGGCGTGGAGTTGACGGCGCCATAGACCACCCTTGCGTCCCGCCTCTTCCCCTGGGACCGGAGGGCGACGGCGACGCTGGCAAGAGAGAACTCGGAACCGCCGGTGAACTTCTCGAAGGCGCTTGTCGTCCCCCGCGAGTCGGGGATCACCACGGCCGTGGCCACCTCGTTCGGGCTCAGGTCGATGTCTACCGGCCCCCGGATGAACTTCGACACGGGGAGCGTCCTCCCGCCTTCCGGACCGGCGACCTCCACCGAACCGTCCAGGGCCATCAGGGCTGGCGGGCTGTCTACCCAGGGGATCGCCTCGCAGAGGTTCCCCACCAGGGTCGCCCTCCTCCTGATCATCGGGTCTGCAACCTTTGACAGGGCCTCCCGGAGCACGGAGTAGCCTTCGAGGGTGCTTCCTTCGAGGAGTTCGGCGAGGCTTACGGCCGCTCCTATCCTGACCCCCCCGTCCTCGGTCCGTCCCACCGCTCTAAGCTCAGGCACCCCTTTCACGTCTATCACGTGCGTCGGGGACATCAGCCTCTCTTTCATGAAAGCTATGAGCCCCACCCCTCCGCCCATTATCTTCGCCTCGTCTCCATGCTCTTTCAGGAGGGCGAGGGTCTCCTCGAGGCTCTTCGGCCTGTGGTATGTGAAGTCTGGAAGCGTCACGTAGGGGGAGCCGAAGCTCAACGTCTCGCCTTCACAGAGGTTTCGACCTTGCCGAAGCTCTCCATCGCCTTTGCGAGGAGTTCAGGCTTCTGGGCAGATATCGCCCCCCAGACCTCTTCGGGGCTCATCGGGAGATTGTTCAGCTTGACACCTGTGCTCCTGTAGACGGCGTTGGAGATCGCCGACGCGACGGCCAGCATGCTCATCTCACCGATCCCCCTGGCCCCCAGAGGCCCGTCGAAGGCGGGGGTCTCCACGTACCTGGCGACGAATTCCTTGGGGACGTCTTTCATCCTCGCGATGTAGTAGCTGGTGAAGTTGGGGTTGGTGACCCACCCCTGCTCGTCGAACTTGATCTTCTCGAAGAGCGCGATGCTCATCCCCATGACGAACCCTCCGTCCATCTGCATCTTGAGGAGCAGGGGGTTGATCGCCTTCCCCACGTCGAAGACCTGGACGGCCTTCAGGACTTCAATGGCGCCGGTCACAACGTCAATTTCGATGTCAACGGCGGTCCCCCCGAACGTATGGAATATGGTGGGGACTCCCTGGCCCGTCTGAGGGTCCAGGTACGTGTTCAGGCTCGAGGTGTAATGCCCTTTCCCTATCACGGGCCCTCCGACGGTGTTCCCGTTCGGGTAGACGTACCCGAACACGAGGTCCTTCAGGGGCATGGCCAGCCAGGGACGACCTTTCGCTTTCACGGCGCCCTCGGAAACCTCCAGCTCCGGCTTCGGGAGCCTCATGACCTGTGAAGCCAGGTCGAGGATCTGGTCCTTCGCGTCCTCGCACGCCCGGAGCGCCGCCGCCCCGTCGGTGAAGAGCCCCCTGCTCCCGACCGTCTGCCAGGTGTACGCAGACTTGCCGGTGTCTCTCGTCGGCTCCACCCTCACCCCGTCCAGCGGGACTCCGAACTGGTCCGCGACGATCTGGGAGATGGCGGTGGTGGTCCCCTGGCCGAAGTTGCCGGTCCCGAGGACGAGGTCGATGGTCGAGTCTTCATTGAACTTCAGGATCGCAGACGACGAGGCGTTCGGTGGCTGGGAGGGCCCTTTCACGCAGAGGGCGAACCCCCTGGCCCTCACCTTCCATGGCTCCGAAGCGGGCTCGGCCTTGCCGTCCCAGTCGATCGCTTCCAGGACGGTCTGGAGGACCTTCCTGGGGTCCCCTACGTCCTCCCTCACCTTCTCCCCCGTCGCGGTGTGAGATTCTCCGGGCCTCAGGAGGTTCACCCTCCTGATCTTCGCAGAGTCCATCCCCAGTTTCTTGGCTGCGCGCTCGAAGACCTGCTCCAGGACCCAGTTGCTCTCGGAGTACCCAAATCCGCGCATCGCCGTGGTGGGGATCTTGTTAGTATAGACGGCGAGCGACTCGCAGGACACGTTGGGGACTTCGTAGACCCCCTCGGCCGAGTACCCCATCGCCCTGGACACGTTGACGGTGTAATCTGCGTAGGCGCCTGCGTCCAGCACGAATCGCACCCTGTATGCGAGGCACTTCCCATCTCGCGTGAATCCGGCTTTCACGTTGGCCACGACCCCCTCCCGGGAGGGGGACGACGCGAAGTTCTCCCTCCTGGAGAGCACGAGCTTGACCGGTTTGTAGCCTGCGGCCTTGGACGCCAGGGCTGCAAGGGCTTCCCATTGGAGCCCGGCCTTGCCTCCGAACCCCCCACCGACGAATGGGACCCTGATGGTGATCTTGTTGTACGGGACGTTAAGGGCCTCAGCCATAATCTGCCTTACAACGAAAGGCGACTGCGCGCTCGTCCAGATCTCGTAGGTGCCGTCTCTGAACGCCTGCGCTACCACGTTCTGGGTCTCCAGATACCCGTGGCTGACATGCGAGATGTGGAATTCGTCTTCGATCACCTCCTCCGACTGCTCGAACCCCTTCTCCACGTCGCCATGGATCAGCCTGAACCTGTTGGCGATGTTCGTGCCGGGAACGGGATAGAACACGGCGGCGTGCTTGTACTCTTCCATTCTCTCGTGTATCAATGGGGCGCCGGGGTCCAAGGCCTGCACCGGGTCGAAGATCGCCGGCAGTGCCTCGTATTCGACGTCTACCAGCTCTGAAGCCCTCTCGGCGACCTCTAGGTTGTCAGCCACCACCAGGGCCAACGGGTGCCCCGCCCACCTGACCTTCTCCACCGCGAGCAGGTCCCTGTCTCCGGCGTACATTCCCACCCTGAACGGCATGTCCCTGCCGGTGAGTATGACGGCCACCCCTGGCACCTCCTTCGCCCTATCTAGGTTGACCTTGACTATCTTCGCATGGGGGACGGTGCTCGTCACCAGCTTGGCATAGAGGGTCCCCGGGATCTCCCAGTCGTAGGTGTAGAGAGCGGTGCCCGTGACCTTCCTTACCGTGTCCTCCGGAGGAACAGGCTTCCCTACCGAACTCTCGCCTGTCAAGGTCAGAAAGAACCTCTCAAAATTATAAAAGCATTGTCCCGTCTCATTTTCATAGTCACAGGGCGCCCCGCTACCCGGGGACGACCCTGGTCCCCGACGTCCCTTCGAGGGCGTCCGCTGCCCTGTCGAGCATCGCGATTATCCCCGCCTTCCCCCCGTGCTCCACGAAACGGACGCACGCGGCGACCTTCGGCCCCATGCTCCCTAGTGGGAACTCCCCCTCCGCCAGCAGGCGCTTCGCCTCCTTCACCGTGACCTTGTCCAGCTTCCTCTCCGCCGGAGTCCCATAGCTGAGCCTCACCGAGTCGACGTTAGTGAGAATCAGCAGCACCTCCGCCCCCACCGCCTCGGCCAGCTTCTCGGCGCACAGGTCCTTGTCTATCACTGCGTCTATCCCATCGTACTGCGAATCCTGCGTCCTGACAACCGGGATCCCCCCGCCTCCGCCCGCGATCACCACCGAGCCGGAGCGGACCATGGCGGCGATGGCCTCGGCCTCCACGATCTGAACCGGGTCGGGGGACGCGACGACCCTTCTGTAGGACTTTGCCCCCTTCCCGACCTTCTTCATCACGAAGCCTCTCTCCTTCTGCACATTCCCCGCCTCGGCTTCCGTGTAGAACGGCCCTATGGGCTTCGAGGGATTCGCGAACGACGGGTCGTGCTCCGAGACGAGCACCTGGGTGACCAAGGAGACGACGGGTTTGTCCAGGCCGGAAGACCTCAACAGGTTTCCGAGCTCCCTCTGCACCAGGTATCCGATTTCGCCCTGGGTCATGGCATCGAGCACGTGCAGGGGGTACTCGGGGACTTCGGTGGTGGAGGCCTGTTGCACGGCGATGTCACCGACCTGGGGACCGTTCCCATGGGTGAGCACGACCTGGTGCCCCAGCTCAACCACCTTCAGGATCTGCCTGCTCACGACCTTTACGTTCTCGACTTCTTCTTCGTAGGTCCCCTTCTGCTCGGGACGGAGGAGGGCGTTCCCTCCTAGGGCGATTACCAGCTTCAAGGAACTTCTGCCCCTCCCCCGGGGATAAAAGCGATTCAGTATGATCTTTCATACGGGAAAATACCCTGAAATAGAGACCGCGCTCCTCGCGGTCGTCTAGGGAGTTCCATGGTCGAACGGTTTGGGTCAACCGAGGTCATCGAGGAAGAGGAGCGCGTCCTCCAGACAGTCCTTTCGTGCTTCTCAAGGGCGGCGACCCGCCTTGACCTCAGCGCGAGCCAAGTCGGGCCTCATACGGGTGCTGACCTCGTAGGGGCCATCAGGAACGCCCGGACGAGAGGAGTGAGGACGAGGTTGCTCACCCAGGTGACAAGGGAAAATCTCGCGGCCGTCAAGGCCGCCTCGGCGTACCTCCAGGTC
>CAYZDN010000042.1:0-15495 GCA_964477505.1 uncultured Nitrosopumilales archaeon
ATGTGCCTGAGGTTCAACGACGTCCCCACCGTGGGGGTGAACGGGAAGCACGGGACATCGTTCTGCATGATCGGCCAGACCGCCCTGGCCAACAAGAAAGGGTACTGGAAGGACGAGACCATCGACCTCGACTTCGAACTCCTCACTAAGACCTTTGGGATCAAGAAGGAGGAGATCTCCTTCGATGAGGACGTCTGGATGGGGTACGGGGCCTTCGGCTATTCGCTTCAGTATAACGTCCGAGGGCTGGAGACGGGAAACGCTGTCTTCACAGCTTTCGAAGGGGCTCCTGAGAAATACGTCCAGCTCAAGGAAGGCGTCGTCGACATGGGGGCCGGCCTGGAGCGCCTCACCTGGCTGAGCCAGGGGACCCCGACCGCCTACGACGCCTACCTTGCGCCTATACTGAAGAGGATGAAGGAGGAGAACAGGGTCGAATACGACGAGAACCTCTTCCGAAGGTACTCTGCGCTGGCCGGGGAGATCAATCTCGACGAGTACCGGAACCTGGACGAAGCGCGTCTGAAGATAGCCCGGAACCTGGGGGTGGAGACGTCCAGCCTGACGAAGCAGTTCGGGGCCCTGGAGGCGATGTACGCCATCGCGGACCATACCAGGTCACTGCTCTTCGCCGTGGCCGACGGGATGCTTCCCAGCAACTCGGGGGGCGGGTACAACCTGAGGATGATCTTCAGGAGGGCCCAGAACTTCATCAACTACTACAAGTTCAAGCTCGAGATTTCAGACCTGATTGACTGGCACATTTCCCAGCTGAAGGGGATGTACCCGGAGCTCGAGGAGCACGACGCAGATGTCAAGGAGGTACTCGAAGTCGAAGAGTCTAGGTTCGCTTCGTCCACAGAAAGGGTCGCAAAGATAGTATCGTCGGTCTCCCACAACGGAAGGGAACTCACCACCGACGACCTGGTCAGGCTCTACGACTCCGACGGGGTCACCCCCGAGCAGCTGATGGAATCTGGGGCGAAGGTGAGCCCGCCAGAGGGGTTCTACGAGAAGGTCCAGGCCAGGCACCTGACCCGGGAGCTGGAGCGGCCCAAGATGCAGTTCGACGTGAGGAGGGTGCCTCCGACCAAGCTCTGGTACTACGAAGAAGGCGCCCCGTTCGACTTCAAGGCGAAGGTCCTCAAGGTCTTCGAAGGGAAGTACGTCGTCCTCAACCGGACTGTGTTCTATCCCAGAGGCGGGGGCCAGGAGCCCGACGAGGGGACCATCGGGGAAGCGAAGGTGGTCGACGTCGAGAAGTATGGGGACGTGGTGATGCACAAGGTCGAGGGAAGGATCCCCAGGGTGGGCGCCACCGTCGATTGCCACGTCGACCAGAGGCGCAGGAGAAGGGTCACCCAGATCCACACCGCGACCCACATCCTGAACGGCTCGTCCCGACAGGTCCTGGGGCCTTGGGTCTGGCAGCACTCCGCCTTCAAAGAAGAAGACTATGGGAGGATAGACATCACCCACTTCGCTCACCTGACGGACGCCCAGGTGCAGCGGATAGAAGACGTAGCAAACGAGGTTGTCAGGAAGAACCTGAAGGTCACGAACACCTTCATGCCGAGGCAGGAGGCCGAGGAGAAGTACGGCTTCAGGCTCTATCAGGGAGGGGTGGTCCCAGGGAAGCTGGTGAGGGTCGTGAACATAGGTGGGTGGGACATCGAGGCCTGTGGGGGTACCCACTCCAGGACGACGGGCGAGGTCGGCCTTATCAAGATCGTCAAGGCCGAGCGGGTGCAGGATGGAGTGGAGAGGCTCGAGTTCGTAGCAGGGGAAGCTGCAATAGAGTACATGCACAGGATGGACTCAGAACTGCGTGAACTGAGCGCCGTCCTGGGGACCCAGAGGGAGAACCTTCCACGGGTCGCGAAAGGGGTCCTGGAAGAATTGGAGTCCTCTCGTGCTCGTGAGAAGAGCCTGGGCGAAGCCATGGTCAAGATGTCGTCAACGGGGATAGCAATGCAAGCCAAGGACCTCGGCAGGGCGAAGCTTTACGTCTCGAAAGACCCCCCCATGGGCGAAGACCAGATCATTGCTCAGGGAGAGAAGAGCGTCGCGTCCCAACCAGCGCTGATCTACATCGCCGTCTTCTCCACAGGCAAGTCCGGGAGAATCATCTGTTTCGTCGGGGCCGAAGCGGTCAAGGCCGGCTTCTCTGCCTCGGACATCGTGAAGAAGCTGGCCCCGACCCTAGGTGGCTCAGGAGGAGGTTCCCCGGCGTTCGCCCAGGGCGGCGGACCTCGGTCGGACATGCTGGGCGAAGCAGCCTCCCTCGCAGAGAATCTCGAGCCCCTCGTCCCGAGTTGAGCAGCGTGTCGAGCAGGGAGAAATACTGGCTTAAGGTCTGGAGCGACAGGCGGGTCTTCGAACCCGACCCCGTGGTCGGGAAGAAGAAGGCGTTCGTCACGGTCCCCTATCCGTACATGAACTCTCCGATTCACGTAGGGAACGCGTTCACGGCGGGGAGGGTCGAGTACTACGCACGCTTCAGGCGGCTGCAGGGGTACAACGTCCTGTTCCCCTGGGCCTGGCACTGGACAGGGAAGACGATCGTCGGGATGAGCCAGAGGCTCAAACAAGGAGACAAGCAGGCGAGGCGCGCATTCGTGGAGGTCGACGGTGTCCCCGAAAGCGAGGTCGACAAGTTCGTCGACCCAGAGTACCTTGCGTCATACTACACCAAGGTCAGCCGCCAGGTGCTGAAGGACGCCGGGTTCTCGGTCGACTGGAGGAGGGAGTTCAAGACGGTCGACCCGGCTTACAGGAAGTTCGTCGAGTGGCAATACCTTCGATTGCGCGAGTTGGGGTACGTCGTCCAGGGGACCCACCCTGTGGTCTGGTGCCCCTTCGACAAGAGCCCGACCGGGGACCACGACAGGATGGACGGGGAAGGGGTCTCTCCGGAGGAGTTCAATCTGATCAAGTTCCATCTGGGGGAGTGGGCGCTGGTCGCTGCGACCCTCAGACCGGAGACGATCTACGGAGCCACCAACGTCTGGGTGAACCCCGAAGCTGAATACAGCGAGGCCCGGGTCGACGGGGAGCTTTGGGTCGTTAGCTCCAACGCTCTGTTGCGGCTGTCAGAGCAGAAGCACGACGTCGTCCCCATCCGCTCGTTCAAGGGCTCCGAACTCGTCGGGAGGTTCGCCATGGCCCCGCTCACCGGCAAGTCCCTCCCAGTCCTGCCCGGGGAGTTCGTCGACGGCTCGCTGGGGACAGGCGTAGTCTACAGCGTCCCGGCCCACGCCCCCTACGACCTGATGGCCCTGAGAGACATCCAGGAGGGAAGGGTCCCCGTGGGCAGGCAGGTGAAAGAGGTCGCTGACAAGCTGGCTCCGATCCCGATCCTCTCGCTGAAGGGGTACTCCCAGATTCCAGCGAAGGACGCGGTCGACAGGCTGGGCATCAAGGACTCGATGGACCAGAAGCTCGAGGCGGCCACCGAGGAGGTGTACAGCGCCGAGTTCCACAGCGGGGTGCTGACCAAGTCGTCCGGCCCCTTGGCTGGGCTGACGGTCAGCGAAGCTAAGGCGAAGGCCGTGGAGCTCCTGACCAAGACCGAGCGTCTGACGAAGATGCTAGAGCTCCCCGAGAAGGTGGTGTGCAGGTGCGGAACCAGATGCTACGTCAAGATACTGGAGAACCAGTGGTTCCTGAACTATTCGAACCCCGAATGGAAGGCAAAGGCGAAACTCGTCATCGACCGGGCCGCCATCTATCCAGAGGAGGCGCGTCAGGCGTTCAACTCTACCATCGAGTGGCTGAACGACTGGCCCTGCGCCCGGCGCTCCGGGATGGGGACGAAGCTCCCCTGGGACAAGGAGTGGATCGTCGAGACCCTCAGCGATTCTACCATCTACATGGCCTACTACTGCGTCAGCAAGTTCGTCAACCTGGAGAAGATCGGCCCTGACAGCCTGACCCCCGGGGTCTTCGACTACGTCCTCCTTGGGAGGGGGAACCCGGCGAACATCGCCAAGGCAGCGAAGACCACCGAGAAACGGCTCAAAGAGATGAGGGAGGAGTTCACCTACTGGTATCCGGTCGACCTGCGCAACTCGGGGAAGGATCTGATCCCTAACCACCTGACCTTCTTCGCGTTCCATCACGCTGCCCTGTTCCCCGAGAAGTTCTGGCCGAAGGGGATTGGGGTGAACGGGATGATACTAGTCGAAGGGAAGAAGATGAGCAAGACGAAAGGGAACTTCGTGACCTGGAGGCACGCGCTGGAGCAGTACGGTGCTGACGCGGTCAGGCTCGCGGAGGCGCTCACGGCTGACGGGATGGACGATGCCGACTGGCGGGAGAGGGCGGCGTTGGACGCAAAGGGGAAGGTCGAGTCGATCATCCCGTTCGTAAAGAAGACGCTCAAAGCAGCAAAAGCTAGGCAGGCGAACGAGCTGGATTCGTGGCTCGCATCCACGGTCCACAGGAGGATTGAGTCAGCGACCGAAACGATGGAGGCGATGAAGATCAGACGCGCCTCCGCGACCATCTTCCTCGACATGTGGAACGACGTTAGGTACTACATCCACCGGACCCGGAACCCGCGCAAGGAGACCGTGACCGACTTCTTCAACGCGTGGGTCAGAATGATGTCCCCGTTCACGCCTTTTACGGCCGAGGAACTAAACCATGAGCTAGGTGGGAAAGGGCTCGTCTGCCAGGCGGACTGGCCCTCCGTCAGAGACTTCCCGCTCGATGAAGAAGCCGAGCTGGCCGAGGCGGTGATGAACAGGGTGATCGAAGACGCGAGGAACGTCCTCAAGGTCGTGAAGGGCCCCAGGTCCAGGCTGAACGTCTACGTCAGCTCCGACCAGGCAAAGAGCTACTTCTTCGATCTCGCGGCCGCCAAGAAGAAGGACGAGAACGTCGGCCAGGTAGTCAAGAAATACTCGTCACTGAGAATCCAACCGGACCGGTTGTTCAAGCTCATGTTCGAGCTCGGGGACGAGACGATGGCGAAGCTCACGTCACACAGGGGGTTCGACGAGTTCAAAACCTTGTCCGAGGCGTCCGGGTACGTGTCCGAGGAGCTGGGCGTCAATGTCGTCGTCCAAAAAGCTGGGACGAAAGACGTCCACGACCTCGGAGACAGGGCCAAGGGTGCCCTGCCCACCAAGCCAGGTTTCTATTTGGAATAAAGGACGGGAATCGGTGTCTACCCACCGATTCTGTACATCCCAGTTCCGCAGATCGGGCACGAACCCTTGGTGGCTTTCCGTCCGTTCTTCATGGTGATGCTCTGTGGGTTCTTCATCTCCCTGTTTGCCTTGCACTTCACGCAATAGCCCTGCGTCGTTTCATTTCACCGGACTATCGGATGTCGCGGTTGCGCTTTAAACTACACTTTCGAACGCTTTCAACCCTGAAATCCGTCCCCGCGATTCAAATAAGACGGGCAAAGCGGGCCACATAGTCAAATGTCGTCGTCCGACACGCTTCTCCAGCGGGCCGCTCGGATCAGGCTGTCAGACGAATTCTCCGACTTCACGCTTTACGACAGGCTAGCCAGGACGGTGACAAGAGACAGCCCCTTCGCGGAGGTCCTAAGGGCCCTCTCGACTACAGAAAAAGGACACTTCGAATTCTGGAAGAAATATGTTCCTGAAGAGCAACCCAAGCTCGCCAGGCTGAAGCTCTACTGGGTCCTCTTTCTCAGGAAGTTCTTAGGGCTCACCTTCGCGACTAGGTATCTTGACAGGCACGAAGCCAACGTCGTGGTGCGGTATAACGAACTCCGTCCGCTGATCCCCGAAGCGGACCTGACCGCCTTCGACGCGATGGTGGCCGACGAAAAAGAGCACGAGAAAGAGTTCGCCATGAAAGCGGAGAGCTCGGCGATTCGATATATTTCGTTCATAGTTCTTGGCTTGGCTGACGCGCTCGTTGAAATCTCGGGGATTCACGCGGGATGGTTGGGCCTCTTCGAAAAGACAGAGCTGGCCGGTCTTGCCGGGGTGGTCGCAGGCGGCGCGGCTTCGATGGCAATGGCATCTGCGGCTTTCGCCCAGGCGAAGCAGGGGTTCCATGGGTCGGCCAGTCTCAGCGCAGTCTACACTGGGATATTCTATTTCGTGACCGCGGTCATCCTCGCAACGCCCTACTTCCTCACTTCCAGCATGCTATTGGCCCTCTTCTCATCTTTGGCTTTGGCGGTCGCAATCCTGGCCATGACGACCTGGTATAGCATCGTAATCCAGCAGAAGCCGTTCCTGAAGGACTTCCTTGAGATTCTGGCGATTCTTTTCGGAGCGACGATATTGGTCTTTCTCCTCGGGGCGTTCGTAAGCGCCGAAGTCCCCGGCATCAAAGGGCTCGCTGGCTAGAGCTCGGCTAAGCCTATTAGCAAGAAACCGACAAACGTCTTATTACCAAAGTCGATTCCACCGTCAACATCCAAGTTGCAAAGCGCCGTGGCCGGGTCCAAAGGTTCCAAGAATCCGGAGCTCGTGAAGAGGGTCTGCGCGCACATCAAGGAGAACTCGGCGGAGAGGATGACGCTGAAGAGCCTTGGGGCCCGGTTCGGTCTTAGCCCGTTCCACCTCCAGAGGGTCTTCACAGAAGTCATGGGGATGTCCCCGCGCGAATACCTCGCCGAGTGCAGGCTCACCAACCTCAGGACCCGCCTGGCGAAGGGGGAGGCTGTCATCAACGCGCTGAGGGCGAGCGGTTACTCGTCCCAGAGCTGGCTCTATGAAGACTCGAGGAGGAGGCTGGGGATGACCCCCGCCACTTACAGGAACGGCGGGACAGGGATGACGATATCCTACGCGACCGGAGATTCCTCCTTGGGCCGCCTTCTTGTGGCCGCAACCGACCATGGGATATGCTCGGTCAAGGCGGGGAGGAACGACGCCGAGCTGGTCAGGGCGCTTCAGGCTGAGTTCCCGAAAGCGCAGATCATGAGGGCATCCACCGCCAGGAAGTATCTGGACGCCCTCAACGATCACCTTGGCGGACAGGAAGTGAAGTTCACGCTCGACATCAGGGGGACCGACTTCCAGTTGAAGGTCTGGACGGCCCTCCGGGACATCCCACGCGGGGAGACAAGGTCCTACTGCGACATCGCAGGGATGGTAGGCGAGCCGAGGGCGGTAAGGGCGGTCGCCAACGCCTGTGCGTCCAATCCGGTGCCTCTGATAATCCCCTGCCACAGGGTAATCAGAAAAGACGGGAGCCTCGGGGGGTACGGGTTGGGAATCGGCCGCAAGAAGACCCTGCTCGCTTCCGAACGGGCCTTGGCCGCCTCGGCAGGCAACTGAGCGGCATTGTCGCGGCCGAACAAGACCCTCGCCGCATACTCTGGATTCATCGTCATGAGCATCATCTGGGGTCTCGCCTTCGTCGCCATCAAACAGGTCGTTACGGAGCTCTCCCCGGTCAACCTCGCCCTGCTCCGTTGGTTGGTCGCCAGCGTCCCGTTCCTCATACTCCTCCCAATCATCGGCAGGCCCAAAGTGAAGTTTGAGAGGAGTGACATCCCCCGCCTACTCGTCGTGGCGCTGGCGAACGTGGCCGGCTACCATATCTCCCTCTACTACGCGGAGACGACCCTCTCCGCTGGCCTCGCAGCGCTCCTAACGTCATTCGGCCCCATCTTCATCGCGCTGCTTTCCTATCTCCTCCTCAACGAGAAGGCAGGGAAGAAGGTGATAGCGGGGTTGCTCCTGGCCATAGCGGGTACGGTGGTCCTGTCGACCGGCTCGATATCCGTCGGCGACCTTTCGTCCTACGTGGGCATAATCGAGGGCCTCATCACAGCCCTGTGCTATGCGCTGTTCACAGTGGTGGGGAAGCCTCTGGTGCACAAGTACGGGTCGGCGTCCACGACGATAATGGCGGCGCTCATCGGCACAGCGATGTTGCTCCCCCTCCTTTCGGGGAGCTTTTTCACCCAGGCGTCGAACCTTTCGTCCATGGGGTGGGTCAGCGTCCTCTACCTCAGCCTCCTCAGCACCGTGTTCGGGTACCTGATGTTCTACACCCTCGTCAGCCGGGGGGCGGTCACGCGACTGTCCATCCAGATGTACCTGATCCCCGTAATCAGCGTGATCGGCGGGGCGATCCTGCTGGACGAGCCGGTGACCGTTTCTGTCATGGTCGGGGGCGGAATGATGCTCGCAGCCGTCGGCATCGCCACCTGGAAGTGACGATAGGGGCCGAGTTGGGCGGCTCGCTTAAATCTCCACGGCGGGGCCTCGCCGCCCGTGCGCCTCATAGTGGGCATCTCTGGCGCCAGCGGCGCCGTCTACGGGGCACGAGCGCTTCAGGCGCTCCACGACCTAGGCGTCGAGACGCACCTCATCCTCACCCAGGCAGCCCTCGAGACGATGCGGCTCGAGACCGACTTCACCAAGGCCGACCTGGTCCGCCTTGCGACTAAGACGCACAGGATGGACGACATCACCGCGAAGGTCGCCAGCGGGTCCTACCGCACCGACGGGATGCTTGTGATCCCCTGCAGCATGAAGACGCTGGCCGGAATAGCGAGCGGTTATTCGGACAATCTCCTCCTTAGGGCAGCGGACGTCACCCTGAAGGAGAAGCGTCGCCTCGTCCTCGTCGTAAGAGAGAGTCCGCTCTCGCTCATCCACCTTGAGAACATGGCCCGGGTGGCCAGGGCAGGGGCCGTCGTGCTCCCGGCGATGCCGGCGTTCTACCATCGACCCAAGAGCGTCGACGACCTGGTGGACCAGATCGTAGGCAAGGCCCTCGACATGGTGGGCGTCGAACACGACCTCTTCAGGAGGTGGGACGGCGGAACGAAGGGAAGGCGCCGCGCAGATTAGTCCGGGTCGTCCACCTGGACCGTGTCCCCCTCGACCTTCATCCTCGCCCCGGTCACGATCCTCCTGATGTCGACCATGTCGACGCACGGGATCTCTGAGATTATCGCACCGACCGCCACTATGGTCTCGCACTTCGCGTTGACAATGGCCTTGGGGGCCGCGCCGTTCTTCTTCAGCCTGTAGAGCACGTAGGAGCCGACCGTCGAACCCTTCCCGCTCGGGAAGACCAGGACCTTCCCCCTGACGGACTGCCCATACAGCTCGTGCCCCTTCTCGACCACCTCTCCCGATTCTGGGTCGACCCCGCCGTAGAACGACATGGGCGAAGACGAGACAAGGGCTTCCCCCTCCGCTCTCCCTTCGAATATGGTCCGCCCTACGAGCTTCAGTCCGCCTTCGTCGCCTCCATCACGCACTCCTCCAACGGCATGAACCTCACCCTGAGGCCCACGTTCCTCAGGTAGTGGCAGGCCTTCGCCGAGTTCGTCGCGACCACATTGTACCCGAGTTCGTCTACGGGGGCGACGACCATGCAGGTGTCCAGGGCGAACTTAGCCCCCGTCTTCTCGATCAGGCGCGAGTACCCGAGTTGGTCGCTCTGGCGCTTCACCTCCCTGCTGGTGCAGATCCAGAACTCCCGCTTGACCTGGCGCCCTCCGAGCAGCTGGGCGATGGTCGAGACCTCGGCAAGGGAGCAGTGCGGGCACCCGACCGAAACGAAGTCGGGGGTCCCCTCATCGTTCAGGAGCCCCCCTGTTTCCCTGAGGTCCTTGGGCGTGAAAGACGTCGCCTCAAGACCGCTGACATCGACGCCTGCTTCCGGGGTCAACCCCCTGATATGGAACATCGCCACCCCACCCGAGCTCGCGAGGGCGGCGGAAAGCGCCTTCAGGTCCTCCAGGTTTGCGCGTTGTATCCCCCTGAAATATGGGATGCCGTCCTTTGCCATCTTCCCCACGAAGTACCCCATCGCCGAGAAATCTTCTGGGAAGCTCAACTGGGTTTCTACGTTGACCGAGTAGCTGGGCGCCCTGTTCTCGTCGAGATGGAGCCCATAGAGGGGGGTCCGACCTGTGAGGCTGGCTGCGAGGGCGCTCGGCCCTCCCTCCCTGTTGGTCCTGGCCCCTATCACCGAATTGGCGTAGGCCACGGCGGAGCTTTCACCCCAGGCGATATGCTGGCCGAATCGTGGGGTGTTCCCCGCCAGGTACGGCGTGCATGTGCAAGAAATCTCGACCCCTAGCCTGCTGTAGGCGTCGATGACGGCCAGCTGTTTCTCCGCGAACCCTTCGTCAATCCCTTGCGACCTCCAGTCTGTGAGGCTCATCCCTGCGGGGTTGAGCGTCGTCTTCACGCGCGCCCTGCCGTCTTGGGCGAGCCCGCTCAGGAATTCGAGCCCTGCGTCGCCGAGGTTCTTGTACGACACGCCGGAAACCTGAACGCTCTCCACCTTTACCAGCCGTTGGGCCCCATAGATCTTCCCGAGCGCCACGAGGATCTGCATAGCCTTCTGGGTCGCTCGCCCCTTTTCACCGGCGAGCATCTCTTCCTCCTCGGTCGTAAGATGCATTGCGCTCTACCTGATGTAGTCTTCCACCTTCACGTCGTCCTCCCCCGGAATCTTCGATTTCACGAAGCCATCCTTTGGGAAGCTAAGAGGTATCGTCGCGTCGACCGCCACCTTGCACGTCCTCCGGGTCACCTGGTCAGCAGAAGGGTCGAGGGAAGAGCCGAACTCCCCGGGCCTTAGCGTAAGGTCGCTGTCCATCTGGGTCCTGGTGGCGATCGCCCATTCCACAGCGGTCGGGTCCTCGATGTCGATGTCATCGTCTACCACCACCGCCTGCTTGAGGCTGCCATGGCCCCTGAAAGCGGCGTCCAGCGCGTTCTTCGCGTCTTCTTCGTTCTTCTTCCTGATCTTGACGACCGCGTGTAACCAGGACGACCCCCCGGCCGTGAGGCGGACATCGACGCAGTCGCACACCCTGCTGACCTCCCTGAACATGGTCGCCTCCCTGGGAGTCCCCATCAGGAACCGGTGCTCAGTCCCCCCGGGGAGGATCGCCTGGTAGATTGGATTCTTCCTGTGCGTGACGCGTTTTATCTCTATGACCCGCTGCTTCCTCACTATGTCGTAGGCGCCTATGATGTCTGGGAAGGGCCCCTCCTCTACCAACTCGTCCGTGATCCTGCCTTCAAGTACCAGCTCGCATTCGGCGGGCACCAACGCGTCGTTGGTCTGGCACCGTGCGAAGCTCATTTCTCGCATGGCGTTGGCTATAGCGAGCTCGCTCTTCCCAATCTCACAGGAGATAGCCGAAGCGAAGAGGAACGCAGGATGGTTCCCTATGGCTATGCCCACGTCGCGATTCCCCCTCTTGATGAATTCGTCGAGGTGGCGAGGGAGTATCCTGGCCGCCACCCTGTCCTTCCCTATGACCATCAGCCTGTGAAAGCTAGCGTTGTATCCGTACTCCCTATCGTGGGCCACCGCAATCCCCGCCGTCACGTAGGGTCCTCCGTCTTCCTCGCAATGGTTCAGCACCGGGATTCTCCGCAGGTCGACCTCGGATTCCGATATCTCCTGACAGGGCGCATCCTCATGGACCTTGAACTGCAGCGGCTTCTCTATCGCCTCAAGTACCCGGGTCAGCAGGATAGATTGGTCGACCCCCATTGCCCTGGCGAGCATCTCCCTGGTGCCGCAAACTCCCGTAGCGACCCTGTAGTCCGACCCTCTGACCCTCTCGAAAACGATTGGTTTCCCGTCAAGCTTGCTGGCGACCGCCGCCATCTCGTAGCGGGTCGAAACCTCCTTCTTGACGTGGATGAGCTCTTTGGCTTCGTCGAGCTCGTCTAGGAAGTCCCTCATGGCCGCTCCGCGTCCCGCCGCCGAGCCGTTCACGCGCCTTTTTCCGACCCGAGATTAATCAAAAATGTCCCTAAATCGGCCGCACGGACGCCCTTTCAGCCGCGCGAGACGAGGTAGATGGAGACAAGGATAGACCCGGCCCCGGCCACCGATACCGCGTCCATGGCTTGGCCGAGCAGGGCGACCGATATCACAAGCGCGGTCACTATCTCGAGCATCAACACTACGGCCGATGTCGTTGCGGTGAGCGACTGCAGTCCGTGCTGGTAGAATGCCCAGGGGATTACCGTGTTGAACCCGGCCATGTACGCCGCCGTTACCAAAGCCGTCGGGTTCACCTCGTATCCCCTTGCGAGGGGGAGCGATGGCACAAGCAGGACCGCCGTCAAAGTGACTACCGCAGCAGACACCGCCACCGGGTCCCAGCGACGTTCGTCGGTCAGCTTCTTGTTGTAGATCATGTAACCGGTCCACGTAGCCGCGGCAAGAAGATAGAATGCGTCGCCGAGAGCCTTCCCGCCGGTCACCAGAGCCAAGTTCCCCCTGGTCGTGACGAGGACGGTCCCGGCCATCGCCAGAGCGACACCGACGGTCTTCAGGGTCCCGAATCGTTCCCTCAGGACCGCCGCGCTCACCACCGCCGTGAACACCGTAGCAAGGTTGACTAGGAGCGCCGCGGTAGAAGGGTCGGTGTAGCTCTGTCCCTCGAACTGGCTGAGGAACCCCACGGCGTTGAAGGCCGCGATCAGCCACACGGCCCTGTCCTTGAGGAAGCCACCGACGCTCCTCCTGGTGACCCTGGCCACCACCAGGAACAGGGGGGCGGCGAACGCGAACCTCAGGAAGACGAAGGTGACGGGATCTATACCGGTCCCAAGTCCGACCGCGATTATTGGGAAGGAGGTGCCCCAGAGAATCGCCGTGATTGCGGTCTCACCTATCGCGGCCGTCCTCCGGTCCAACCCTAGGAGGCGCCTGGGCCTCGTTCCATAAGCGTTGAGTGAATGAACCTACAGCGCTTCCGCTTCGGCTTCGAGCTCATGAAGGCCCGTGGGGTCGCCGAACACAAGAAGGGTGCCGTCCTCCTTTATCCTCAGGCTTGGGTCGAACACGTTCTGTATGAGCTCTTGGTTTCGAACCAATCCTATCACATGCGCCAGCCCGGCCACATCCTGAAGCTGCTTCCCGATCAGCTTCGACGACTTGAAGACCGAGAACTGGGCTATCTCCTTGGTCCCCACCTTCTCAGAGAAGACTATCCCGACCAGGTCCCTGGTGACGGCCGACAGCGCCAGCAGGTGACCGACGGAAACAGACGACGGGATGACCACATCCGCGCCAGCGTTCTTCGCGGTGTCCATCAGCTGCTCATCGTGCACGACTGAGATTATCCTGACGTCAGACTTCAGCCTCCTGGCGCTCAGGATGATGAGCATGTTCTCCGGGTCTTTCTCGTGGGCTGCGATGAGGATGGAGGCATCGGCTATGCCGGCATCCTTTAGGGCGACTATCGGCCGGTTCTCGTGCTGGAGGACCACCAGCGCCTTCTTCCGTGTCAGCTGATCGTAGATGGCGGGATCATGGGTCACGACGACGTAGTCCATCCCGAGCTCGCCGAGCTTGTCCGCCACGTACCGTCCCAGATGCGCGTACCCGAACACTATGACGTGGTTCTTCATCTTCCTGATGAGGCTCTTTTCAGCCTCCCCCCTCGCGAGGTCACCATTAACCACAGCGTTCACCGTCCCCTGCAAGAAAGATGCGGCTGCTCCGACCGAGACAAGGATTGTAACTATCAGCAGCACCACCTCGGTTGTCGGCATGGTCGTGACCGCCCCGTTGTGAGGCACGAACAGCCTTATCGTCGTGATCGTCGAGACCGCAGCGTAGAGGCCGTCCAGAGGAGGAAGGCCCTCGTAGTATACGAAGATCCAGGTCCCGAGACCGAACATCGCGCCCAGTATGAGGAGCTGCTTGTAGAGCGCCCTAAAGAGGAAGGCTGGGGCATAGAGCGACTGGTAGAACAGGAAACCAATCGTCCTGGAGTGGCGCCTTGCCATTCTTGCGACGGGCTGGGATATCCTGGTTTCTTCTTGCGTGCTCGCCCCGCCTGCGGCACCGATTTTACGTTTTCCCTAGTACAATATTGGTTAACCGTCTTCTGGGCACGAAAGCGCTAAAGGCGGGGGAACCAAGGCACAGCAGGGCGTCTGGCCCTGCACATCAAGAGATACGTCGTCAATCCAGGCTCGAAGGTGAAGCTGGGCAAGATCGACCCGGGCGACACGGCGGGTCTCGACAAGCCCGAAGGAGAGAAGGCCATCGACTTGAACCTTAAGGGGCTCGACCCTCTGCAGGAGCTGTTGTATGCGGAACACAAGCACAGCCTCCTCGTAGTACTACAAGGGATGGACTCGTCGGGAAAAGACGGCACCATCAGGAGGGTCTTCGAGGGGGTCAACCCCCAGGGTGTGAGGGTCGCCCACTTCGGTAAACCATCGCAGGAGGAGCTGGACCACGACTATCTCTGGCGAGCCCACAAACAGACCCCGGAGAAGGGTGAGATCGTCATCTTCAACCGCAGCCATTACGAGAGCGTCCTGGTTGAAAGGGTCCACGAACTCGTCCCTGAAAAGGTCTGGAGCAAGAGGTACGAGCAGATCGTCGACTTCGAGCGCACGCTGAACGACGAGGGGACGACGATCCTGAAGTTCTTCCTGCATATAGACAAGAAGACCCAGGCCAAGAGGTTCCAGGACAGGTTGAAGGACCCTACGAAACACTGGAAGTTCAGCTACCTCGACTACAACGAGAGGAAGTACTGGAAGGACTACACCAAGGCGTACGAGGATGCCTTGGAGAAGACGAGCACAGCGTGGGCACCTTGGTATGTAGTCCCTTCAGACCACCCCTGGTTCAGGGACCTCGTCGTATCACAGGCGATAATAGGGTCCTTGGAAAGCCTGGACATGAAGTACCCCAAACTTGACGCCGTCAAGGCTAAACTGGCCGCCGCAGCAGAAACTTCCTAGAGGCAAGCGGAGACCAGGCACGGCGTAGACTTGACCGACGACTCGGTTCCCAAGGAAAAAGAGCTCCCGATTCCCGATATTCTTCAGAGCCTCTCCACGAGCAGGGAGGGCTTGACCTCGGCGGAGGCCGCCAAGAGGCTCCAGGAGTATGGGCGCAACGAAATCGAGGAGAAGAATCAGTCTCGCCTCGCCGCCTTTCTCCGCTACTTCTGGGGTCCTATCCCTTGGATGATCGAGGCTGCGGCCGTCATCTCGGCCCTCATCCAGCACTGGGACGACCTTGCCATCATCGCGGTCCTCTTGGCGGTAAACGCGATAGTCGGGTTCTGGCAAGAAAACAAGGCGAGCAACGCGATCGAGCTGTTGAAGAAGCGCCTCGCGCTTCGGGCCACGGTCCTGCGCGACAGGAACTGGGTCGACCTCCCGGCCGCCGACCTCGTCCCCGGGGACGTCACAAGGCTGCGCCTCGGGAACGTCGTCCCCGCGGACGCGCGCCTGCTTGGCGGTGATTACCTCCTCGTCGACCAATCTGCCCTGACGGGGGAGTCCCTTCCGGTGGAGAAGCACGAGGGGGACCTCGCCTACGCGTCTTCGGTTGTGAGGCAAGGGGAGATGGACGGGGTGGTGGTCGCAACCGGGATGGGGACCTACTTCGGGCGGACGACGAAGCTAGTCGAAGAGGCCGAAACCAAGAGCCACTTCCAGAAGGCCATAGTCAGAATCGGGGATTATCTAATCGTGATAGCGGCCGTGTTGGTCGCCACCACTACTGCGGTGGGGCTCTTCC
>CAYZDN010000043.1:0-7033 GCA_964477505.1 uncultured Nitrosopumilales archaeon
GCTCCACGACGGGGGGCTGAGAGGACGGGATTATGAATTGAAGCGATTTTTCTTAAATAGGCCAGAACGGGCCGGCCGAACGACAAGGGGATGCGGGCAGGGCTCCTCATCGGACGCTTTCAGCCGTTCCATCTGGGCCACCTCGAAGCCGTGAAATATGCCCTGAAGCGCGTCGACTATCTCTACGTGGTTGTGGGCTCGGCGCAGAGGAGCCACGAGAGGGACAACCCATTCACCGCCTCCGAAAGGATCACGATGATCAAGTCCGCCCTCGATGGGAACCGGATCGACCCCTCGAAGTGGATGGCCATACCAATCGCGGACGCGGACTCCCACTCGCTCTGGGTCTCGACCGTGAAGTCCATGGTCCCGAAGTTCGACGTCGTCTTCACCAACGACGCGCTCACCTTCCTCCTCTTCAACGAGGAGGGGATCGAGGTCAGTGCCGTCCCCTACCTCGACAGGAGGCGCTACTCGGCGACCAATGTGAGGGACAGGATCCTCGAGAGGAAGGACTGGGAGAGCCTGGTGGCTCCACAGGTGGCCAAGCTGGTCAAGAAGTTCGGGGGGGTCGACAGGGTGAGAGCACTTATGCGGAAGGATCTGCAGGGTGGCGAGCATGGATAAGCAGAAACTGATCATGCTGCCGGGGCCGACCAACGTTTCGGACCGGGTCATGAAGGCGATGCTCGGACCGATAATCAACCACAGGGGTGACTCGTTCAGGGAACTCTACAAGGGGGTCCTGGACAAGACCAGGCACCTCTTCCAGACCGATGGCGAGGTGGTTGTCCTCTCCTCATCTGGGACCGGAGGCGTGGAGGCGGCGGTCTGGAACCTGATAAGGCCTGGGGACGTCGCAGTGGTCCCCGTATTCGGAGAGTTCAGCGCGCGGCTGGCGGAGACGGTCGAGCTAGCCGGAGGGAAGGCCGTCCGGGTCGAATCTGAGTTCGGCAAGGCGCCGACGCTCGAGCAGCTGAAGGCGGCGATGGACAAACTTGGGAACTTCAAGGCAATGTTCCTGGTTCACAACGAGACGAGCACCGGGGTGGCGGTTCCTTATCTTGAGGAGGCCGCGAAGCTCGCCAGGGACCACGGGGCGTTCGCGGTGATCGATGCCATCTCTAGCCTCGGCGGCTACGCCATACCCGTGGACAGATGGGGGGTCGACGTCTGCATCACCGGGAGCCAGAAGTGCATCGCGGCTCCGCCAGGGTTGGCGCTCCTATCGGTCAGCGGGAGGGTGGCGGAGTTCCTCAAGAAGTCGCCGCCCAAGACGAGATACTTCGAGCTCTCACGTTACCTGGAGTACGGCGCTAGAGGCGAGACCCCCTTCACGCCCGCCCTTCCGCTCTATTACGCCCTGGACGAGGCGCTGAAGGAACTCCTCGAAGAAGGGTTCTCGAAGAGGGTTGAGAGGCACGACAGGATGTCCGAGCTGCTCTACAATGGCTTCGCAGATCAGGGCCTGAAGGCGGTCGCCGACAGGTCGGTTCGGTCCAAGACCGTCGTGGCCACCTACTACCCCCAGGGGGTCGACGACTCGAAGTTCAGGAAGGCGCTCGCCCTCGACAAGGGGATAGTCATTGCGGGAGGGTTCGGTCCGTTCGCAGGGAAGGTATTCAGGGTCGGGTGCATGGGTCAGATCAACGGAGAGTACGTAAAGACGACCCTTGCCGCCATCCATCAGACGATGGCGGCCTTCTGGAACCCGTAAGCCTATAAACCCAACCCGGAGGCTGGTCGAATCCTATGCCGTTTGAAAAGGGGGCCCTGATCTTTGCAAACTATACCGCTCGGGTGAAAGACACGGGCGAGGGGATAGAGTCGACGGTGGAAGCCGAAGCCAAGAAACTCAAGATATACGAAGAGTCGAGGAAATACGAGCCGAGGCTCGTCGCGGTGGGGGAGGGGTGGCTCATCGCTGGGCTCGACGCAGAGGTCGCCAAGCTATCGGTCGGGGACAAGAAGGAGATCGAGCTCCCCCCCGAGAAGGCTTTCGGGGTCAGAGACCCTACGCAGCTGAGGATGATGCCGCTCAGGAAGTTTGGGGAGCGGGAGCACGACCTCGCGGTGGGAGACCAGATCGAGGTCGACAACAGGGTCGGGACGGTGAGGTTCATCGGGTCAGGGAGGGCTCAGGTAGACTTCAACCACAGGCTCGCCGGGAAGTCAATAATCTACGACTTCGAGGTGCTGAAGACGGTCGACACCCTCAACGACAAGGTCACGGCCCTCGTCGACCGTAGGCTGGCAGGAGACGGGAACAAGGCGTCTGTCGAGCTAGCCGATGGCGCGCTCACCGTCACCATTCCGGAAGGGCTGTTCCTGGCAGAAGGGCTCCAGATAATCAAGAGGGGGATCTCGAACGACGTCTTCAGGTTCGTACCGAGCGTCGCGACCCTGACCTTCGTGGAGAAGTTCAACAACCCGAAGGCGCAGAAGAAGGAAGAGCCGAAAGCCGAGAAGCCGGCCGAGGCGCCCGAACCCCCCAAGGTCAGGAAGAAGAAAGAAGCGCCCGCGCAGACAGCCTAGATCACGCCCGTGGCCTCCGCCAGGCTCCTGGCGGCCTTGGCGTCGAGCTTCTTTTTGGAGAGAATGGTATAGCGGTCTGGCCGGATGGAGCTCGCCCGGACCAACGACTCCACAACCTTGGAATCGTCTATCCCGATCTGCGACGCTTCCACCGGGGCGCCCACGCTCTTAAGCGCAGACCGGACCCGGCGCCAGTCGATCCCGTGCAGCTTCGCCATCAGTATCGTCCCGATGCCGCACTTCTCCCCGTGGAGCCCGGAATCCGGGGCCACGATGTCGAGGTAGTGGCTGAAGAGGTGCTCCGAGCCGGAGCAGGGGCGCGAGCTACCTGCAATCCCCGCGGCGACCCCCGTGCTGATCAGCGCCTCCACCAGCTCTCTCACGCTCTCCTTGTCGAACCTCCCGATCTTCCGCGCATGGTCGAGGACGACCCCGGCGCTCATCAGCGCGAGGCTCGCCGAATACCCGCCGTAGTACTCCCCGTTGACCTGGTGGGCGAGCTGCCAGTCTTTTACCGCCGTGAGCTTGGACACCAGGTCCCCGCACCCCGAGGCGAGGAGACGCCGCGGCGCGGAGGAGATGACGTCGATGTCGGCCAAAATGCCGACCGGGGGCTTCGCCATCAGCGAGTACGGCCTGTCCAGTCCTTTGAGAGAAGCGAATGGGCTGGATATCCCATCATGTGAGGCGCTCGTGGGGACAGAGTAGAACGGGAGGTGCAGCTTGAACGCCGCGAGCTTCCCGACGTCGACGCTCTTCCCTCCACCCACCCCGACGATGCACCTGGAGCCCTTCGCCTCTGACATCACCGCCTTGACGTTCTCCATGTCGGCAGCGGTCACTTCGACCCAGGTCGGCTCCTTCCCCAGCGCCGAATCGACGGCCCCCTTGACCTTAGAAGCGACGTTGGACCCGGCGGAGACCACGACCCTCCCCCTCCCCGGAGAATCGCTCAGGAAGTCTCCGAGCCTGCTGATCACGCCGTCCCCGATCAGTACCTTCGTGGGGAGCTCCATCAGGTGGTAGGAGTCCACGGGAGGCCGAGGCCGGCGCACGTCATTTAAGGGCGCTGCGAACGACGGAAACGACCAGCGGACAAATCTGCCGCGGATTCATGTCCTCACGATGGATCGGAAGGTTAGACTCCCTGATATGGTAGGAACAAGATCGAAGGCAAGAACATATGGCTAACCCTGATCCAGAGCGTAAACCGGTGAGCGAACAACGGGGACCCACGCTGAACGAGACGACGCGTGATTTTGTTTACCTCCTGCTCTCTGCGGGGACGGCATTGTTGGCCGTCGGGGCCGTCCTTCTCGCATTCGAGGGGCCCTATTCCTCGGCGGCCGCCGACGCCGTCGTTGCGGTCCTTCTGGGCTATCTCTATCACCGCTTTTGCCGAAACAGGCGCAAGGCCAGCGTCCACAACGTCAACATCTGACCCCGAAGCCGAACGAATGGCTCCAATTGGTAGACAAGTTGCCCAATTGACAGGTTTGCCAGAACCCGGCTTGGAAAGATTAAATAAGCAACGGCCTCACGCCGGTTTCGTCTCTCACCCGAGAGGCGCGTGATACTATGTCGATGAATTTCAACAAGGTCGATAGGAAGACGGTGGCTTCCGCGGTCTACCACGGCACCACCACCGTAGGGCTGGTCTGCTCCGACGGGGTCGTCCTCGCCACGGACACGAGGGTCACCGCCGGCGGGTTCATCGCCCACAAGCGCGGCAAGAAGCTGCTTAAGATCGACGACAACATCGCCATGACGATCTCGGGAGGGGTGGCTGACGCTCAGAACGTGGTGGACACGCTGAAGTACTATACCAATCTCTACAGGATCGAGAGGGGAAGGCCGATGCCGGTGAAGGCAGCGGCCCAGGTCGTCTCCAACATGCTCTTCTCGTCGAGGCTCTACCCGTTCATCGCCGACGTCCTGGTCGGCGGGGTGGACACCAGCGGCGGGTCGCTGTTCAACGTCGACTTCTTTGGATCGATCAACCAGGAGAAGATGATAGCCACCGGGAGCGGCTCCCCCGTCGCCTACGGCGTCCTCGAGGCCGAGTTCAAGGAAGGGATCACCACCACGAAGGTCTACCCGCTCGCAGCGAAGGCGATCATCGCCGCCACCAGGAGGAACGTCGCCACCGGGGACCACTTCGACGTCGCCATCCTGGACAAGGAAGGGTTCCGGGAGCTGACGGAGTCCGAGAAGGACAAGCTCCTGGCCCAGTTCACATCTGAAAATTAGTCTTGGAACAGAAAGCAAACGGCGCAAGCCTGATGAGCGCCATCCTGAACAACATCCCAGCGGAGGCTCAGATCACCAGGATAGAGTACGAGGGCCCGAGGATAGCCCTCTACACGAGGAACCCGGCCTATCTCCATAAGAACAGCTACGTGATATCGGAGATAGTCAACTCCCTGAAGAAGCGGGTGGTAACCCGGACGGAGAAGTCGATCAGGAAGCCCGAGAGCGAGGCCCGCCAGGCGCTCGAACGGCTTTGGCCCCCCGAGGCGGGGGTCTCGAACTACTTCTTCGATGACGCCCTGGGTGAGATAGTGGTCGAGGCAGAGACCCCGAAGCTCCTGTCCCAGGAGGCGGGGTTCGACCTCGGCGCGGCCATGGACCAGACCGGCTGGAAGGTCCGGGTGAGGAAGGCGCCTCACATCAAGTCGACGGCCATACAGAACGTGTACTACGCCCTCAAGGCGGGGAGCGAGGCAAGAGAGAAGTTCCTCAGGGAGCTCGGAGAGGCGATATTCAGGCCTAGGATGGTTGCCGAGGAGCACGTCACGATCAAGACCCTGGGAGCGTTCCAGGAGGTGGGGAGGTCGTGCATCCTTGTGGAGACGGCTGAAAGCAAGGTGATGCTCGACTGCGGCATACACCCGGGGGTGAGGAACAGCTGGGACGCGTTCCCGCGGCTCGACTGGGCCGACATAGCGCCCAACGACATCGACGCCATCGTCATCAGCCACGCCCATCTGGACCACCAGGGGTTCCTCCCGGCGATGTTCAAGTACGGTTACGACGGCCCGGTGTACTGCACCGAGCCGACGCTCCCTCTGATGACGTTGCTGCAGAACGACTTCGTGAAGATCGCCCAGATCGAAGGCGGGAGGCTCATCTACGAACAGAAGGACATCCGGGACGTCATCCAGCACGCCATCACCCTGCCCTACGGCATGGTCACGGACATCTCCCCCGACATCAAACTGGTCTTCAACAACGCGGGCCACATCCTGGGGTCGGCGACCGTCCACCTCCACATAGGAGAGGGGGCGCACAACATAGTCTACACCGGGGACTACAAGTACGGGAGGACCGCCCTTTTCGACTCTGCCACATGGAACTACCCGCGGGTAGAGACGCTCATCACCGAGAGCACCTACGGCGCGAAAGAGGACATCATGCCCGTCCGCGAGGAGGTTGAGATGAACTTCGTCAACGCCATCAACGAGACCCTGAGGCAGGGGGGAAAGGTGCTCATCCCCGTTCCAGCGGTCGGCAGGGCTCAGGAGATCCTCATCGTCCTAGACCAGTACATGAGGAACAAGATACTCGTGGAGGCGCCCGTCTTCACCGAGGGAATGATCTCCGAAGCGACCGCCATCCACGTCTCCTACGCGGACTACCTTTCGAGGGAGCTGAGGACGAAGATACTCGACGAGGGGGTGAACCCGTTCAAGTCGGAATACTTCACCGAGGTAGAGCATCCGACCGACAGGGAGGAGGCATACCGCGAAGGGCCGGCCGTCATCATGGCGACCTCAGGGATGCTCGAAGGTGGCCCCGTCCTCGACTACTTCGAGCACATCGCCCCGTCGGAGAAGAACAAGATCCTGTTCGTGTCGTATCAGGTCCAGGGGTCCATAGGAAGGAGGGTCCTCGACGGCGGGAGCCAGGCAAGCCTGATGGACCAAAGCGGGAAGATCAAGATAGTCGACGTGAAGGCGAAGGTGCAGAAGGTTGAAGGTTTCAGCGGGCACAGCGACTACAACCAGATCATACGCTTCGTGGGGAAGGTGAGGCCGAAGCTCCAGCTCGTCTTGGTGAACCACGGAGAGAAGCGCAAGACAGAGAACCTCGCATATGCGATCCAGAGGATCTACAGGATCCCTGCGATTCACCCCGCCGTCCAAGAAGCGATAAGGGTTTACTAGGCGGAACTGGCCTCTCATACGGAGGGGGAGAAAGGTGACTTCGCTTCAGAAGATTCTTCCAGTAGAAGTTGAAGCGGCCCGCAGAGACTATCACAAAGGGGGTAACGCCGCCGCCTGAAGCTGTCGCTCGATGGAGGTACCGGGAGCCCGCGAATCGGGCAGGCGTTCCCATTCCTGTTTTCTAGGTCCACGCCGTCCATCGACAGGAAATCCCCCCTGATCTTCGCCGCCTCGCCCCTGCGCTACCAGTCAGTGGAGGCCGCGATGATCCTCGTCGGGGATACAGGGCCGTTGCGGATAGGAGGAAAGGTCGCGTTCGTGAGCGGATACTC
>CAYZDN010000044.1:0-18393 GCA_964477505.1 uncultured Nitrosopumilales archaeon
ATTCACCCCCAATTTCTCTGCGTCGAACGGGCAACGCCAGGCTTCGTCGAGCTGTTTAGAGTTCGTCCGGAGCGTTGAGCGGTGCGGGTAAGCCGCAAATGAATCGGAGACCGCAGCCTGTTAATAAACAGGACGGCTAAATTGGGAGCTTGACGTCGCCGGGGAAGATGGGGATGCCTTTCTGCGCGAGCATCTGGGAGAACTCACTCGCCTTCTCTTCGGGGACGAAAGCGCTCATGGCCTTCGAGTTTCCATCGCCGTCGCTTATCACCAGGGCAGCGGTCTTGTCCTTCCCCTGGACCACCTTGTGCAGCATCTCCTCCCCCACCGGGGTCCAGCTTTCGACCCCGAGCTTCAGGAAGAGCATCGGGTAGCATGGACCAGCCACCTCCTGCAGCACCGACACCGCCTGGTTCACCCTCCGCCTCCCTTCGCTGACCGCCGCGAAGTAGTCCGAGGAATCAGCCCCCCCAGTACAACAGTGCGAAGACCCCGAGAAGCGAAAGGGTGACCCCGACCACCTGGTTGGGCTCGAGCCTCTCCCTCAGGAAGACAATGCCGTAGCCCGCCGCGACGGCCCCGCCCATCCCCGAAATCGCCGTCACCACAGGGAGTGACCCTCCTCCCGATGAAATCCCATAGGTGAGGAACAAGAACCCGGCGGCTTCGAGGACCCCCATCGTCAATATCTCTTTCGAAAAGACGGAGCTGGAGGGTCTGATCTCCTGCCCAAGTATCGGCGCCAGAAGGAGCGCCATGGAGATTCCCACTATCCTCAGGACCATCACCGGGATGACCACGCTGACGATCGGAGCGGCATAGCCGACCCCCAGGTAGACTGCTCCGAAGAAGACCGACGCGATGAGGGCCGGGATGAAACCCGCAGTAAGGCCGGCTGACCCGTTTCCGGAAAGGGACCTCCTGAGCTCCGAGAACCTCGTCGAGGTGAGGACCACCCCGATGATGATCCCCGCAATCGCAAGAAGCTGCACCGCACCCAGAAAGGTCCCGAGCACGGCGATGGAGAGAATCGTGGTCACGGCCGGGTAGGTGTAGGCGACAGGGGCCACGACGGAGACCACTCCCTTGTGGAACGCGCGATACAGGAAGGTGAACGCGATGAAGTTCAGGGCACCTGCGAAGACGAGGGCGGCGAGAGCGGGAGCGGTGACGACAAGGTCCGGGCTGATGATCGGAGTGATGGGGAGTAAGACGATCAGGGTTACGAGCATCGAGTAGATTATCGCTTTGTAATACCCTATCCTTTCTGACTGTTTTCTGGACATGTAGTCGGAAGTCCCCCAGCAGAGGGCGGTCACGAGTCCGACGGCGACGGAAATGGACGCCAAGAAGCGCTGGCTCGCCCTCGGCTGGTTCTGCTTTAAGAGGCGTGCTGAGGGGCGGCGGGGACGGTTGAAGGTCGACGCCGAGGTCGCCGTGGGGAACCCCCTGGAGGCGGCCACGTTGGCGAGGAAGGCAGAAGCTTTCGGGTTCGACTGTTTCTGGGTCAACGAGACCAAGCACGACCCATTCCTGCAGCTGGCCCTGGCCGCGAGCAGCACCAGGAAGATATCTCTTGGAACTTCGATCGCCCTTGCGTTCACGAGGAGCCCGACGACCCTAGCCTATACTGCCTGGGACCTCCAGAACCTGTCGGGCGGGAGGTTCATCCTCGGACTCGGGAGCCAGGTGAAGGGGCACATCGAAAGGAGGTTCGGGATGAAGTGGGAGCCCCCCGCTCCCAAGATGAAGGAAGTTGTGCAGGCGCTCAGGGCGGTCTGGGCGAGTTGGCAGGACGGGACCCAACTGGAATACCGTGGGAAGTTTTTCCAGCTCTCGCTCATGACTCCATTCTTCAGTCCAGGACCCATCAGGGCCCCGAAAATCCCGATCTACATCGCCGCTGTGAACGAAGGCATGTGCAGGGCTGCGGGCGCGGTCGCAGACGGAGCGCACGTCCACCCGCTCCACACCCGGAGGTACCTCAGTGAGGTGATCAGGCCGACCCTCGCCGAAGGCAGGGCCAAGGGAGGGAGGAAGGGCACAGTGGACGTGGCGGTTTCCGCGTTCACGGCGGTGGGAGACACGCAGCGGGAGGTGGACAAATCCAGGGAGGCGATCAGGGAACAGGTGGCTTTCTACGCATCTACCAGGAGCTACAGGAGAGTCCTGGAACTTCATGGATGGGGAGACGTCTGCGACCGCCTCCACGAGCTTTCGTCTAGGGGGAAGTGGGCGAAGATGAGCGCAGAAGTCGGGGACGAGATGCTGGACGAGTTCTCGGTCGAAGGGAGTTGGGCAGGGATAGGGCCGGCCTTGAGGAAGAGGTACGCGGGGTTGGCGGATCGGGTAAGGATCTACCTCCCGTTCGATGGGGAGCCACATTGGAGGGAGCTCGTCCGCGCATTCAGAGCCTGACGCTGATCTCCACGCCGTCGGCTTCTAGACGGCGGGAACCGTACCTGTAGTTGTCCTTCGACTCCTTGTATGAGCTCCTGTAGTTCCCGGAGTTCCTGACGTAGTCGAGGTATCCGGCGACCTCTTCGACGTGTGACTTCACGTTGTCAGCTACCACCACGCTCCCCTTGTGGAGGAGGGGTTCCATAGACTTCAGGTAGTTGATGTAATCCCCCTTTACCGCGTCGAAGAACAGCATGTCGAAGCCGCCTTTCAGGGTGGGGAGGACCTTCAATGCGTCTCCCACCAGCACCTCGATTCGGTCTTCGAGCCCTGCCTTCTCGAAGTTCGCCCTCGCCTCCCGGGCCATGTCGTCTCGCAGCTCGACGCAGACCACCTTCCCGCCCCCGACCAGGTGCCGCCCCATCCTGATGGCGCTGTAGCCGACCGCGGTCCCAACTTCGAGTATCGTCCGGGGGTTGTGCTCCTCGATGACGTCGTCCAGGAACTGCCCTCTCTTCGGCCCGATGATTGGGAGCCCTCTTTGGACGGCGGCCTTCTCGATCGATTCGAGGACTTCCTCTGGCTTCACTGATTATGCGAAGGCCCTACACGGGTATAAATTGTCAGTTCCGGGACAATCTTTTAGTAGCGGAAACGGGGGTTTCCGACGACCATCATGTCTTCAGAGCAGGTCGACCTCAGGGAGGTGCAGAGGCAGATATCGAAGATAGTGGATCCAGAGATCGGTATGCCCATAGTGGAGATGAACCTCATCGACAAGCTGGACATAAAGGAGGGCGAAGTGGACGTCGAGTACCACGCCACCACGCAGTTCTGCCCCCCGGTGTTCGCGCTGAAGATCTCCCAGGACCTGAAGGACGGCATCGCCCAGGTGAAGGGGGTGAAGTCGGTGAAGGTCCTCGTCACGGGGCACTATTTCGCTGATGCGATAAACAGGCAGGTCAACAAGCCCGCCACCCCGGCGGCGCCGCAACCCACCGAGCAGGCCACAAAGAACAGCTAGAGAAGGGTCAAGGCCGCCGAAAGAGCCCCCAGCCTCGCGGTGGTCACGTCCGACGCCCCACAGACAATGACCGCGTCGCCGTTCTTCGGGACAAGCTCCTCCTTCAGGATTCTCCATGACCTGTCCGGGAAGTCCTTCTCCGAATCCCTCGAACCCCCCGGAAGGGCGAACCTGCCGTCCTTGATCACGAAGGTGGTCGCCCCCAATGCGCCTACCCTTACCGCCGAGTCGCGTTGTTCGAGTCCGCTCTGCACGTCACGGCCCCCTCCTCTGACAGCAAGGCCCGCCTGGTGTTCCCCAATTGTGAGCTTGGACCCTTTGACCGGGACGAAAAGGGTGACCTTCGACCGCAGAGAATCGAAGACGCGCTTCCCCGCCACGGTGAGATAGCACCCAGAAGCGTTGGCCCCGGCGTAGCCGTCATCGCGGAGCTTCTTGAGGACGGTTCGAATGGGACCTTCCTTCAGCCCCGAACGGACGGCGAGAGCCTGTCTCCCCACGATGCCGCTCTCTCCTATGATGAGGAAGGCAAGGACCAGGTGTGATTTCTCAAAGGAGGGAGCCGGCCCCCGCACGGGCCTTTCCGCGATTTCGAGCAGCTGGCCGAGAGACTGCAACGCCGTCGTTCCATGAATCGCACCTATAACTAGTTCCGAACTAGATTGTGCGACGGCCGGGAGCCTTATAGTCTGGATGGATTATCCATCCAGCGTGCAACGCTCGAGCTCCGTCGCCGTTGTCGCCG
This sequence comes from uncultured Nitrosopumilales archaeon, assembly GCA_964477505.1. Classification (GTDB taxonomy): domain Archaea; phylum Thermoproteota; class Nitrososphaeria; order Nitrososphaerales; family Gagatemarchaeaceae; genus UBA183. The sequence continues at coordinate 4,170 of CAYZDN010000044.1, forward strand.
TCTTCACCGCGGCCATAGTCGGATCCGACTTCGCCTTGGCCCCCTATGCTAACGTCAAACTCCTGGACACGCTTGTGTTTGCCGCGGCTTTCATATTCGGGTTCCGAGTAGGCGCCTCTGTCGCGATACTGTCCGAGACCATTTGGGGGTTCGTCAGCCCCTATGGGGTGGCGCCGGGGGCTTTGCTTCCCTTTCTCGTCGGAGGGGAGCTGATTTTCGCGCTGGCGGGGTACGTAGCATCAAGGTGGTGGGCAGACACCAGATTTGTTCCTCTCTTGTCGAGGGGCCTATTCTTCGGCGCCATCCTCACGATATGTGCGTTCGCCTGGGACTTCGAGACCAACCTGGCGTCGGGACTCGTCGCGGGCGCTTCGAGTCTACCCGCCCTGCTTGCGTATGAAATCCCCGGGATCCCGTTCATGGTCCCGCACGAAATCAGCGACTTCGCGTTTGGTTCGTTGATCGCTCCTGCGGTCATGGCATACCCATGGACTTCGATCGGTGGAAGGGGGTTGCCGGGGATGGCAAGGAGGCACGCAAAGAGCCGCAAGTCAACTGAAGAGGAGAATTGAAGATGCAGGCCAAGACGCTCTATGGAATCGTCGCTGTGCTCGTCGCCCTCCTCATCATGACCTCCACGGTCGCCTCGTACTATTATTTCGAAGATCAGCGGACAGCTGCGCAGAATCAGGGCTACATAGCCGAACTAGACCACGCCATTGCCAGCTACAACTCCCTGTCGGGCTCGTATAACTCCAGCCTGGGCGACTACAACCTGACCCTGTCGCTGCTGGTTACGGCGGTTGTGAACCTCAACACGAGCACCCCCGCCTACCGAACCGCGAGCTCTGACCTGGCTTCTCTGTGGACGAATTACGAGCAGCTAGCGTCATCGACAGGGAGGAGGGCCATCGTCTACGGAGTCCACCTGCTGGTCGACTTTGGGAACGGCACCGGCCGATGGTACAACGACACGGCGGCCCAGCCCGGGTGGAATGGATACGTGGTCACCCTGGTGCTCCTAGACGGGAACGTCCAGGCTGCTTGGTACCCGCAGTATGGCGAGCACCTTGTCACGGGGGTGGACGGCGTCCAGCAGACGGCTTCGAAGTCATGGTTCGTCTGGGACTTCAGCGGTGGCAGATGGTCGGTGTCTCAGACGGGGGCAGACCAGCTGAGCGTCATAAACGGGACGGCGCTGGCCTGGACCCTGTGCGGCTATGACGCGAACTACAACCCGACTTGTACGCCCTAGGAGGGAGGAGCCTGCAATGACGCCACGACCCTCATCGAGGCGACTGGACTGTCCCTTGCGGTGATCAGATACGACGACCCTGCCGTCACCCCAACTGGAACAGTCCCGAACTGAATCGTTCTTCTATAGGAAAAGGCCGAGAAAAGTGACCGGACTACCTAACAAGATACGGTAGGAATCCTCTCCGCCATGCCAGTGGGGCTAACCCACCAGGAAGAGCGAAGGAGGTCCCCTGAACCGCACTCCCTTTGGTCCGTCGAGCCGTATGTGCTTGCGCCTGTTCATTGACATTGACGCTGTAACGTAGCGGCGCACTGTTGAACAGGGGAATCAATCATTGCTGACCAACGGCTCAACGGCGTTAGCTCACCGCGACTCCTTAAGAGAAGAAGCAAAGCGGGCCTTTTGATGAACGCCTCCGAGGTGCAGATGAAGGTCTCCGTGGTCGCGTTGATACTCGACTCCAACCCCGAGCAAGCGATCAAGGTCCTTTCGCGCTGGTACAAGGTCTCGGAGCCGCGCCTGGGAATGGGGGTGTTCGAGGGGAGGACGAAAGGGGTCGCGGCCGTGTATTCTCAGGGCAGGAAGGAGATTCTGGTCGCGAAGCGCGAGTACCTGTACGAGCCGTTCGTGATCATACACGAGTTCTACCACCATCTGAGGTCGAAGGGCGGCAAGCACAGAGGGACGGAGAGGCAGGCTGACGAGTTCGCTTCGGGGTTCATCGAAGCTTACAAGAGGGCGGCCAAGGTCGCGTGGGTCAATCAGACGGCGGACCAGACATCGTCGTCGTTGTCCAACTGGACATAACCGCACCTTTCGCAGCGGATCCCTCTTATGGTGACCTTCGACTCCCGGCCAACCTCGCGCTCGTACTCCGCCATCTGGCCGGCGTGGCACCGCTCGCACATCAATGGCGAAGCAAGGCTCGACGCACGTATTAAGATAGGTCAGAGGGGTAAAGGTTAGGAAGGTTGGCGATGCAGGAGCCATCGAAGATGAAGCGGCTCGCATTCAGCACCCCTCCAGCGGGTCCGGACAGGTGCATCTTCTGCCAAATCGCCTCGAAGAAGTCCCCCTCGAGCATCGTCTACGAGGACGACAGGTATATCGGGTTCCTCGACATATACCCATTCTCGAGAGGGCACACCCTCGTCTGCCCCAAGGAGCACGGCGAGACCATCTGGGACATGAGCGAGGCGGGCATAGCACGGCTGTTCCAGGTCGCGTCCAAGATCTCGAAGGCCGTGGTCGGGGCTGTGGGGGCGGACGGATTCAGATTCGTGCAGAACAACGGGGAGGCGGCGAACCAGGTGGTGGCCCACGTCCACGTCCACATCATTCCCGTGAAGATGGAGGACAAAGGGAGGTTCGCCGACAGGAAGCGGTTTACCACCGAAGAGATGGAGGCGACGGCACGGGACATACGCGCGCAGCTTGAGAATCCTAGGGCATCTATGTGATGAACGTTGAGACCGTCGTTATCGCCGAGTTGGTGTCGGTACCCGTGACGAGGTAGACCGTGTAGACTCCGGGGCCCGAGCTTTTGACGAATTGGGCCAGAGAGAACGCGATGTCCACCGTGCCCCCGCCGAACTGCCACCTGTCTGCGCAGACCGTCGTGCCTGAAGTGAACTGGCCGCACCCGCCGAAGAAGTTGGGCGGCAGGACGCCCCCCAACAGGGTCCCCGGGGTGTACTCGCGAGGGCCGCCGTTCAGCTGGGTCGTAGTCTCTGCAGCGGGGGGCTGGTCGTAGGCGACGTAGATGGCGGTGGGGGAGGTCACCTGCTGGAGCGTCGTCCCTTTCATCGTGACGTAGTAGGGGTTCGCCGCCGTCGACGACGTCACCGTGAGGTTGAGGTTCATGTATTCGTTCTCGAACTCTTCGTCGAAATAGACAACGTTGTTGTTGTACGCCACCCCGATGGACACCACGTTGTGAAGGGAGTCCAGGATGTTGTACCGGTGCCCGTTGCTGCAGCACGTGCTATCGTTATGGACCATGAGCTCCTCGAGCTGCCTGATGCCTCCCTCCACCGCAGAATCCGAGACGAAGGGACCGAAGGTAGAGGAGGCGACGTTCTCAAAGTCGGCCCCCCGGCCACCCAGGAGGGTGTAGCGCATGTACGGCTTGTACCCTTGGGTGTCGAAGTGGCTGAAGTATCCGTAGTAGAGCATCGAATCCGAGTGTTGTTGGGCCGCCTGGTTGTAGCCGAGGACCACCGGACCAGTCCCGTTGGCCGCCCGGTCAGCGTTGATCAATTGCAGGGCGTAGGCTGCGAGGGTGCAGTAGTCGGAAGGGTAGGCGATGGCAGCAGACCCGTTGCCGCCGATGTCCGGGGCGACCAGGTTGCCGACCGAAATCGCTGATGAACACTGAACCGTGGCGGTGCTGAGTCCCGTCGTCGAGCCAGTATGGTTCGTGGTGGGGAACCCAGTGGTCGACTGCCCGGAGATCAGCGACTGCCCTGCTTTCAGGGCAGACGACAGATAGGGGGCGGCAACGATGAAAGCCGCCATCAGAATGAGCGCCCCTATGATCAGCCCCGCTGCACGGTGCCCCCTAGGAGGGGAGGCGGCGAACGGTTCGCCTGAAGGGGGGAGCGAACGGCGGAGGTCGTGGCTGATCCGCAAACTCAGGCTCGATTATTCCGCTGGATTTTAAGCGGAATGGAACAACGTACCCTCAAGGAGCGACGAAATGGGACGAGGCGTGGTCATGGGGTCTAGCCACGACCACGACCTTCCCGTGAGACACGCGAGCTACGCCGTGAGGCCCTCGTCCTCTTCCCTGTGGAGGATTCCCAGTGGAATCTCCGGGAAGTCCTCCTTCATCCTCTGCTCTGCGACCGAAGAGGCTTCCTCGAGTACCTTCTGGGCGTCTTCGTTGGCTGCGTCGAAGTTCAGCGAGAACCCTCCGGTGGTGCTCGCGTCGACGAGGACGCTGCTGAGCAGCCCTGAGATCTCGCTGATCTCCTTATCCGCCTCCGGAAGCGCCATGGTGAGCCCTTCCTTCATGTTCCTGATGACGGAGACTGCCGGGGCCAGGGTGCTGGCTATCTCGCCCAGGTCGTTGATCGTGCCGAGCCTGAGGGAGATCTGCTCCATCGCAAGCTGGGCCTGGGTGACCATCTTGCCCATCTTCCTTACCTCGGCGAGCTCGTTTGCATAGACCGCTGCGTGCTGGGCGTCGTGCTTTGCGAGAGAGGCCACGACGTTCTTGAAGATCGTGGAGTCGCGCTGCTTGATCCTGTTGACAGCGCTGTCGAGCTGGGTTATGAGTAGCCTGATCTGCCTGTTTGCCTGCTCTATCTGTGTCTTCAGCGGGGTCGGAGTTCGCACCGTCCCCCTCAGCCTGTCGGTCAGGCTGGGACCTTGGTCTTTCTTCTGCCATTTGGATGCGAAGCTCATTTCTGAACCGTTCGATGGCTCTGACTTGCAATATACCGGGGGCTCTAATCCGAGTGCCATTTTGAAGAATAATTGTTGACAGCAGAAAGTTAGAGGCGCTTAACGAGGTTGACTCCTCCGTCGGGTCCCCTAACGCGACAGGTGTCCGGAGGCTGAAGGTCTTTGCCTGAAAGACCTAGTTGTCAGTGCTTCCAACTGCTCTCGAGCCCCTGGACTGGACACGGGTAGCATCTAGAGGGAACACGGCATCGCGCCCGGCCCCCTTACCCTGAAATATCCACATCTTATGACGCGGAGCGTTGAAACGGCGAGGAGGACTCGTGTTCCTCACTGCCGAGGAGATGGCCGAGTTTGACAGAATCGCAATCGAAGACTATGGAATCGACGAACTGCTCCTGATGGAGAATGCAGGGGTCGCGGTCGCCAGGGTCGCCAGGACCATGCTCAGTGGGAACGTCGAAGGCAGGAAGGTCTTCTTCCTAGTCGGTAAGGGGAACAATGGAGGGGACGGCCTCGTCGCGGCCAGGCACCTCCAGAACTGGGGGGCGTCGGTCAGCCTGGTCCTGGGAGGGACGCCAGAGGAGCTCAGGGAGATGCCTGCAAAGCAGCTCTCCATACTCGACAAGATAGGAGCGACTCCGTCTGGCTCCGGTATGGAAGTGAAGGGCGCTGACCTACTTGTCGACGCGCTGTTCGGCTACAATCTGAAGGAGAGTCCCAGAGAGCCAGCGGCCGGGATGATCCGCCGCGCTAACCATTCCAAGGTTCGCATCCTTGCTGTGGACATCCCGTCGGGGCTCGACGCGACCACGGGCGTTCCCGGGGACCCCTGCGTGCTCGCGGACACGACCGTTACCCTCGGACTTCCCAAGGCAGGTTTCCTCAACCCCAAGGCGAAGAGGTACGTGGGCGAGCTCTATTTGGCAGACCTCTCGTTCCCCGGCGTCCTCTATCGGAGGTATTTGCAGCCGAAAGGGCTATTCGGGAAGGACTCCCTGGTACGGGTCTGGTAGCCCCGAGGGTTCTACCGAAGCCACCGACTGGACGATTTCCTTCCCTTCGAAGTTCATCTTCAGGGTCTTTGAAGCGAATGGTCTTTGCGGAGCCTGCATGGCCCTCGCGGCAAAACCGTCCCCGAAGAACTTCGATGTAGCTTCCTGGATGGTCCAACCCCTGTAGAATTCAGGTGTCCGCCTGGCTCGGTCGACCACCTCCACGTCAACTCGACGTCTCGGAACCGGACAGCGATGAAGGCTGGAGAGGCGTCAGCTTGGGCTTCGAATGCTTCGTGCAGGAGGAGAGGCTCTGACATGATTCATCCCTCGTTGGCCCTCTTCGGTTGGACGCCTCCGAAGGACGTTCGACCCGCCAGTCGGTTCGCTGATAGGGATATTCGCATCATCTCAAGACAATTCAACTTTAGATTGGGACTCTCCGAGTTCGCTTTCCAGATAATGGAGCGGTTTTGTTTTCTTTCGTACCTAGGATTCGACCTGTCGCATGAGCTGATGCTTTGATAGATGCGAATCATTGAGGGTGGTAGGTTCAAGGCTTTTGAACCGACTCGGCGGGAGAGGAGGAGCTTGAGGGCCCAGAGCGACGAAATGCGATGCCCGAAGTGCGGCCGTCTTGAGCTGAGGGACGCGGGCCAAGGCATCACGTGCAGGATATGCGGCTATTCGCTGTCGCCCGGCGAGAGCGACAAGTACAGGCTCTACAGGCTGTTGAAGGAAGAGGACAAGGGAACGGAGCGCCGCTAGTTGGCGCCCGGCGCGGCGAACAAGAACACAGACCACATCCACCCCGCAGGCTTGCTTGAGACGAGCTTGAACCCCCTGCCTTCGAGTCTCTTTCTGATCATTCTGGAAGGATGGATGAAGAACCTGAAGCCACCCCGCCTGAAGATCGCAACTTGAATCGGGAGGACGAGACGGAAGAGCTTCGTGGCGAGACGGGCGTCATCAGGTATCGAAATCGCGTAGTATCGTCTGGCTGCTGAGCTCGAATTGTCGATCAGCGCCCCTACGTCCGGGTAGCAACAGAGAACGGTGTCGAGGACGACGATGTCAGACCTCCTCAGCTCGCTATTTGCGGCATCTCCGAGCTGGAATGTAACCGCCTGGGACAGGCCAGCCTCGGAGGCCAAGGCGCGTCCGAGCTGGATCATCTTCGGGGAAAGGTCGATCCCCACGGCCGATTTCGCTCCTCTCCTGATGAACTCCAGCGTCAGTGCTCCGAACCCACACCCAAGCTCGAGGATGGTCGTACCGGCCAACGCATCCTTCCCAATCGAGTCGGCCATGGTGGTCGCCGTGTCGCTCAGGCCGTCTTTGCGGAAACCCTTCAGCATCTTCTCCGATTCCTGGTCGAAACAGCAAGAGATCCCTTTGGTATCGATGCCCAATCTGGGTTGCTTCGCGCGCTGGACGCGGTTAACCGTTTCCTTGAAACAGTTTAACCGAGGCGTGAGAGGCGGGTCCGACTGTGTCGGTCAAAGTCAGGGCAAGCCCGATCTCTAGAGCAGCGGCAATCCTGATAATTGCCATTGGGGCGTTCGTCCTCCTGGCAGGCCTGGCGACCGACATCTTGGCGAGCGACGTCGCAGGGAGCGCGTTCATCATCCTCGGGGTCGTCCTCTACCTGCTACTCTACAAGTTCACGAGGAAGCTAGAAAGAGAAATCGCTGAGGCAGAGAAGAGCTAGGACGCTCCCGGAGCCTGCAACGACTGGAACCTCGGCCTCAGGTTCTTTTCCCAGACCCTAGCCGATATGTACCCCCCCAGGGCCCCGCTCATGATCCCCCAGACCACTATCGGGAGATATACCACTTCTACGAGCCAAGACATCGAGTCGTTCGAAAGGCCAAGGGACGGGCTGAGGTTGAACGCCAAGAAGACATAGGCGATGCTCACCCCCAGCACCATGCTCGCGAGGGTGAGGGCGACCACGAGATTGCGGACGTTCGTCTTCCCTTGCGAACGCACGCCCAGGATGGTGCCGAACAGGTCCACGAGGGCGCCGTAGGCTACCGCGAATATCAGGTCGTAGGGGAAGAAGGTCACCTTGACCGCAGACTGTAAGACGCCGTTGACGAGCCCCGTGTAGGTCGCGCCCCCCCTCCCGAGGAGGAGGAAGCTGATGGCGAGTATCGGGACCTCCACTATGATCAGGTAGTCGGTGACAGGAAAGGTGAACGGACCCTTCACCACTGCGATGAGGACTCCGAGCAGGGTGGCGGTGATTAGCTTCCTGCTTTCCAAGTGGGGCAGCCAGTTTTCCATGTGTATTTAACGTTGGATAACCCGGCCAACTCGCGTCCCATCGCGTTCAGCGTGCCTCACGGCCCGTCCTTTATCACCGAGAGATGCCAAGGCTTGAGGGGAGGCTGCAGGGTCGCTGAAGATGGTTGTCTCTTAGCCAGACGATAAGGCCGCCGGGGGAGCAGTTCCCGCGACGAAGGAGGTGGGACGCGATCGTGATTGGGTGTGGGGTGATGGGGGCTTCTGTGAGCTACAACCTGGCGAGGAAGGGGCTCAACGTCCTGACGATCGAGAGGTTCGGGGTCAACCATGAGCATGGGTCGTCGCATGGGAAGACCAGGATCATCAGGATGGCGTACTACGAAGACCCGAGGTACGTCCCCCTCCTCCGGAGGGCGTTCGACGCCTGGAGAGAGATCGAATCAAAGTCGGGGAAGAAACTCATGCGGCTGACGGGAGGACTGTACATTGGTCGGCCAGATGGTGAAATGGTGACGGGGATTTTGCGGAGCGCCAAGACGCATGACTTACCGCACCAGACGCTAACTTCGGAGGAGGCCGAGAATCGATTCGAGGCGTTCGGGTTAGGGGACGGCCAAGTCGCGGTGCACGAAGAGAACGCGGGGACCCTGTTCGCCGAGGAGTGCGTCAGGGCCCTGGTCGGGCTCGCGAGCGAGGCCGGGTGCGAGTTCAGGTTCTCGGAACAGGTGACGGGGTGGAAGAGCGGAGGAGAAGGGGTCGAGGTCGAGACGAAGAATGGGACCCACTCGGCCGCCAAGCTCGTGCTGTGCGCTGGTCCCTGGACCGGGCAGCTCCTCAGAGGCGCGCTCCCCCTCCAGGTCGAGAGGCAGGTGCCCCTCTGGTTCTCTTCTGGAGGGAAGGACCGTTTCTCGCCGGCCAAGATGCCCGTGTTCATCTCGGAAGAGCAGAAAGGGGTCTTCTACTACGGCATACCGGACTTCGGGGACGGGGTCAAGGTGGCGAGGACGCACGGCGGGGCCATCACAGACCCTGACGGCGTAGCGAGGGAGGTCACTTCTGAGGACGTCGCACCAGTGCAGGAGTTCTTGTCAAGACGGCTGCGGGGGCTGGATGGGGCCCTGGTCAGGTCGACGACATGCCTCTATACGAACACTCCCGACTACAACTTTGCCGTGGGGCCCCACCCCGACGATCGGAAGGTAACGGTCGTAAGCGCCTGCTCGGGCCACGGGTTCAAGTTCGCAAGCGTGGTCGGCGAAGCGGCGGCGGACCTGGCAACCGATGGCCGCACACAGCTGGACTTGAAGTTCCTCGGCCCCGCGAGATTCAAGGAAGGTCGAGCAAGCGGACCCGACTGACATATTACATATTCCCCTCTTAAATAACGCAGGCAGAGGTCGAAGGCGCTTGCAGAGGCCCGGTGAAGACGAAGGAATAAACAAAGGGCTGGCCTTGGACAAAGAGACAGGGCTCCTCAAGGACACCTAGCTCGGCTTCCGTGTGCTTGCGGTCGACCCGGACTTCTACGTGGGACTGAGGAGGAGGCTCCGCGAGGTGTTCGGGACAGGGTCGGACACCATACTCTACGAGATCGGAGTGGGGTACGGAGTACAGGGGGGGAACGTGATCATGAAGGAGGGGCAGTCCAAGCTGAGCGCTTACCGAGACTTCATAGCGAATGGGAGGTACCAGGGGTGGGGCAAGTTCGAGACCCCCATGATCCAGATGATGGTGGCCGGGATCAAGGGGGAGGCCGTGGTCAAACTGGAACACAGCTTCTTCGCTGATGCGATAGGGGTGACAGGAAAGCCACAATGCCACATTGTGGCAGGCCTGATTTCAGGGGCGGCCCGGGTAATCCTCAAGAAGGACCTTTCGTGCACGGAAGAGAAGTGCGTCTCGAAGGGAGACGAGTTCTGCCAGTTCAGGCTCGTCCCGAAGTAAACCGAGCCTCAAAACCAGCGAGTCGATGCGGCGTCGTCTCTAGGCAGCTGGCGTGGGAGCGGTCACCTGGCGGCCGCTCAGGGTCCACAAGCTCCTCATCAGGGCGAAGCCTGCGGCCGATAGCAGCATCAGGACCCCGACCACCTCGAAGACCGGTGTTACCCCAACCGTTGTGATCAGGATCCCCCCGGCTGCTATCGATGGGGGGCCCCCGACGAAGCTCAGGAGACCATCTATCGCGAAGTACCTCCCCCGCATGGCGGTGGGGACCAGGGCTTGGGCGGAGGAGAGCCACACGTTCCCGCTGAACCCAATAGCAAACCCAATGGCGACGCTGGCGGCGATGGCGACCGAGGTCGCAGGGAACGCGCCGAGGAGCAGCGTAAGGAGCCCGACGCCGGCTCCGTAAAACAACACCCAGACCTTTCCAGCGTGGTCCAGCGCCTTCGTGCGCCCGACGAGGAGAGAACCAGCGGCGTTCCCAATCACATAGGCTGCAAGCACGACCCCGAATAGGATGGCGCCGCCTTGGAGCGCAGATGCGACGTAGACGACCATGAATATGTTCGCCATTCCGAATAGGAAGTTGAACACAAGCGCAGAGACGGAGAGCAGGAGGAGCCCCTTCTGGGTCATCAACCATCGGAACCCCTCTTTGATCTCCGTCATCATCTCCCGCTTCTTGGGGTCGTGGTTCGTGGACTTCGTAACAGCGGTTCTGTACAACAACATGGAAAAGAAGGCAGCCGTAGCGTAAGCGGCAAAGCCGTATCCGAAGGCTAGTGCGGCGCCAGCTAGAGCCACGAGCGCCCCACCCAAAGCGTTCGAAGCGGACCCCATCAGGCCGGATCCAGCGCGGGTCACGCCGTTCGCATCTGCTACTGCGTCGTTTCCAACCAGTTCCGGGAGCATCGAGTAGTCCGAAGACCTGTAGAGCTCGGTGGCGGCGTTCCACACAACGACCGCCCCGATCACGGCAGCGAAGTTGAACCCGTAGGCCACAGTGACCAGGGTCAACAGGCCGAGGCACATGGCCCTCGTCATGTTGGAGGCGAGGAGGAGGGCCCTGCGGTCGTAGCGATCGACCCAGACCCCGGCGGGAAGGGTGGCGAACACTGATGCGAGGGCCTCGGCTACCCCGAGGACCGCCACATAGAGCGCAGACTGCGTTGCTTGATAGACCACCCATAATATCGCGACGTTGGCGACCGAACTGGCGGTCCTCGACGTGAGGTTCATCCCGAGGTAGCTAAGGAACCCCCTCGCCTTGAGGAATCCCCGCGAATCGACCCCCAACTTTCGCGATTACACCCTGCGCAAGCGACGGATAACGCTATCTGATGGGACCCCTTCGGGGCCCTCAGCCCCTCGCCCAGTCGTCGAGGCGCGAAGGCCCTGAGACGGAACGGACGATGTCAGCGACCCTGACTCCCACCAGGCGCACTGGTTTACCCTTCCCTTCGAACTCGTCGAGGAGCCTGTCGATCGTCTCGAGGAGAGGTCCTTCGCTGTCGGTGTGGCTGACGAGGGTCTTCTCGCGCGTGTGGGTCTCGAAACCGCGGAACCTGACCTTGATCCCGGCGACCTTGTATGAGTAGCCTGCGGACTTGACCCTGCGCATAAGTTCCGCTGCAGCGTCGGCTGCCTCCCTTCTAACTTCGCGGAAGTCGTTGACATCGTCTTTGAATGTCCGTTCCACGCTGAGCGACTTCGCGATCTCCTGCTGCCTCACCTCAATGTTCTCGAGTCCGTGTATCACTCCCCAGAGCCAAACCCCTCCTTTACCGAACCAATTCCTCAGTTGTTTCCCGTCGATGGCCTGAAGTTGGGCGATGGTCGAAATCCCTCTTTCGCCGAGAAACTCTCCGGTCTTCTTCCCTATCCCCGGAACGACGCTAATAGGGAGGGGGGCGAGAAACCCCGCTACGTCATCGAATGGGACCAATGTCAGGCCGTCGGGCTTGTTGCGGTCCGAAGCAATCTTCGCAGACGACTTGTTAGGACCGATTCCTATGGAGCAAGTTAGATTGTGCTTCTCCTTCACAGCCGCCTTCACTTGGTCCGCCACCCTCTTCGCTGCGGCTTCGCCCTTCGCTTTGCTCGTCACATCTAAGTAGGCCTCATCGATGCTTGCTTGCTCGAATTTGTCCGCAAATTCCTTCAAGGTATACATCACCTCTCCGGAGACCCTTTCGTAAAGCGGCCAATCCGGTAAGACGTACTTGACTTGTGGAGCCAGACGGTACGCCCGGGAAATTGGCATCCCTGACTTGAGACCAAACTTCCTAGCCTCATACGAAGCTGCGATTACAACCCCGCGTTCCTCGCCCGTCTTCGGGATCTCCCACGCCACTGCGACCGGGAGGCCCCTCAGTTTGGGCTGCTCTCGCACCTCGGCTGAGACGTAGAAAGCATCCAGGTCGACGTGCAGTATCGTCCTTCGCTGAGGCTGAGTCTGCATTTGTCAGCTACGCTCCGAAGAGCGTCTGCTGCTCCGTCCCCTGCGCCTTCCAGTCCATCTCCATCAGTCCGAGGAGCCTCCTGAACTCGTTGGCCGACTCCGGGCTGAAGCCTGCGAAGTGGTTGTTGAAGAAGACGTACCCCGACTCGAACTTCCCCGAGTTATCTTTCACCGCCTCGGCCCATCGCTTCATGTCCGCGGAGCGGTCCTTCTGCACCCCGGTGAACTCTGTGATTTCCCTATCCCCTACCATCCGCACATAGATGAAGTCGGCAGTGACTTCGGGAGGGGTCTCCACGTACTGGTTCAGGGACCAAATCATCGCTATGTTGTTCTTCCTCAGGAGCGAATATACCTCGGGGGTGAACCATGACCTGTGCCTGAACTCTATGGCGTGCTTGAACTCTGGGCTGAGGTGGGAGATGAAGTCCTTCATCGTCTCTTCGTGGGTGCTCAGCTTTATCGACGGGGGGAGCTGGATGGCGATGGGTCCGAGCTTCTCCTTCAGCTTGCTCATTACACTGTAGAAGTAGACCAGACTCGACTCCGAGTCCACGAGCTTCTTCTCGTGGGTTATCTTCTTGGGGAGCTTGGGGGAAAAGAGGAAGCCGCCCGGGGTGTTGTTCCTCCACGCGTTCACCATGAACTGGTTCGGCACCCGGTAGAAGCTGGAGTCGATCTCGACGCAGTTGAAGACCTTCGAGTAGTAGGGGAGGTAGTCTTTGGCGGCGAGCCCCTTGGGGTAGAATATCCCGGCCCAGTCTTTGTAAGACCACCCGCTGCACCCCACCCTCAGCTTCTCAAGGTCCATGCGGAACCGTGCTAACGATACGCGACACTTATATTCATGGGAGGGGGCCGAATTTCTGAAGGCCAATGTCTCAGGGCAATCCGGACGTAAGGCAGCAGGTGGACGCCAACAGAGGCGTAGCCAAGAAGCTGGAGCTCCTGATACCGGGGTTGAGAGGGTACAGGAGCAAAGAGGACATACGCGTTTCTGACGAGCTTCTGAGGAACCAGGTGGCCGACAAGCTCGACCGCGTGAAGGACAACCTCCAGCAGCTCAGGAAGCAGGTGGCGTCGGCCAATGATTTCACCAACCTTGCGAACGTCGGGTCGCTGATGGCCCAGGTGCAGACGTTGAGCGGCGAAGTGAGGCACGCCGCACAGGGGTATGCGGGGTGGGTTGCGCCCATTCAGATTAATGAGGACAAATTGAACAAGCTATACGGCTACGACTATTCTTTCGTGAGCGCGGTGTTCCAGCTCGACCAGGCGACGTCCCCGGGGACCCTGACCTACGATGGTTCGGCCCCCAACTCGATTCAGAGCGCGCTTAACGGCTTCGTCCGGTCCGTGGCTGACATCAGGCAGAAGTGGTCGCAGAGGATGGAGGCGATCGAGGGCATCGCCCTCGGGCAGTGATCGCGATGGTATTTGGAAAGAAGAGCGGCCCGGTCCCGTCGAAGGGGGGGAGCGCCTTCGGCTCCACCACGTTCGCCTGGGACGATGCCGACAAGCAGCCTTCGCCGGGGGTATACAACGTCCTCTGGAAGGCGCCCCGGCAGATCAGGCTCAACGACAACATTGTGGTAAGGGAGGACGAAATCGCAGTCTTCTACCGGGACGGGAAGGCGCTCACATACTTCGACCAGCCCAACAGGTACGCCCTCACGGACTTCAATGCCCCTGTCGTCGGGAAGCTCCTGAAGTTCTTCACAGGGGTCACCCAGTGGGCCGAGGTCTATTACCTGCCGAAGAGGTATCTCGACGGGAAGTTCGGGAGCACCCAGCCATACCAGTTCACCGACCCGACCTTCGGGATAGTCAATCTGAGAGTGTTCGGTGAGTACAGGTGTAAGATCTCGTCCCCCGAGCTCTTCATCAACCAGTTCGTCGGCACCTTCGGAG
>CAYZDN010000045.1:0-5544 GCA_964477505.1 uncultured Nitrosopumilales archaeon
GTGGACTGGGAGCACAGGTACCTGCCGGCGGTCGGGGTAGGGACCCTGATCGTGTCCACCTCGGATGGCGTCATGTCCCACGTCGATGCCCAGGAAAAGAGGATCGGGGGGAGGCTAATCGGCTATGTCTTCTGAGGCGATCCAGCAGGCCGCTGTGGAGATGCCCGACGGGGTCACAGTGGAACTCCAGGGGAGGACCCTGTCCATCAAAGGGAAGAAGGGGGAGGCCAGGAAGGACTTCAACAAGATCAACGTCAACATCGGCGTCGAAGGAAACAAGGTCGTCTTTTCTCCTTTCTCCAAGAAGAAGAGGGACAACGTAATCATAAACACGGTGACGAGCATCGTCAACAACATGGTGACGGGGGTGACCAATGGGTTCACCTACAGGGTGAAGGTCGTTTACGCCCACTTCCCCATCACCGTCAAGACGAAGGGGAAGCAGGTCCTCGTCGAGAACTTCGTAGGGGAGAGGTCCCCGAGGGTCTCCGAGATCATCGGCGATACGAAGGTCACCGTCGAGGGGGACGACGTCATAGTGAAGGGGGTCTCCCTGGAGGACGTCGGCCAGACAGCGGCAAACATCGAGCTCGCCACCAAGATAAAGCGGAAGGACCAGCGCGTATTCCTCGACGGGCTGTACATATACCATAAGGAGGAGGGGTCGTAAAACCATGCCGAAGGCCAAGCCGTCCGCCGAGAAGGCGCTCAAGGACCTCGTAGCGAAGCGTAAGCTGGTCTCTGAGAACAGACCAAGGTTCGTAAGGCAGGAGAGCTGGCGCTACGTCAGGATCCATCCAGAGTGGAGGAAGCCGAAGGGGGTCGACAACAAGGTCAGGCGCCAGGACAAGGGGTGGCCTGCCCTGGTCCGGGTCGGGTACCGGGGCCCGGCGGACGCGCGGGGGCTCCACCCGAGCGGCCATTATGACGTCCTCGTCTACCGGCCGGCAGACCTCGACGCGCTCGTCCCGGGAAGAGACGTCGCCAGGATAGGGGGGACAGTGGGAGCCAAGAAGAGAGACGCCATTCTCGTGAGGGCCAACGAACTAGGGCTAAGGGTCGTGAATCCGACAGGGTTGAGGATAGTTGAATCTAAAGAGTAAGCGGAGGTTGGCGGCCTCGGTCCTCGGGGTGGGGAAGGACAGGGTCATATTCAACGACGAGTACTCGGACCTGATTCAGGACGCAATCACCAGGAGCACCATCCGGGGGCTCGTCGGCTTCGGTGCCATCAAGGCCGCTCCCGAGAAGGGAGTCTCAAGGGGAAGGTACAGGAGCAAGGCAAGGAGGCTCAAGCGGGGCCGGAGCGCGGGCTCGACCGAGGGGACCGCCTTCGCCCGTAACCCGAGGAAAGGCGCCTGGATTTCCAAGGTCCGCGCCCTAAGATGGAGGCTCAAGGTGGCCCGAGACAGGAAGGAGATATCCCAGGTCGCCTACAAGGCGCTCTACAAACAGGTCAAGGGTGGGCAGGTGAGGGGGGTCAAGCACCTCCTCGACCTCATGAAGGAGGCCAAGAAGTGAAGCCGTCCCACGTCCCTCTCCTGAGGCGGAGACGAGAAGGAGTCACCGACTACCGGGCCAGGAAGAAGGCTATCACGTCCCAGAGGCCGTTACTCGTCGTCAGGGTCTCCAACAAGAACGTGACTTCTCAGTTCGTCCGACCGACCGTGAAGGGTGACGTCGTGCTTTCGTCAGCCCATTCGAAGGAGCTTGCCAAGCTGGGGTGGCGCGGCTCCGCGAAGTCCACCCCTGCCTGCTACCTCCTGGGGCTGCTGGCTGGGAAGAAGGCACTGAAGTCGGGGGTGAAAGAAGCCGTCGCCTACAACGGGGTCGTCCCGTTCATCTCCGGTTCTAGGATATCAGCCGTCCTGAAGGGGGTCCACGATGCCGGAGTGGCGGTGCCGGTGGGAGATGAAGCCCTCCCAAGCGAAGAGCGGGTGACCGGCAAGTCGATCTCCGAATACGCTTCGAAGATGGCGAGCGAAGACGGCGAAAGATACAGGAAGGGATTCTCGTCCCTGATCAAGGCAGGCTTCAAGCCGGAAGACTACCCGGCCGAGTTCGAGAAGGTGAAGGGGTCCATCTTGGGAGGGGCGAATTGATGTCCTCACAAATGCGCCGCCGGGATGAGGAAGAACAGGTCTGGGTCCCGAGGACAAAGCTCGGGGCGCTCGTCAACGAGGGGAAGATAACATCTCTCGACGAGATCTTCAGGAGCGGCCAGAGGATCCGCGAGGCTGAGATAGTCAGGAAGCTCCTCCCTGACATAAGGAACGAGGTCGTCGGGGTGAGCGTGGTCCAGAAGCAGACCGACGCGGGTGAGCTCACGAGGTTCCTCGCCATAGTCGCCGTGGGGAACGGTGCGGGATGGTTCGGGGTAGGCAAGGGGAAGGCGATGCAGACGAGGGAAGCGATCGAAAAGGCGACCACTGCGGCGCTGCTCAACATCATCCCCGTGAAGCTCGGGTGCGGCTCCTGGGAGTGCAGAGACGGGAGGCCGCACTCCGTCCCCTACAAGATCAGGGGCAAGGCGGGGAGCGTCACCGTTGAGATCATACCTGCGCCGAGGGCGCTGGGGCTGGTGGCCGGTCCCGCGCTGAAGAACCTGCTCCAGCTAGCCGGGGTGAAGGACGCCTGGGTCAGGACGTTCGGGTCCACTAACACGATGTCGTCCCTCGCCAACGCCGTATACGACGCCATCCGGCAGTCGCACGGGCTCAACGTATAGGTGCTGGCAAATGGGTCTCCTCCTCGTCGTCAACTTGCACGGGCAGATCAACAGCGCCAAGGCGGTGCGGCAGGCGCTCAACGAGCTGTGGGTCGCCAAGAAGTTCTCCGCGACCGTTGTCACCGACGACCCCACGACGGTGGGGATGCTCAGGCTCTGCAAGGACTACATCGCCTGGGCCCCCGTCGACGAAGGGCTGCTCGGAGACCTCTTGAAGAAGCGGGGGATGGTGAGTACAAACCGCTCCCTCGACCAGGGCTCGCTCAAGCAGCTTGGATTCAAGAACCACGAAGAGCTGGCTTCGAAGATGACGAAAGAGAAGCTCAGGCTCTCCGCCATCGAAGGTATCCTCCCGTTCTTTAGGCTGGCTCCCCCAAGGGGCGGGTTCAGGCTGTCCATGAGGAGGCAGTCAACGGAGAAGGGGCTGCTCGGCAGGAACCCCCAGCTCGAGGGGATCGTAAGGAGGATGTTCTGACATGCCCACCAGGGCAAGGAAGGCGAGGCGCTACAGGGGGATGAGGACCCACGGGTACGGCCAGGTAGGGCAGCACCGCCACTCCGGGAAGCAGGGAGGGCACGGGAACGCCGGGCTCCACAAGCACAAGTGGAGCTGGCTGATCATCAACGACCCGGACCACTTCGGCCGGGACCCATTCAGGCCCCCTGGCTACATCCGGCCCTCGAGGTGGGCGAACGTCGGCCAGCTAGATGGGATTGCAAAGGGGGCGAAGTCACTGGATCTTTCTTCCATGGGCATCGGCAAGCTCCTTGGATCGGGCGAGGTCGCCGGCGCCTACGAAGTGAAGGTCGACTCCTTCACAAAGAAAGCTCAGGCTAAAATAGACGCCGCAGGCGGAAAGATACTGGTCGAGGAGTAAGCCGCATCCAATGGCTTCGATGCGTGATTTCATCAAGAGCGTAGGCACGGTTCTCCCTGAGATCCCGAAGCCAGAGAAGAAGCCCACCCTGAACGAGCGCTTCATCTGGACCGCGATCGCGCTGGTCGCATACCTGATCATGGCCACGACCCCGCTCTATGGATTCAGCGGCAGCCAGGCCAACACCCAGCTTTCGTTCCTGAGGGTTGTGTTCGCTTCCACTCAGGGGACCCTCATGGAGCTGGGCATCGGCCCAATCGTGACGTCGGGGCTCATCCTCCAGCTCCTCGTGGGTAGCGACATCATCAAGCTAGACATGAGCGACCCGTCAGACCGGGCCATCTTCGGCTCGGCGACGAAGATGCTCACCTTCATCGTGATAGTGGGGGAGTCCCTGGCGTACATCTACGGAGGCGCCCTGGGGGTCCTGGGCCAGACACAGTCGCTCGTCGTCTTCGTGCAGCTCTTCGTCGCGAGCGTACTGGTCCTGCTGCTTGACGAGCTCATCCAGAAGGGGTGGGGGATAGGGAGCGGGGTCAGCCTGTTCATCCTCGCGGGCGTGTGCCAGACGGTGCTGTGGTACACCTTCTCCCCGATAGTCGTCGGCTCGGGGGTCGGGTATTTCGGGTTCATCCCGGCCACCATCAGCAACTTCTTCAGCAACTCGCTCTCGACCATCCTCGTAAGGGAGTTCAAGTATCCGAGCTTCCTCACGTTTTCTCTTACCATAGTCATGATCCTTGTCCTGGTCTACATCGAAGGGATCAGGGTCGAGCTCCCGATCACCTCGATAAAGTACAGGGGGTTCCAGGGGGTCTACCCGATCAAGCTCCTCTACGTGTCCAACATCCCCGTCATCCTTGTGTCGGCCCTGGGGGCCAACGTGACCTTCTTCTCGAAGATCCTCTACAACTACGTGGGGACCGGTAACGCACCCTCCTGGCTCCAGTACATCGCCGTCTTCCCGAAGAACGCCACGACCGGCTCCTATCCGATCAGCGGCGTGGTCTATTACATGACGCCGCCGCAGGGGGTGAACTACACCATCGGAGACCCGGTGCACTCTGTGCTCTATCTCCTCTACCTGGTGGGAATGTCGGTGCTCTTCGCCCGCCTCTGGGTGGAGATAGGGGGGCTCAACCCGCGGGCGGTCGCCAAGAACCTCATGGACGCAGACGTCCAGGTCCCCGGCTTCAGGCGGACAGGGCTCTCCATAGAGCAGATGCTGAACAGGTATATCCCGACCCTCACCATCATAGGGGGGATCCTGATCGGGCTGATTGCGGGGGTGTCTGACCTGTTCGGGGTCTTCGGGACAGGCATCGGCATACTTCTGATGGTGGACATCATCCTCCAGTACTATCAGATGCTGCTGAAGGAGCAGGTGGAGGAAGTATCCCCAGCCCTGGCAGGCCTGATAGGAGCTGGCTAGCAAGTGGGTCTCCGCGTCGTAGTGGTAGGCATCCCTGGGGTCGGGAAGACCACCTTGGTCGAGATGCTGGTCTCAGGGTCCAAAGGGGCCAAGCTAGTGAACTTCGGCACGGTGATGCTCGAGACAGGGCGGTCGCTGAAGTGGATCAAGGACAGGGACGAGCTGCGGAAGATGCCCATCGAGAAGCAGAAGCGCCTGCAGAAGGTCGCAGCAGCCAAGATTGCCAGCATCAAAGGCGGGGTGGTCATCATCGACACCCATCTGTTCATCCGGACCGAGGAGGGCCTCTGGCCAGGGCTCCCGTTCGAGGTGGTGAGGGCGATGAAGCCCACCCACCTGGTCCTCGTGGAGGCCACACCTGAGGAAATAGCGAAGAGGAGGTCCTCCGACAGTTCGCGATACCGTGACTCCCTCACCCGGGATAGTCTGGCAGAGGAGCTCGCGCTGGCAAGGAGCTTTCTCACCGTGTCGTCGACTCTGACAGGCGCCCCGATGTCGATAGTCTG
>CAYZDN010000046.1:0-3908 GCA_964477505.1 uncultured Nitrosopumilales archaeon
GCCCGGAGGTAGACACCGCGACGCCGTATCCCTCCCCGAGCATGTCCGCTACCTCGAGCACCCGGGTGATGTGCCCTAGCCCCGACCCGAAGACGGAGAAGTAGACCCTGCGCCCCCCCAACCCATGTAGCTCCTTGGAAGTGGCCCGCCGCCCTAGGGAGGCTATTAGTCTCTTGGCATCTCCCCTTTCACGAGGGCGCCGTTGTCCCATCTGCATGGGACTGTAAAGGGGAATTGACCTAGAAACACACATAAGAGAGGTGGTCATGTAGTGGTCTGTAGTAGGGTTAGAAAGTTGGCCGCACCCATCTGGCTTCTCATAGAAGTTGTGACTCTGGCGATAGGCGCACCCGTGATCGCCCTGGAGTATTATTGGGTGATACTCCTCGCCAGCTCCCTAAAGTACCCGCGGAACCTTGCCAAGGATCCGCCGAAGCTCACCCGGTTCCCGATGGTCACCGTCCTCATCGCCACCTACAACGAGAAGTTCGTGATAGGGAGGTCATTGGAAGCGATAAAGCAGCTGAACTACCCGAAGGACAGGATCCAGGTGGTCGTCGCCGACGATTCGACCGACCAGACCGTGTCTATCATCGACTCGAAGGTCAAGGAACTCGTCGATTCCGGGATAAAGGCCATGGTGTCCAGAAGGCCCTCAAGGGAGTACTTCAAGTGCGGTGCCCTCAACACAGCCCTGCGGCATGCCGAGGGGGATTTCGTCCTCCTCCTCGACGCCGACTCGGTCGTGACCCCTGACGTCCTGTCGAAGGGGATCGGCACGATCCAGAGCGACCCGAAGACGGCGTTCGTTTCGTACCGCTACGGGCACTACAACCGGGACTACAACATGGTCACGAAGCTGTTCGCCCTCTCACAGGACATCGGCGACACCCTGTCCAAGATGGGCGGGTACCGCATCGACGCCCCGTTCTCGGCCCAGGGGGGGCAGACATTGGTCCGGACTAACGACCTCAGAGAAGTTGGAGGGTGGACCAACCAGAGGATAGCCGATGACACGGACATTTCGATAAAGTTGTACCTCGCTGGGAAGAAGGGGGTCTACCTCAGCAACGTGAAGGTCATGAGCGAGGATCCTTCGACCCTGGAGGCCTGGAAGAAGCAGGTGGGAAGGACGTCTCAGGGGTGGTGGAGGTGCATAGCCCACTATCTCACTGCGATAATCATGGCTCGGGGGATCTCCCTTCGCAAGAAGGCCGGACTGATCCTGATGCTGATGTCCCCGTTCTCCAGTCTCAGCTGGATCGTGGTGACTTTCCTCTCGACCATCGCCGTCATATTCAACCTCATCCCCCCCGCCACGTCGATCTTCAACAACCCCGTCTACGTCGCCATGGTCGCTGTCCCGTTCGCCGTCTCGCTCGCCTCGGGGGCCTGGGCGCTGAAGGTCCAGGGGCTGATGACCTGGAAGAACGTCGCGCTCATCCCGATGCTCGGGTACGCCACCGGAGGGATGCTCGTCCTTGGGTCGATCGGCTTCTTCTACGGGGTCTTCGACCGGATGGGGTTCTTCCTGTACAGGACCCCAAAGTCAGGGACGGTGAAGGAGATGACCAGGACCACCTACTTCCGGCACCTCGGCAGCGACAGGAGTTCCATAGTGGAGGCGGCCCTGGGGCTGGCGGGGATCCTGCTCGCCTGGGACGTGTTCATCCACGGCGTGTGGTTCCTAGCTGTCTCGATGCTCGGGTTCGGCATCTTCACCCTGAAATCTATGAACCTGACGAGGCAACTCCCGGACAGGGTCAGGACGTTCTTGGGCCAGACCACGGGGAACTTCGGCTTCTCAGCCCAGGGAGCTTCCTCCACGGCCGCCGCCGCGGGGATGGTGGCGCTCCTTTACGCCGACCCGGTCCATAGGATACTGATACACTGACTTCTACTTCAGGCCCCTGACCGCCCTGACCGTCCTTTCCAGGAAGGTGTAGAGGGCCGCGACCAGGACGAGGACCACCCCCCACCCGACCTGCCCGACTATCGAAGATACGGCGATGATCAGGAGCCGCTCGCTCCTCTCTCCGATGCCGACCCCGGAGAGCGCGACCCCGAGGGCGTCCCCCTTCGCCCGGGTGTAGCTCACGAGGAGGCTCAGGGACAAGGCGAGCAGGACGATTATGGGGGGCGAATATCCTCCGAGGAGGATTCCTCCGAAAAGCGCCACCTCCGCCACCCTGTCGAGGGTCGAATCGAGGAAAGCCCCCCTCTTCGAAGCCCTCCCGGTCGCCCTCGCGACCGCCCCGTCTACAATGTCGAACCACCCGGCCACGAGTACCAGGACCCCGCCAAGGAGCTCTCCGGTGAACCCGGACGTCGAATAGGCTGAAGCGGCCAGGAACGAGACGATGAGCCCGACTGCGGTCCAAGCCGTGGGCGAAGTCTCCAGGCGGGCGAACCATCCACCCACCGAAGTAAGGTATGACTGGAGCCTGCCCCTTAGCCTGTCAAGCACGTCGACCCCAGGCCGGCCTTTTTTATAACCAAGTTGAGGAGGCGGACGCGGTAACTTTGGGGAAGGTCGACAAGGGAGTCGGGTGCGGCGTCGTCGGGTGCAAGAACCAGGCCGAGCGCTCCCTGAGCAGGGCCGACGTCGGGAGCAGCGGCCTGAGCGTGGGGGGCGAGGGGCGGAGGGTATACCTCTGCAGGGACCACTACAAGGCGTGGAAGAAGGCGACCAAGCAGTCCAGAGACCTGGAACGGGCGAGATGGTAGCGGCCGGATGAAGATCCTCCAGTTGCACGCCGACTTCATAGAGTACACCCCGGTCAAGAAGGAGATCAGGGACGCGGAGGCGATAGAGCCGAAGACGGTCAGAGAAGACGACATAGTCGTCCTGTTCACGGCGTTCGAGAAGGGAGACGACGGCGGCCTAGCCAAGAAGGCGGTCTCCGAGTCGAAAGATTTCCTTGGAAAGCTGGGGACGAAGAGGGTCCTCATCTATCCGTTCGCGCATCTGAGCCAGAACCTGGCGTCACCATCGGAAGCGCTTTCACTCCTCTTGGAGATGGAGAAGGATGCGAAGGAAGCCGGGCTCGACGTCCGCAGGGCCCCGTTCGGTTGGACCAAGGCGCTGCAGATCAAAGTGAAGGGGCACCCGCTGGCCGAGATGTCCAGGAGCTACTCCCGCGGAGCCCCCCCGGCGCCACCATTGCCCAGACAGAAGCGCGAGCTCTCCGACGCCGAGGCGATGGCGAGGCTCAAACGGAGCGACTACGCCAACCTCCCCGATGGGGACCACAGGATGATCGGGGAGAGGCTCGACCTGTTCAGCTTCCAGGAGGTGTCCCCCGGCATGGTGTATCTCCACGAGAAGGGGCTGAAGCTCAGGAACATCCTCGTCGACTTCATGAGGTCAGAGCTCGCCCGAGGCGGGTATTCCGAGGTGACCACCCCGAGCCTGGCCAACACCGCCCTCTGGCAGGTGAGCGGCCACTCGGCCCACTACAAGGACAACATGTTCCTGACGGCCCTTGGGGAAGAGGAGATGGGGATGAAGCCGATGAACTGCCCGTCCCATTTCCTGATTTACAAGACAAGAAAATGGAGTTTTCGGGAGCTCCCGGTAAGGTACGCGACCTTCGACCCTCTGTACAGGAACGAGCTCAGCGGAGTGGCGAGCGGCCTGTTCAGGGTGAAGTCGCTCTCCCAGGACGACGCCCACATCATCGCCACGGAAGAGCAGGCCGACGAAGAGCTGGCCAAGCTCCTCGACATGATGGAGCGGGTCTACAAGGTGTTCGGCCTCGGGTTCAAGGTGAAGATCTCTACCCGTCCTGACGACTCCATGGGGACCGACGAGGAGTGGGCCAGGGCCACCGACGCCCTGGTCCGTGCGGTCGAGAGACGCGGGTGGAAATACGAGGTCAAAGACAAGGAGGGGAACTTCTACTCCC
>CAYZDN010000047.1:0-2189 GCA_964477505.1 uncultured Nitrosopumilales archaeon
GATTGGGGTCGAGAGGATAATTGCGCCCAACGCCGTAGGGAGCCTGAAGCCTGAAATCGAGCCGGGGGACATAGTCTTCTGCGACCAGTTCGTCAACTTCACAAGCGGGAGGAAGGACACCTTCTACGACGGTCCGGTGACTACACATGTCAGCGCCGCCGACCCGTACTGCCCGGAGATGAGGAAGATCGCCATCGAGGCAGCCTCGAAGCTCGGGCTCAGGTTCCACAGGAGCGGGACTGTCGCGGTGATTCAAGGACCGCGGTTCTCGACCAAGGCGGAGAGCAGATTCTTCTCAGGGCAGGGGTGGGAAGTGATCAACATGACGCAGTATCCTGAGGTGGTCCTAGCGAGGGAGCAGGAGCTCTGCTACCTGAACATCTCGCTGGCCACAGATTACGACGCCGGGCTGGAGGGGAATCCTAAGGTCAAACCCGTCTCCCACGAGGAGGTGGTCAAGGTCTTCGCTACGAACATGGAAAAACTGAGAGGGCTGATCGTCGAAGTTGTGAAGGCTCTCCCTGAGAAGAGGGGGTGCGGGTGTGGTTCGGCCCTCGAACACGCGAGGTTCAGCGCGTGATGGCACCGCTCGAGAACGACCTCAAGCGGTCGATAAGGACGGTCTGGGATTATCCGAAGAAGGGGGTCCCGTTCAAGGATTTGACGACCCTCTGGAAGGACGGGAGGCTGGCGCGGCGGGCGACTTCGGCGCTCACGGCCCATTACAGAGGGAAGAAGCTGGACAAGGTCGTAGGGATCGAGGCGCGAGGTTTCATCGTAGGAGCTCCGCTGGCAGACAGGTTGAGGATCGGGTTCATCCCCGCCCGGAAAGTGGGGAAGCTCCCTTCGGTCAAGGTGAGCAAGAACTACTCTCTGGAGTACGGGGAGCAGGGGCTCGAGATACATTCCGACGCAATCAAGAAGGGGGAGAGGGTCCTCATAGTGGACGACCTCCTGGCCACAGGTGGGACGAGCCAAGCGGCTCGAACACTCGTCGAAGAGCTGGGAGGGAAGGTCGTAGGCTTCGCGTTCGTGGTCGAGCTCGCTTATCTGAAGGGGAGGGAGAAGCTGGCAGGCTGTGACGTACACACGCTGGCCAGGTACGATGACCCGGATGAATGACAGGCCGGTCGGCGTAATCGCCGGGACTGGGGTCGCAGAACACTTCGAGGTCGCCAGTCCGAAGAGCGTCAAGACCGAATATGGTGTCGCGGCCGTTTATCCCTCGAGAGACGGGAGATACTTCCTGCTTCCAAGGCACGGCCTGAAGCACAACGTCCCCCCTCACATGGTGAATTACAGGGCGAACATGACATGCATCCACAAGCTCGGAATCAGGAGCGTTATCGCCACCAGTGCCGTGGGGTCGATGAACCCCAAGTTCCCGCCGGGGAGCGCTGGCCTCATCGAACAGTTCATCGACTTCACCAGGCAGCGCCCCAAGACATTCTTCGACGACCGGGTGGTCCACACCGACATGACGAACCCATACAGCCCACGGTTGAATCGGGCGGTGGTCAAAGCCGCTGCAAGGATGGGGATGAAGATTCACGGGGGCCTGGTCTACGTCTGCGTCGAAGGGCCCAGGTTCGAGACAGCAGCGGAAATCAGCATGTTCAGGAAGCTCGGGGGCGACGTGATCGGCATGACCGGGGTCCCGGAGGTGGTCTTGGCGGACGAGCTCGGGATGGAGTACGCTTCAGTGGCGATTGCAACGAACTGGGCCGCGGGTCTGCAAAGGAAGGTCACCCACGAAGAGGTGGTCGGGATGATGAAGAAGGTTGGGGCCGAGGTCAAGGAGCTACTGGAAACGGCCATTAATGCCCTTGGCAGCAAGCAGGCGCGGACATGACCAAGATCGCTGATCCGAGGCTCGCAGGAGACGGCGAGAAGAACTTCCTGTGGGCCAAGGCCCACATGGGAGCACTCACCACGCTCGCCGAGAAGTATGCGAAAAGCAGGCCCCTGGCGGGAATAAAGCTGGGGGTGTGTCTCCATGTCACAAAGGAGACCTCAGTGCTCATCGATTCGCTACTCAATGCCGGGGCGGAAATCGGCCTCGCGGGGGCCAACCCGCTCTCCACCCAGGACGACATCGCAGCTTACCTTGCGACCAGGACCGACGTCTGGGCCTGGAGGGGCCAGAACGCAAAGGAGTACGCCAGTTGCATCGAGAAGGTCCTCAAGGC
>CAYZDN010000048.1:0-13516 GCA_964477505.1 uncultured Nitrosopumilales archaeon
GGTGAAGGTATCCATGTTGCTCATGGCCTTCGTAGGATCCCAACTCGGGCAGGCAGACGCGACGGATGACCACGGCTGACGCTTATTCGCATCTACTGTACCAGTACTCCTCTTATTTCGTCATGTCGTTCCTGCTCATCCCCATCGCGCTTACGGTCATCGCGAATCTCCTCTACTTCATACCAAAGACCGCCAGATTGGTAACCAACAAGGCAGTCTTCGTCGCGGTGCTCAGCTTGATCGTTTTTTCGTTGCAGGGGCTCGTCTATCCTAGCTTTGTCGGACGGGTTCTCCCCGTCGACTCCCTCACGACCACAGGCCCGATGGTTTCGGTGTTCTACGCTGTGACCTTAGTCGGGGGAGCCCTGCTCGCATTGATGATCGGATTGTATGTCTATGTGGCGATGCGGCAGAACCGGTTGACCCCGATGGCTTGATCGGACCGGCGAATTTCCTTCTGAATTCCTCCGTGGGCCGGTATCTTGCAACAGATATTAACGACCATCAATCGCATTTGATATCGGATGAAGTTCCTTTTCGTGACCGACGAAAGCCTGTCGGCAGATCTTGCATGGCAGCTCAAGAAGGAAGGGCACGACGTCAAGATGTACTGCCACGGGGCTGGAGAAAAGGACGTGGGGGTCGGGTTCTTCGAGAAGGTCGACGAATGGGATACGCTAAAAGATTGGGCGGACGTAATCATCTTCGACGACATCGGCTTCGGCAACAAGGCCGAGCAGCTGCGCGGCGAAGGCAAGTTCGTCGTGGGCGGGAGCCCATACACGGACAAGCTGGAGCTGGACAGAGAGTTCGGTCAGTCCGAGCTGAACGCCGTCGGGGTTGATGTGCTCCCGAGCTGGAATTTCACTTCGTTTGACGAAGCGATCGAGTTCGTAAAGAAGAACCCTGACAGATATGTACTGAAGCCGAGCGGGAAGGCACAGAACGAGAAGGAACTTCTCTTCATTGGCCAAGAAGCCGACGGGAAAGACATCCTTCAGGTTCTGGAGCACTATAAAACGAACTGGTCGAAGAAGATCAAAGAGTTCCAGATGCAAAAATTCGCCGAGGGGGTCGAAATAGCCGTGGGAGCCTTCTTTAACGGAAAAGAGTTCATAATGCCTGTCTGTGTCAATTTCGAACATAAAAGGCTCTTTCCGGGCGAATTGGGTCCCAGTACGGGCGAGATGGGGTGCTACGATGAACAAACCGAAGTCCTTACCAATGGCGGATGGAAACACTTCCGAGAAGTCTCGAAATCTGACGAGCTATGTACCCTGAACCCCGACACGTTCGAGGTAGAGTATGAAGAACCTCAGATCCTCGTGGCATTCACACATCACAAGAAGATGATCTCAATCAAGAACAGGGCCGTCGACATCTTGGTCACTCCCGACCATAACATGTTCATCGAAACTCAGCAAGATTTCAAGAGACATAGGAACCAGTTTCGATTCGTACGGGCGAAGGATCTTCAATCCCAGTCGCTGATTCCCAGAACAGGAAATTGGGTCGGCTCCGAGGAACCCGTCTTCGTTCTCCCTTCAGTGACGGTAACAGACTTGCGCCGGAGCCAAGGGCAAATGCAAGAGACTGGCTCGCTCGAGATTCCGATGGACGAGTGGTTGAAATTCTTCGGTGTGTGGCTCTCTGACGGAAGCTCGAGTAGGAGAAGCGGCGATGGCTTCGGGAGTTACTCTGTATCTATAGCTCAGAAAAGCCCGGAGAGAGAGGAAATACGAAATCTGCTTTCGCAATTCCCGATTAAGTTTACAGATGATGGTACACGGCACTACGTTAACGACAAGAGATTAGGTAAATATCTAGAACAGTTCGGGTATGCCCCAGTAAAGTTCGTCCCCGAACAGATAAAGCGCCTCAGCGCGCGGCAAATCCGAATCTTCCTTGAATGGTTTGCAAAGGGGGACGCGACACAAATGGCCAACGGATTCAGAATCTTTTACACCTCGTCGAGGAAACTTGCAGACGACCTCCAAGAACTCCTCATGAAGATAGGGCATGTCGGTATCATCAAGTCAAGAACTCGAGAGGACCGACGATGGATTGTCAATCATTGGGCAGATTCGTCGCGGATACGGTACGAGGTGATTGAGAGAGTTAAGAAAATCAACTCCTGGCTCGATAGAAGGGACATCGAAGTCTTGGATTACAATGGGAGGGTGTATTGTGCTACCGTGAAGAATCATGTGATGTACGTCAGAAGAAACGGGAAGCCCTATTGGTGCGGAAACACTTCCATGTACTGGACGAAGAACAACCCAGTCTTCGAGAAGACACTGCTGAAAACAAAAGACAAGCTCGCGGCGAGCAAATATGTTGGGTATGTGGACATCAACTGCATCGTCAACAGCAAGGGGATCTGGCCACTGGAATGGACCGCGAGGTTTGGATATCCAACGATAAGCATCCAAATGGAAGGGATTACGAGCGAGTGGGGGCCATTTCTATCTGAGATAGCGCGTGGAAACGACGCTCAGCTTAAGACGAAGAAGGGGTATCAAGTTGGGGTCGTTGTCGCAATACCCCCCTTCCCTTTCGAGGATGAGAAAGCATTCAAGAAATATTCAGAAGGCGCCACCCTACTTTTCAGGAGACAGGCCCTTGACGGGGTCCACATCGGAGAAGTCAAACAAGAAAACGGGGACTGGCACATCGCCGGGAATTCAGGTTACGCGCTGGTCGTCACGGGATCGGGGGCGACGATGACCGACGCCATCGATAAGGCCTACCAGAACGTCCGGAACGTCATGATCCCAAACATGTTCTACCGCAGCGACATAGGCCAGCGCTGGACCCACGACAGCGACCTGCTTATCAGCTGGGGCTACATCTAGTCTGCTGATTTTCCAGGCCAGTCCCAGGCGTCTTCCTTCCGTCCGCCCAGGATAAAGAACCCGACGAGGACTATCAACAGGACCTCCAGCGTCCAACCCGTGAGCAACGTGAGCGTGGCGGGGATGTCCCCGTTTGTGATCAGCGCCCAGTGTGCCGGGGACGATAGGGTCACGACGAGGGCAATAATGGCAAGAACCATCCCTACATAGAAGGAGATCTTGGGACGCACGAAAGTCAGCGCGCTGTCGACGACAAAGAGCATCCACCCGAAAAGGACCGAGTCAAAGACGAACGAAGGTAAGACTGGGTATACCTCGTAGAGGAAGGCGACGCCAAAGACCGTCGAAGCGAGAATGGTCCCCTGAATCGCCCTCGGAAGTGCGCTCATCGAATCGGCCGCGACAGATATGGTATTTCAAACTATTCGGGTCTCGAAAGTCTTTTGAAATGCGTGAGAGACCGCTCGTACCTTGGCTGGAGTTACGCACAAGTCGTTCCACCTCCCGGAATCCAAGCCCCATTATCCGCCTCCACTGGATTTCCACACGGCCCACACGAAGTTCGAGCTCGCGGTGGACTTTCAGAAGAAGACGATCTCAGGGTCGTGCACCCTGGAGATAGAGCCCATCAGAAAGGATCTGAAAGTAGCGCGCCTTGACGCCTGTACCCTCGAAATAACGAAGGTGCTCGTCGACGGGGCTCCTGTAGACTTCGAGTATGATAGGACAACCCTCCGTGTGTCACTTCCCCCCAAGGACGGCCGTCGGTCGATACGAGTCGAATACAGCGCGTCCCCCAAGATGGGAGTGTACTTCACAGGCCCCGATGCGGAGCACCCTGAGAAGGAGGTCCAGGCCTGGACCCACACGGAAGCCGAGGAGTCTCGGTATTGGTTCCCATGCCACGACCATCCGGCGGACAAGTCCAGCAGCGAGATGATGCTCACCGTGCCGAAGGAGTTCAGGGTCATCTCGAACGGGAAGCTGTTGTCGTCGAAGGTAGAAGGAGATATGGCGACGTTCCACTGGCGAGAAGACACGCCGCATTCCTGCTATCTCACTTCTTTCATCGTGGGGAAGTTCGGGGTGGTGACGCAGGAGGCTCGCGGGGTGAAGCTGAACTACAACTATCCGGAGAGGAAGAAGGACGACGTGCTGCGTTATTTCGGAGAGACCCCCAAGATAATGGAGGTCTTCGAGGACCTGACCGGGGTCAAATACCCGTACGCGAAGTACGACCAAACCACGGTTGAAGACTTCGTTGCGGGCGGAGAGGAGAACCTCAACGCAACCACCCTGGCGACTCACTATTACCCGGACGCCGCATCGGAAGAGGACTTCTCGACTAGCTACTCCCTCCGCCTCCAAAGGCCGGTGGACCTCGTGGCCCACGAGCTGTCGCATCAGTGGTTCGGGGACTACGTCACATGCGCCGACTGGGCCCACGTCTGGCTCAACGAAGGGTTCGCCTCCTACTTCCAGGAGCTTTACCTAGAGAAGACTCGTGGAATCGATGAGGCGCTCTGGCATCTCGACGCCAGGACGGAAGACTACTTCGACGAGGACGAGGGGGAATACAGGCGGGCGATGGTCGAGAGGGACTATGTCTGGCCCGACGACCTATTTGACAGCCACCTATACCCCAAGGCCGCGTCCCTGCTGCACGAATTGAGGTTCGTGATGGGGGACGAAGCATTCTTCAGAGGAATCTCCGTGTTCCTGAAGGCGCACGCCCTTTCGACGGCTGAGACTGACGACCTGAGGAAGGCGATGGAGAAGGCAAGCGGGCTTCAGCTCGTGGAGTTCTTCGAGCAGGCGTTCTACAGGCCAGGCCACCCCGAGTTCGAAGTGACATACAGTTGGGACGACGGCGAGAGGATGGCGTCCCTAAGGGTCAGGCAGGTGCAAAGGACGGATGACGGGACCCCGATATTCAAGCTCCCTTGCGAGGTCGTCTTCTACGTCGGGGGTGAGAGGTTCAGCCACAGGGTCCTCCTCGACTCCGCGGACCAGACGCTGACCTTTCGCCTCTCCTCTAAGCCATCGATCGTGGAGTTCGACCCGAGGAGGTGGCTCCTGAAGAGGTTGAAGTTCGACAAGACCGTCGGCCTCTACCTCAGTCAACTGAAGGACAGCCAGGACGCGTACAGCAGGGCCCGGGCGGCGAAGGAGCTTGGGAAGCTCAAGGACCCTTCAGCCATAGGGGGGCTGGCGGAGGCAGCGGCGAAGGGGCAGCACTGGACCGTGAGGGCTTCTGCCTTCAAGGCGCTCGGCGAGATAGGGAACGAGAGGGCGCTCGCGGCCCTGCTCGGCGTGGGGGCGCCGAAGGACAGGAGGGCCAGGAGGGGGATGGCCGAAGGGCTCGGGTATTTCAAAGATGAACGTGCCTGGAAGAAGTTAGTCGAGATGTTGGAGGAGGACGAAAGCCCCTACGTCAGGTGCGAGGCCGCCCTGAGCCTCGCGAAGGCATGGCCCGAGGGGGCGTTGCAGCACCTCAAGGAGGAGTTGAAGGTCCACACGGCAAACGAGACCTTGGGGGAGGCGTGCCTGGCGGCCATGGGGAAGCTGAAGGACGAAGAGGTGAAGGATATCGTGAAAGAGTCTCTCCGCTACGGCAACCCCACTAGAATCCGCATAGGAGCGCTCAAGGCGATCAAAGAGAGAGGCACCGTCCTCGATGACGAATTCCCTATCCTCAAGGACATCCTGCTCCACGATAAAGAGTTCAGGGTCAGACTCTGGCTCGTCGACTTCCTCCTGAGGACGGTCCAGGACAGGAGGTTCGTGGATGCCCTCAGGGAGGCATCGAAGTCGGACCAGCAACTCCACGTCAGGCGGAAGGCCCTGGGACTCTACTACGACTTCGCTTCTTCTGCAGAGTCGTCTGAGGCCATGGCGAAGCTGAGGGCGGAGATAGAACAGCTGAAGGAAGAGAATAGGAGTATCCTGGCGTCGAGGCCCTAGGGGTTCATTTTCCTGGGGCTTTCGCCGTGGGTCGAGGTGACTCTCGACCGCCTGGACGACAGAAGCCGCTTCATCTTGGGCCCCATCGAGTCGAAGACTGCTGCGAGATTGTAACCTGTCTCCTCGAAGGCGTGCCTGTCCCGCGGTGTGTAGACCTCGACCGAAACTTCGTACCTCGCGTGCTCCCTTCCCGGTTTCTTCGATTTCACCACCGCCCTAATCTCCTCGATGGAAGGGTAGACCTTGCAGAGCTCGGCCGAGAGCCTTTCGAACTTGGCCCTGGCTTCGGCGGCCTCGATGGGCTCCTCCGGGAGGCCGACGATATAATACGGCGGTCTGGCTTGTTCTGGGGACATCGAAAGGACCGTCAGGGGCCGGCCAGGGCGGCCTTTATGGATTCCGAGGTCATTCGCGCCATGGCCATTATCGAGATCATCGGGTTCACCCCCGGAGTAGTGGGGAAGACGCAGGCGTCTCCGATGAAGAGGCCCTTGACGGTGTGCAGCTCCCCGGAGGGGGACGTCGGGCCGAGGGTCGGGTCGGCGCTCATCCTGCAGGACCCCATCAGGTGGGCGCTGTAGAGCATCATCCTGTTGTATTCGACCCCCTGCCTCCGAAGCGAAGCGGAGAACGAGTCGAGATCCCCGGGCTTCATCGGGGTCGCCCCATCCCCGCCGAACACCTGTGAGTTGTGCGTGGTCCAAACCCCCACCGCCCCCGCGGCCACGAGTATCCGGGCTGTCTCCTCCATCCCGCGGATCAGCGTCTCCCTGTCGCGGCGTTCAAGGTCGTATGACACCCTTGCATAGCCATCCTTGTCTATGGACACAGCGCCCGAGCTCCGTTCACGGGCCAAGACGATGGACGCCGAAGATCGGGCGTAGTATCGCTTCATGAAGTCCTTGTGTTGCCTCCCGCTCACCCATGGGATCGAAAGCGCGAACAACCCGGGATGGGCGGGGGCGGCCTCGACCCAGAACCCGTGGTAGGTCCCGTCCATGTCGATGAACTTCCAGACCGCTACGGTCTGCGGCGGTCCCTTCCAGGGCTCGATGGGTCTGTCGAAGATCCCCCCCACGGCCACGGTAGGGTCGAGCCGAAGATATTTTCCGACGTTCTTGTCCCTCACCCCGGACCGGAGCAGGAGTGCAGGGGTTTCGATCCCGCCCGCCGCGGCGACGACCACCCTTGACTTCACGTCCAGGCGGACATCCTTCTCCCCGGAGCGGCAGGTAGCCACCACCCCCTTCGCCTCCCCGCCTTCGATGGTCACGCTTTCCACCCTGGCGTCGAAGACGAACCTGGCGCCCTTCTTCTGGGCCGTTGGTAGGTAGTTCATGGCCGTGGACTGCTTGGCGGCGTAGATGCATCCGTAGGTGCAATAGTCGCACCTCTGGTCGCACCCGATGGCGTTCCTTTCAATCAGGTGATAGTCGGTCCCCTCGTCGTACCCCAGGGCCCGGCTCCCCTCCCAGAGCACGCTGTTGTTCCCGTTCCTCTGGCTCTCCTCCGCGTTCACCCCCATTGTCTTCCAGACTTCATCCACGTACGACGCAAACAGCTGGCCAGTGACCCCTTCAATCCCGAACTCTCGCGCCCATTCGCTCAGTATCCTGGCCGGAGGCCTCAGGCATGTATTCCAGTTCACCATCGTGCCGCCACCGGCCCCTCGGCCGGCGAGGAGGACGAAGGAGAGGTCTTTGGTGGCGGCCGCCCCGCTCTGCTGGAACAGCTTCTGCATCATCCTCATCTCGTTCTGCTTGAACGTCTCGGATGTCTCGTAGGGTCCCTGCTCCAAGACAATGACGCCGAAGCCTGACTTCGCCAGCTCTTCCGCGATGACGCTCCCGCCTGCTCCAGATCCGACGACGACAACGTCGCACTCCAGCTTGGCGTCCGAAGCGAAACTCAGCGGGCTGAGCCGGAGCTCCTGCGGTGTGGGGACGGGCGTGGCGCTATGCGCCCCGGGATACCCAATCTCCGTCCAGTTCGGGTTGGTGCCGTCGGGTCCCATTGACGCGTACGCCAGAAACAGGGTGAGGCGCTTCAGTGCCTGGAAGGCGGTCCGTTTGAGGGCGATCGGACTGTCTCGCCAATCCTGGAGGTACTTCTCCCTAGCACCCTGGTCGAGCCCGGAGAACTTCGCCGGGCGCCCCGACAGAACCAGGTTGTAGAGTGGGCTCTCCAATACCGATAGCACCCTGCGAAAGTCCCTTGCGCTCGCCGGCTGAAGCGTGCTCTCAACGGCGTCCGCCAGCAGCTTGTCGACGCCTAGGTCGGAACCCTTCCGCCGATAGAACTCAGAGCCATCCGAGACCGCCGGGAACAGGGTGTCGCAGACCGACCGCAGGACTTGCCGCTCCGCCTGCGAGAGTTCCAACGCGCCGGCCCTCGTCCTCCCCATTAATTGGCTAGACCCCGAAGAAGGTCAGGAGTTCAGTAAGCTTCCCTATGACGACATCCGCTCCCTCTTCTTTCAGGTGCTCTGCCGTATAGGTCCCGGTTGCGACCGCCACCGACTTCGCTCCTGCCAGCTTCGCCGCCATGATGTCATATCTGCTGTCCCCGATGTAGTACGTTTGGTCCGCCCTGACGCCAAGGAGCGAAATCGCTTTGGAGAGCCCTTCAGGCCTTGGCTTCATCGATTCCGTGTCGTCCCTGGTAAGAACGAATTCGAAATACTTGGACAGGTCCCATCTGTCCAGAGTCAATGAGGCTGCAGCCCTGCCGCTGTTGGTCAGCATGCCGAGCCGGATCCCGGCGGACTTCAGCCGCCGGAGCACTTCGGCAGAATCGGGGAACATGGTCGCAGAGGCGGCCCCCGCGATTTCAAGCGAGTCGAGGGCGGCGAACGCCTCACGTTGGAACCCGTTGTAGCTCAGTGAGCTACCTCGCTGAGCCTGGCCCTTCGCCGCGTCGAGTATCTCCTGGGTTGGAGTGGTCAGCGAGAGCCCTTCTGTGTCGAACCCCCTCCCCTTCATTAGTCCGAGCATAATCCTCCTCCACTCTCGGATGTCGAGCTCGAAAGACACGAGGGTGCCATCTAGATCGAAGATGGCCGCGGCTGCCATGGGGACTAGATCTTCTTCTTGGAGAACAGTATCAGTATCGCGAGGCCGACCAATCCAATGGCTACGACCAGAATCGCGATGGCCATGAAGGTATCCGACCCCTCCGCTTGCAAGACGGGGACGTGAGGGAGCAACTCTGACTCACGGTCCCAGGTTCGTATTTATCCCTTGTCGGGGGTTCGGCAGCGGGGACGTACCATGGCTAGCGGTGGCCCCTGTTTCTTCCTCTCTGCCAGAAGAGAACGGCGACGAACAAGACAACGACGGCCACGGCGCCGAGCATGATGATGTATCCCGGCGGAAGGCCGAGCCCGTGCAGGTACTTCCGGATCCCGAGGAATCCCATCTCGAGCGACGGCATGGACGAACCGCTCGCCCCCTTGCAACCGTTAAGTAGTTTTCCAGCCGCGTCGCGCCGTGGCTCCCAGGCTCACCTGCTACGGTGGCGTAGGCGAGATAGGAGGAAACAAGTTCCTCCTGGAAGACGGAGGGGTCAAGGTCCTCTTGGACTTCGGAGCCGGGTTCTCAGACGGGTCGGAGTTTTTCGATTCCACTATTTCCCCCAGGGGGGTGAACGGAGCGGGAGACCTATTCGAGTTCGGCCTCCTGCCGCAGATACAGGGGCTCTATTCAGAGAGGGCCCTCCAGAACACTCCGCTGAAGTACGCCGAACCCGAAGTTGAAGCGGTGGTGCTCAGCCACTACCACTGGGACCACACCGGGAGAATCGGTTACTTGGACCCGAAGATCCCCGTTTGCTGCGGGGAGACGACCGCTCTGATCGACGACGCCTACGCAGAGTCCTCCTCATCCCCTCTGGAGGGCCACGTACGGAGGAAGTTCAGGACAGGCGAGAGGTTTAGGATCGGCCCCATGGAGTTCGTCCCTGTCCATGTCGACCACTCCATTCCCGGGTCTTACGGCTTCGTCATCCACACAAGCGAGGGGACCCTGGCTTACACTGGGGACTTCCGTTTTCACGGGCCGGCCGGGTCCATGACAAAGGAATTCATCGAAGCTGCGAGGCGTGAGAAGCCTGCTCTCCTCCTCACGGAGGGGACTCGGGTGGGACAGGGAGGCCCCAAACCGAACATGAGCGAAGGGCAGGTCCTTGAGGAAGCGCGCAGGATGGTCGAGGGGACCGACCGGCTCGTATTTTCCACCTTCAGGGGGAACGACGTCGACAGGATCAACACCTTCCACGCCGCTTCCCAGGCGACCGGTCGCAGGCTGGTGGTCTCGATGAAGATGGCGATCCTCCTCGAGAAGCTGAGGGGAGACCGGAGGCTGAGCGTCCCGGCGGTCGGCAAGGACGTGGACGTCTACGTGCGCAGGAAGAAGTCTGGGAAACTGGACGACCGAGACTACTTCTCCTGGGAGAGGAGGTTCCTCGGCATCGGGGTCGCAGCGCCGGAAGTCCATCGGAACCAAAAAGGGGTGTTCCTCCACCTGGAAGCCTGGAACTTCCCCGAGCTGATCGACATCAAACCGGAGAGGGGCGGGACGTACATACATGCGGCGACCGAAGCGTACAACGA
This sequence comes from uncultured Nitrosopumilales archaeon, assembly GCA_964477505.1. Classification (GTDB taxonomy): domain Archaea; phylum Thermoproteota; class Nitrososphaeria; order Nitrososphaerales; family Gagatemarchaeaceae; genus UBA183. The sequence goes on from CAYZDN010000048.1 coordinate 10,429, forward strand.
AGAAGGCGAGCGGGACGAGGAGACCATCAGGAACTGGATACGCCACGTCGGTTTCAGATACGCCCAGTTGCACGCGTCGGGGCACGCGCCCATGGAGGAGGTCGCGGAGCTTGTCCAGGGGATAGGTGCGAGGGAGGTCGTCCCGATCCACACCGAGCACCCGTCTTTCTTCAGGAAGTTCAAGGGAAGGCAGGGCGGGAGGGTCAAGGTCCCGAAGAAAGGGTATCCGATCGGCATCCCCTGACCTTAGAAAGAAAAGAGAAGGCTGCGCCTGGCGCAGCCCTGTCGCTCGCTACTGCGGGACCACTGGCACCGCTTCGAGTGCCTTGCGCAGCGCGGCGGCGTCGGGTTCGTAGTCTGTGAGCCTCCCCGCTAGCTTGTCTTCGTAGGCCTTCAGGTCGAGCAGCCCGTGGCCGCTCAGTCCGAAGAGTATCGTCTTGGGCTCGTTCTTGCGCTTGCATTCGAGGGCGATGTCGATGGCCGCCTTGACGGCGTGGTTGGTCTCGGGGGCTGCCACGATCCCTTCGGTCTGGGCCAGCAGGATCCCCGCCTCCATGACCTCGTTCTGGGAGTAGGCTACGCTGCGCATGAACCCCTTGTCGATCAGCATGCACATCGACGGTGCCTTTCCGTGATAACGGAGGCCCCCGGCGTGGATTGGAGGGCACTGATAGGTGTGGCCGAGGGTGTGCATCTTGACCAGGGGGGTCATCTCGGCGGTGTCGCCATAGTCATACCTGTATTCCCCTCGGGTGGTCGAAGGGACGGCCTTCGGTTCGGCGGCGACGAAGTCGGCCCTGCTCTTGCCCCGGAGCTTGTCCCGCATGAATGGGTAGGACAGCCCCGCGTAGTTGCTCCCTCCGCCGATGCAGCCGACGATGAAGTCCGGGTCATCCCCGAACTCCTCCATCTGGAGCTTCGCCTCCTGGCCTATGACCGACTGGTGGGTGAGGACGTGGTTCAAGACGCTCCCTAGCGAGTATTTCGTGTTGTCGTGGGTGACGCAGTCCTCGACCGCCTCGCTTATGGCGATGCCAAGGCTCCCGGGGTGGTTGGGGTCCTGGGATAGGAACTTCTTCCCCGCGCTCGTCCTCGGGCTGGGAGAGGAGAAGACCTCCGCTCCGTACACCTCCATCAGGGTGCGCCGGTACGGCTTCTGTTCGTAGCTGCTCCTGGTCATGTAGACGGTCAGGTCTATGTCGAAGAGGGCGGTGGCCAGGGCGAGGGCGCTCCCCCACTGGCCGGCCCCGGTCTCGGTCGTCAGACGCTCGGTCCCCTCTTTCTTGTGGTAGTAGGCCTGGGCGATGGCGGTGTTGGGCTTGTGGCTCCCGGCGGGATTCAGGTCCTCGCGTTTGAAGTAGATTTTGGCAGGGGTGTTGAGCTTCGCCTCGAGCCGGGTGGCCCGGTAGAGAGGGGTGGGCCTCCCTAGGCGGAGGTACGCCTCCCGGACCTCTTCCGGGATGGGGATGAACTCCTGGGTGGAGACCTCCTGCATGACGCACTCCTTCGCGAAGAGGCGGAGAAGGGGCTCCGGAGACATCGGCTTCAGGGTCTTGGGGTCGAGCGGAGGAGGCAGCGCCTCTGGAAGGTCGTGCTGGATGTTGTAGTAGTTTCTAGGCAGCTGGTCCTGTGAAAGGACGGCTTTGAGCTCTGTTCTGCTCATGGGATAAGGCCGTCTTCTGGGGGATAAAGCAAATCCTGACTGTTTCTGTACATGAAATGCGAACGAGAAAAGGACAGGAATCGGCTGAAATGCACAAAAAGCAGCATGGAAGGGCGTTAGCGTCATGTGGCCGAGCATCCGGAAGCAATTCGAAAGGCAGGCCGTAAGGCCTGAGATAGTCAGGAAGATGATCGAATGCGGGATGCGGGTCTCGGATGATGAGAAGATCTACGTCGACAACGTCGAAGTGGACTACACAGCCATCGCCAACGCCCTCGACGTCGACAGGCGGGTGGTCAAGAGCACGGCCCAGCAGATCCGACGGAACAGGTACCTATACTCGCTCTTCTCGAAGACAAAGCCCCTTGGGACCAGCCTGGTCGACGTCGTGTCGCATCTGGGATACACCGCGATAGTGATCGAGGCGGACCCGAAGTCCCCGGGGGTGATGGCCGGGGTGGCGGAGATTCTCGCCCGTCATGGGATGGTGGTCAGGCAGGCGGTGGCCGAAGACCCTGAGATGGTCCCCGACGCCAAGATGACCCTCGTTGTGGAGGGACAGCTGACCGGCCAGGCAATGGAAGAGCTAAACGGGCTCAAGGTCGTCCGCAGCATAAAGATCCTGAAGTAGGATGCCACGCAAGTTCGACGTCGCCGTGATGCACGACTTCTACATCGACAGGCTCCTCTACGCGGAATCCATCGAAGGATTCGCCGGCTCCGTCAGAGAGAAGGCGTCCGAAGGAGGAGGCGGGATTCACGGCGCCCGCCAGGAGGACGTGAGGGGTGGGAACGCAGTGAACCTCGCCCACGCTCTTGCAAGGCTGGGGCTCCGGGTCCTGTTGATCACGCACAGCGACAGGATTCATCAGGGGGTCCTCAGGCAGACCTTCGAAGGCCTCGACACCGAGGTGAGGGTCAAGCCTCGCCCCGCCGCGCTGACGGTCGCAATAGAGGGGGACGTGAACGTGATGCTCGGAGACGGGAAGGGGGCGTCCGACTTCGGCCCGTCGTTGCTCGACAGCGAGGACTGGCGCAGACTCCGGGACTCGAGGGTCGTCTGCTCGGTGAACTGGGCGGTGAACAAGAGAGGGACGGCGCTCCTCCGCGCCTTGAGGAAGCGACTGGGACCCCGGAAACCAGTCTTCTTCGACCCTGCAGACTTCAGGGACAGGGGCAGAGAATCCGACGAGCTGCTCCGCGCCCTGGCCGAAGAACACCTGGTCGACTGGGTCAGCATGAACGAGCAGGAAGGGGTCGCTGCCGCCAGGCTCCTTGGAATCGAGAGCAAAGACCTCGGAGAAATGTGCAGGGCCCTGGCGAAGGCGCTCGGGGTGGTCTTCGATCTGCACGCGGTCGGAGCCTCATACTCCAGCGAAGGGACGCGGGTGGCGAGGGTGAGGATAGAGTCGGTCAGGCCCAGGC
>CAYZDN010000049.1:0-18391 GCA_964477505.1 uncultured Nitrosopumilales archaeon
CCTCCAGGTCCGCCACCTCGCCGGGCTGACGGGAAACTCCTGGGCGGTAACAGACGGGGAATACATGTCATCCCTGACGGTGGGGGAGTTCAGGGCTTCCCTGCCGATCGTCTACAGCAAGGCCGCATCGCTCGTGGCGGAACACCAGTCGATCTTCGACGCCCTCTGGGAGAGGGGGGAACCGCTCGAGGAGAGGGGTGACTCGCTCGAGTCGGGCACAGACCTCCCGGAGTTGGACATCATCCGCGACCCTCAGAAGACCAGGGAGCTCTACCTCTCGCTGGTGGATGGGGCGAAGAAGGAGGTCCTCCTGATCTTCCCAACCCCCGAGGCTTTCCGGAGGGACGATGCCCTCGGGATCATCGAAGGGCTCGAGCGCCGGGCGGCACAGGGGGTCAAGGTGAGGCTCCTCATCCCCGTCGACTCGGGGGTCCTCGAACGGCTCCGAGGACGGAATCGGGCTCTTGGGCACCCCATCGCCTTCAGGCCCGTGCTCCAGGCCGAGGGCAAGGAGACCGTCACGGTCCTGGTCGTCGACGGCTCGGCTTCGTTGACCATCGACGAGCGAGACCCCGCCCAGGAGGTCTTCGAGAAGGGGTTCGGGTCTGCGCTGGTCGTCACCAGGAAACCCAGGGTGCGGCAGAACGTCCGCCTCTTCGACAGGATCTGGAAAGAGACGGAGCTGAGCGAGTCCGAGAGGCTGGCCAGGGAGAGGGAGGAGGCGAGCCGGAAGCGGGCAGAGCTCATGCAGGACATACTGACCCACGACATCAGGAACTTCAACCAGGTGGCAAGGCTCAACGCCGAACTCCTCGGCGAGGACCTGATTAGGAAGGAAGACGGAGAAAGGGTGTCTGCGATCATCAGGGCGGTCGACGGCTCCACCCGGCTCATTGAACGCGCTAAGAAGCTGGGGAGCATACTGGGAGCGAAGGACGTCGACCTCCGCCCGGTGAATCTCAGGGGATCGGTTGAAAGGTCGACCCTGCTCGTGAGGAAGGTGAACCCGGGCGCGAAGCTTAAGGTGGGCGGGAAGCTGTCAGGGGATGTCCTGGCGGACGAGCTCCTGGACGAGGTGTTCGTCAACGTCATCTCCAACGCCGTGAAGTACACGAAGGGAAGGACGGTGCAGGTCGACCTGCATCAGGAATCTGGGGAACTACCGGGCCGCCCCGGGATGCCGCCTCGGCCCTGCTGGAATGTGTCCGTCTCCGACCGGGGGAGGGGGATCCCAGACGGGCTGAAGGCCGGGGCCTTCAGGCGGTACCTCGAGACGGCGAAGGGGAGCGGCCTTGGCCTCTCCATAGTCTACGCCCTCGTCAACGACAGGTACGGCGGGAGGGTGGTATTGAAAAACAGGGTCCCCGACGACCACGCCAAGGGGACCGTCGTCGAGATATGGCTCCCCCGTCCATGACCCGAGCTGGATTTCAATCGGTTAAATCAAGGTCGAATCCACATCGGCCCATGGCGGGGCGCACCGTCCACCATCTTGACTTCGATACGCTGGTCGGGATTAACAGGAGGGTGGTAGCCCTAACGGGCGAGCCGCACGGGTACTCCCCGGCGGACGGAGAGAAGCTGTCTGGGATCGTCAAGGAGATAGAGCAGCGAGCGGACAACCAGGATCCCCAGGAGGCCGTCACGGAAAAGGCGGCGCTGCTCGTATACAGGATTGCCAGCGGCCAGTATTTCAGGGCCGGGAACAAGCGCACCGCACTGGTGGCCGGGCTCGTCTTCCTGATTAAGAACGGGTACAAGGTGGACATCACGAACGCCGACTTCGTCTCCACCGTGGACAAAGCGGGGGTCGCGGCGGCTACGCTCGACGACCTCTATGACGTGCTGCGCAGGCTGGCTGCGAAGTCCAAGGTAGACCGCCGGGGGTGGGAGACGGTGGTCGGGCAGTCCGTGGACGCGTCGAAGGAGTTCCTCACGGACCAGGCCAAAGACGGACGGTAGGGGCGGCTAGGCGGAGACCTCGGGGACCTTTACCTCGAACCCCTCGCGTGCGCCCGCTTCCTTCCAGTAGGCGTTGACGGACCGCTGGATGGTGGCGACGGCTTCGGCGTTGACGTTCGGGGCGAAGAGGTGCTCGAACCTGTCCTGAGTCTTCAGGTACTCTCCGACCGGGGTGAGCGACTTCGGGACCAAGGTGTGCTTCACGACCCCGTGGACGGACTCCTTGAGGGGCCACACTCCCGTCTGGACCGCTAGCTTCTCCAGCTCGACGGCGTCTTTGGGGTCGAACCCCCACCCGGTCGGGCATGCCGCGAGCGCGATGAACATCTTCGGCCCTGCTATGGCGCTCCCTTTCTCCACCTTCCTGAGGAAGTCAAGCCCGTGAGAGTTCGAAAGGGTGGCGACATAGGGCGCCTTCTCCACCCGCCACGCTTCGAAGAGGTCCTTCTTGTTACGGGTGTTCCCCACCGGGAACGCTTCAGTTGCGGGGGTGGTCTTGGTGGACGACCCGTAGGGGGTCGAGGTGGACATCTGGAACCCGGTGTTGCCGTACGCCTCGTTGTCATAGCACAGGTAGTAGAAGTCTAGGTTGCGGTCGATGGCCCCGCCCGTGGACTGGTACCCGATGTCGTAGGCGGCCCCGTCTCCTGTCACGACGACCACCTTCAGGTCCTCGGAAGGAGGGAGCTTCCCCTTCTTGATCAGTACGTCAAGGGCGTCCCGTACCCCCTGGGCGCCGGCTGGGGCGCTTGCGAAGGCAGTGTAAAGCCAGTTGGACTTCAGGGGGGCGAGCGGGTACGACATGGTGATCGTCATGCACCCTGCGGCGTTGACCCAGACGACGTTCGGCCCCAGCGCTTTGTGGAATATCCTCACGGCGAGTATGCCGCCGCACCCGGCGCACATTGTGTTCCCCGGGGTGAGGTAGTCCTCCACGGGCATGTCCTTCAGGGTCTTGAAGCGCGTTACTGAAGCCATCAGCTTTCCCCCGTGGCCACCGTCACCGCCCTCCTGACCTTCGCCAGTTCGTCGTCCCTCATCAGGTACATCGGGGCCGGAGACCGCTCTCCCCTCCCGATGGCGAGCATCTCCTCGAAGATGGAAGTCATCTCCTTGGGGGTGAGCTGCTTGCCGCCCAGGCCTCCCACCACCGGCAGGATGGCGCTCGGCCTCCCTCTGTCGTGATATAGCGACGCCGCGACCTCGGGGTAGAAGATCCCTCCGGCCCCCGGGGCCAGGTTCTGGTCGAAGACGGCGGCGACCTTCCTCCCGCGGAGGAGCGCGGCGATCTCCTCGGATGGGAACGGCCTCACCATCCTGAGCTTGAGCAACCCTGCTGCCACCCCCCTCTCCCGCATCCGCTTGACCGCCTGCCTCCCTATCGAGGTGAACGAGTTCGACATCACAAGGACGTATTCGGCGTCGTCGAGCATGTACCCCTCCACTGGGCCGTAGGACCTCCCGAACAGCCGCTCGTAATCCTTGGCCGCCTCGCTGAACACCCTGCGGGCCCGGAGGGCTGCCGCGTGCATGTTGTATCTGAAGTACGAGTAGACGTACCCCTCCATGACCGCCGATCCGTGGGCCACAGGCTTGGTCGCCCGCAGAGGGTGAGGCTGTTCGTACGGTGGGAGGAACGCGTCGACCCCCGCCTGCTCTGGGAGCAGGACCCGCTCCCTCGTGAAAGAGAGATAGAACCCGTCTAGGTTGACGATGGCGGGGAGCATCACCCTCCTGTCCTCCGCCACCCGGTAGGCCAGCAGGACCAGGTCAGCCACCTCCTGGCAGGTCTCCGAATGGAACTGCAGGAAGCCGCTGTCCCGGGCCGCGAGAACGTCGTTGTGGTCCGGCTCCAGGACAATGGGGGCTGCCAGAGCCCTGGACACGTTCACGAGCACCATCGGCGCGCGCCACCCCGCTATGTTGTAGAGCATCTCCATGGCGTAGAGGAGCCCCTGGCTGGAGGTTGCGGTGAAGACCCGGGCGCCGGTCAATGAAGCCGCACCGGCCGCCGTCATCATCGAATGCTCCGACTCCAACTGGACGAACTTCGTGTCCATGGTCCCTTTTCTCACCCAGTCGGCGAGCGTCTCTATTATCTCGGTCTGGGGAGTGATGGGGTAGGCCGGGACGTAGTCGACCCTCGCCAGCCTCGCGGCAGATGACGCAGCCGCGTTCCCCGTGAGGAGCTTGCCTATCATCAGACCGCCCCCTCCCTCGTCTGGCCGATCGCCCTGAGCGGGCACTCCGTCTGACAGATCATGCACCCCTTACAGTTGTCGTAGTCGATCTTCACCCTCCCGTCCTGCCCAACGGACATGGCCGATTCGGGGCAGTAGGCGTAGCAAATCATACAGTCGGTGCACTTGTTGTAGTCGATGGCGGGCCTGAAAGTCCTCCAGTTGCCAGTGTGGCGGACCATTGAGTTCCCTGTCCGGGTGACCTCCTCCGTCCCGTGGCCGGAGACGATCACCGCCAAGGGGACAAGCTCTTCCTTCGCAGGGAGCTCCTCAGTCTGGAGGTTGAGCGGGGAGAGCTCGCCGTAGATCGCCATGGCGAACTCGATGTTCCGCTTGACCATGTCTTCAGAAAGGCCCACTTCCCTGAGCTCGTCGGCCACCCCGGTGAGGAACGACTCCTCATCTATCTCGGATATCCTGGCGACCGCGGCGGCTATGCCTGCGCTCAGGATCGGTTTTCCAAGATGCTTGAGGGCCTGCCCCGTCAAGTCGATCGCTACGACGGTGACGTCCGTCCGGGAGGTCACTGACTCGGGGCCCTTCGTCGTATTGACGACCGCGCACCCTCCCTTCCTCAGCCCCGCGAGCGGGTTTGCGATGGGGTCGGCGAGAAGCGAGTCGTCCATGACAGCCGAGACGTCCGGAGAGAAGATGAACCCCCGCTCTGTGATCTCCGAGTCGGAGAACCTAGTGAACGCTGTCACCGGGGCGCCCCTCCTTTCCGCCCCGTAGACCGGGAAGTCCTGGATGAAGAATCCGTTGTTGAAGGCGGCGTAACCAAGAATCCGGCTCGCAGTCTTGGCTCCTTGCCCGCCTCGGCCGTGGAACCTGACCCGGACTATCATGCGCGTGCGCCTGTGGGTGCGCTAGGCCTTAGTGTCATACCCTAACGCCTTAGGGAGCGGCGTCGTCACAATTAAGAGGAGGCTACGATTCCCAATGATGAAAACGGGAGCGCCTAGGCGGTCACGGCTTTGGTGGTGGATGACAGCGCAGCATGGGCTGCCGCGAGCCTGGCGACGGGGACCCTGAACGCCGAGCAGCTTACGTAGTTGAGCCCCGCCTCCGCGAAGAAGCCGATGCTCTTCGGGTCGCCGCCGTGCTCGCCGCAGATTCCCACCTCAAGTGAAGGCTTGGTCCTCCTCCCGTCGGCGACCGCCATCCTGACAAGCTTCCCCACCCCGGCTATGTCTATCGAATCGAAGGGGCTCTGCGGGAGGATCCCCATCTCGATGTACTTCGGTATGAACTTGGCTTCGACGTCGTCTCTGCTGAAGCCGAAGGTGGTCTGAGTGAGGTCGTTGGTGCCGAACGAAAAGAAGTCAGAGTCCTTCGCTATCTCCCCCGCGGTAATGGCCGCCCGGGGGGTCTCGATCATGGTCCCCACCTGAAATTCAATCTCCCCACCGACCTCGGCGAACAGCCCCTTCGCCGCAGCTTCCACGACCCCTCTGAGGAACTTGAACTCGCCGATGTGAGCAACGAGCGGAACCATGATCTTGACGCGAGCGCGTTCCTTTCTTTCCCTGTCGAGCTCGATGGCGGCCTGGAGTATCGCCCGGGTCTGCATCTCGTAGATTTCTGGATAGGTGACGGCGAGCCTGCACCCCCTGTGCCCAAGCATCGGGTTGTGCTCTGCCAGTTGCCTCACCCTGTTGAGCATCGCCTCCATGGTGTCTATTTCTCCAGGAGACGCCCCCTTGTCCTTCAATGCCTGCAGGTCGAGGATCAGCTCCTCCAGCTGCGGGAGGAACTCGTGGAGCGGGAGGTCTAGGAGTCTCACCACGACCGGCTTCCCCCCCATCGCCGCAAAGATCCCTTTGAAGTCAGACAGCTGGAACGGGAAGAGCCTGTACAGGTGCTTCTTCCGCGCTTCGGCATCCCTGCTCATTATCATGTCCCGCACGATCGGGAGCCTGTTGGGGGCGTTGAACATCCTCTCAGTCCTGCAGAGCCCTATCCCTTCGGCTCCGAACTCCCTGGCCTTCGAGGCGGCCTCCGGGGTGTCCGCGTTCGCCCAGACTCCCAGCTTTCGCATCCCATCGGCGGCCCTCAGGAGCTCGTTGAGCTCGGGGGTCGGCTCCGGGTCGACCATCTTAACCTCCCCCCTGTAGATCTTCCCCGTGGTCCCGTCGATGGTGACGGTCTCGCCCTTCATCACCATCTCTCCGGACTTCGTTGCGAAGTATCGCCCGTCCTGGGAGATCTCTATTTCGCTGCACCCGACTACCGCCGGTTTGCCCATCCCTCTCGCGACGACCGCGGCATGGGACGTTATCCCACCCCGGGCCGTAATGACCCCCTGGGCTGCGATGAGCCCTTTGATGTCCTCGGGGGTCGTCTCCGCCCTGACCAAGATTATCTTCCTGCCGCCGCCGATCGCCGCCGCCTCGTCCGTATCGAAGACGACCTCCCCTGAAGCGGCCCCCGGAGAGGCGTCGAGCCCCTTTGCCATGGGCTTGTCTTGCGAGCTCGGGTCGAGCCTCCTGTGGAGGAGGGCCTCGAGAGCCTCAGGCTCCACCCTGGCAACAGCTTCTTCCCGGGTGATCAGATTCTCCTCGACCATTTCCACAGCGATCTTCACCGCCGCCTGCGCCGTCCTCTTCCCGTTCCTGGTCTGCAGCGTGTATAGCTTGCCGTTCTCCACGGTGAACTCAAAGTCCTGCATGTCCTTGAAATGGGCCTCTAGCATCCTGGCGACGTCCTGCAACTGCGACCGGAGGTGCTCATCCAATTTATCGATGCCAATGGGGGTGCGGACCCCGGCCACGACGTCTTCCCCCTGCGAGTTCGGCAGGTACTCCCCGAAAAGCCTCCTCTCCCCGGTTGACGGGTTCCGGGTGAACCCTACCCCCGACCCCGACGTCTCCCCGAAGTTGCCGAAGACCATCGACTGTATGTTGACCGCCGTCCCCAGATCATCACCGATCTTGTAGTACCTGCGATACTCCTTCGCCCTGTCGTTATTCCAGGACCTCAGCACAGCCTCGACGGCGAGCTCCAGCTGAACGAACGGGTCCTGCGGGAAGTCCTTCCCCGTCTGCTCCTTGACTATCGCCATGAATTCCTTCACCACCCCCTTCAACTCTTCAGGGGAGAGGTCGATGTCCATCTTCGCCCCGGCCCGCTTCTTCCGGTCCTCAAGCACCGCCTCGAAGGCGCTTGCGTCCGCCCCCATGGCGACCTTCCCGAACATCTGGATCAGCCGCCTGTAAGAGTCGTAGGCGAACCTGCCGTTCTTCGTCATGATCGCCAGTCTTTCAGTGGCCTTGTCGTTGAGCCCCAGGTTGAGAATCGTGTCCATCATCCCTGGCATCGAGAACGGGGCGCCGGACCGCACGGAGAACAAGAGCGGGCTGTCTTCGCCTCCGAACTTCTTACCGGTCTGCTTCTCTATCTCGGAGACCTTTGCTCGGACCTCTCTCATCAGCCCTTCCGGGACCTTCCCGCCGTCCCCATAGTACTGCTTGCAGACGTCCGTCGTCACCACGAACCCGGGGGGGACAGGCAAGCCGAGCGAAGTCATCTCTACGAGGCCGTACCCCTTCCCACCGAGCAGGAACTTGTCCCCGCCCCGAGCTTCTCGGAAGAGCATGACCCTCTGCAAGGACTTCAGCACGGCCTCGAATAGCATGAATATATTTGTGAATTCTGGAAGAATCTAGACCTAGGGTATCTGTTCTGGCTGGAAGAGGCTCTGAGGGGTCAGCTCGTCGGCTATCCGCAGCCCCTTGACGAAATCCATTGGGAGGAAAAGGGTCCTTTTGACTCCATAGCGGATCTGGTACCCCTCGGTGGCTGTCAGGAGCAGGAAAGCGAACGCGACGCAGACCGGGAGGAGCGCGAAGACCCAGACGGAGTACCGCGCCATCGCCGGAGTCATGTATGGTGTGAGGGATACGAGCCATGCTCTCAGGGACTCGCCGGCCTGAGGGCCGGACACGATGATGGCGTAGATCGTCAGGCTGGCCAGGGCCCCTACGACGAAAGGCCGCCAGGCGAACCTCCTGTGCCGCTCGAATCGGATGATCTCGGCCAGTGGAATCACCTCCTGAGCTCCGCTCCACGCCGGCTCGATCAGGAGCTTCTTTGTCGTCACCGCTACCTTGTACCCCTTCTTGACCCACGCTTCGATGAGCTTCTCGTCTGGCTCGAGCCCTCCTCCCTGGCTGTCCCCTTCGACGAAGAGCCGGGTGGAGATCTTCTTCGTCAGTTGGCGCAGAAGGACAGGCATGGTGAAGGCCTGGGCCGCCTTCTTTGCTCTGCGGGCTAGCCTGTCCCTTCTCCAAGGGTCGTCCACGAGGGCGGTGACCGCGTTGGTGGCGCCCGTGATGTCGTCAGGCCCCTTCACGATCACCCCTGTTGCCCCGTCCTTGACCACCCAGGATTGGCCGCCGACCCCCGAAGTGATCACAGGGACTCCTTCGTACATGAACTCGATCTGCGCCAGCCCCAGCGCCTCCGACCTGCTCATGTTGATGTTCAGGTAGCTCTGCCTGATTAGACCGAGGTAGTCGCCGTCTGAAAGCGGCCCCGTGACAAGCACGTTCGGGAGGGAGGCGGAAGCCTCCTTCACTTCGGTTCCGTAACTCCCTTCAAGCCTCCCCCCTATCACAAAGGCGATGTCCCTCCTGTCCCGAAGGGCTTCAGCTATCTTCAGCAGCGCCTTCGGGTTCTTCCTCTCTTCAACGGAGCCGACGAAGGAGACCAGCTTGGTCTCTGCGGGTAGCCCATGCTCAAGCTTGAAGTCGGCGAAGCGCCCGAACTCGAGGGCGCTTGTGTCTATCCCTCCGGGGAAGAGCAAAAACTTCTCGTCCCCGATCCCAACGATCTCCTTCATCAGCTCCTTCACCCTCGGAGTGGTCACCAGCACGAAATCGGCTGCCTTGAGGATCATGGGGAGGCTCGCCTGGTTCCAGGCCTGCCTGAACGTCCTCTCTTCCAGATCGTACCTCTCGTCTGACGGCTCCTGGAAGTGAGACATGTGGCAGAAGACGATGGGCCGAACCGGGGCCCCTCCCTTCGACTGGTTCCGCCTCCACTCCACGAACTTGGCCGTCTCTTCCGGGCCGTTCCAAAGGGTGGAATGCGTGATGAGCACGTCCAGCCTCAGGTCGTCCACGATCCTGCTCAGGATCGACACGAAGTCGGTGAACATGATTCGCCGGGGGGGCCAGTCCCCTTTCCTGCTGGCCACCCTGACCACCGGTATGTTGAGCATCTCGTCGAAAGAGTGTATGTACCCTCCTCTCTCTTCTACCTCTTCCATGGAGACGACCTCTTCGTAATCATGGAATATGCTCGTAATGAGGTAGGCATCAGTCCCCTCTCTCCTCAGCTCTCTCGCCATCCTCTGGGCGACGAGCTCCTGCCCCTTCGTCAGGCTCGTTTCGTACATTATCACCCCTACTCTCATCTGTCCCTCGCCTCAGCGCTTGACCCAGGGTAACCTAGGCGTGAACTCCATCCCGCGGTCGTAGAGCGACCGCAGGAACGCCGCAAGCCTGTTCTGATCAACGATATGCTCACACCTCAACTCCGACATCGGCTGCCCATGGTCTACTCCAATAGCCATCTCAGCCGCCTGAAAGGCATTGTTATCGACGGCCGAGTCGCCTATAAACATCACGTCAGATTTTACTTCTAGGAGTCTTTTAAGGACCCTTGTCGCCCGCCCTTTGTCGGGCCTAGCGGCGTAGACGTCGACGAAGGTGGAACTTCCGTCGTAGGCAACGAACGCCCTCCCTTTGGAGAGCGCTCCGAGGTTTTGGAGTATCGCAGGGCCGAGCTCGGGGACGCCCCCCCAGTCGATTGTGACGCCGAGAAGTTCGCCTCGGGGACCCCGCTTAAGCTCGGTGATCGTCCCCCTGCGTTCCTCTTCCTTGGCTAGCTTGATGGCCCCTTCAAGGGGCTTCAGCCGTCTCGCCGACAGTCCCCTCCCATCGGCCATCCTGATATCAAGGCCCGAAGAGCATGCCCACCCCACTGCGAACCCGCACCTTGGACGGATGAAATCGTACTCTTTCGCGCTCACCATGCAGACCGGAATCCTCCGGGCGATCTTGCGAAGCTCCCTCTCGACCCCCGGGTTGACCTTCGATACTGACCTGGGGACCCCGATCGGCGCTACCGTCCCGTCATAATCTAGGAACAAAGCCCGGACCCTCAGGGATGACTCCTCCTACCTTGCCGCCTTTGGGACCTTCGTAAGGCTGCTTTCATCCAGCCTGTAGGTCTGCCAGTCGGAGAGCCTCCTGGCGCCGAGGCGCTCGTAGAACCTGATCGCCTTCTCGTTCCATGCGAGAACAGCCCACTCCATGCGCCCGCACCCGTTCGAGATCGCCTCGTCGACGCACCTTCGGAAAAGGGCGAACCCCACCCCTTCCTTGCGGAAGTCCGGGAGCACGAAGAGGTCTTCAAGGTAAAGGGACGGCTTCGCGAGGAAGGAAGAGTATGTGTAGAAGTAGAGGGCGTAACCCACAAGCTTCTTTCCTTCTTCAGCCACGAAGAGCCTGACCCTCTTCTTATTGAAGACGTCGTCCGCAAGCCTCTTCCGGCCGGCTTCCGACGGCGGATCGAGCTTCTCGAACTCCGCCAGTCCCAGGACAAGGGCGACGAACTGCTTAGAGTCAGAGCTCTTGGCTCTCCTTATCGCAATCCTCGTCATAGGCGACCGAGGGGTAAGATTGCTCGGATAAACGGATTGAGCCCTATCGAATACAGGGGCGGAGAGACCCGGGCTAGTTGTGCTGCTCGAGGTCTCTCGTCATCTGGTCGAACTGCTCCTTCGTGATCTCTCCGCGGGCGTACCTCTGGCGTAATATCTCGTGGGCGTCTCCGTAGCCGTACCAGTACCTCCTCCTCCATCCCCCGCCCCAGAAGGCCACCCGGAAGATGAAGAACAGGAAGATCAGGAAGAAGAAAAGCCCGAACGGGAAGAACCACCAGCCGCCCCACGGGTAACCGTAGCCGTAGTAGGGCATCATCCCGGCGGGATAGTAGTAGTGCGCGAGCACCGCCCCCACGAAGAAGACGATGGCGATAGTGGCTATGGCCACGATGATCCAGAGCAACGGATTCCTCGCACGAAGGTGCCTGTCGTCATAGGTTGTCTGCGTTCGTTTTCGCTTCCTTGGCCAAGCCCCCTATCCAGGTGTTCTTAAGCATATTGGAAAAAATATACACGGTTCATTTATTCCTATATAGCACACCTTGAGAGGCGATGATCATGTGGCCGTTCAAGTTCGCCTGGCGGAACAGGCGTGGTCTCCCGAACATGGTCCTCTACATCCTCTCAACCTCCCCCAAGAACGGGGTCGAGCTCATGGACGGGGTCGAGTCTATCACGCGCGGTTGGTGGCGCCCGACCCCCGGTTCGATCTATCCTCTATTGAAGGAGATGACCGAGGAAGGGATACTGAAGAAGAGGGATGATGGAAAATATGAGCTGACTGAAAAGGGCCGGTCCCAGCTTGGAACACCGTCCAATCCGCGCCCTCACTGGCCCCGTGACACAGGCGACATGGTGGACCAGATGCACAGCTTCGTTTCCTACATGGAGGACGTGAAGACCACCCAGAAAGGTGAGCTGAAGCCGCATCAGAGCAGGCTCAGAGAGCTTGCAAAGAGGCTCTCGGACCTTGCGGGCGAGGAAGAGGAAGGCAAGGATTAATCGCAGAAAATGTAATCTGCCTCTATAACATCGATACCGTGAATTCATTAACTCGATTCGTACGCAAGATTCTACCGTTGACCACCACCGGAGAAAAGGCCGTGCTGTTGGCCGAGATCATCAGGATCTCCCTGAACGGGGCCACTGAGCGGGACGTTTCCGAGGAGCTCTCCCTGACCCCAATGGTGGTCGGCCCCTACCTCCGCCTCCTGAGCACCAGAGAGATGCTGGTCCATGTCGAAGGCAGGTACTTTCCCAGCAAGTCAGGACTGGATTACCTCCGGACGGTGGACGCGGCTGCCGACCTCTCGGACGTCGACGACCCCCAGGATCCGCAGGAAGGGTTCCGCTGGGACAGGTCGGAGCTGGCAGAGAGGATGCGCGAGATCATAGACAGGTAGGGGTGCGGAACCCAGCCCTAGCCTGTGCCTTCAATCTCCTTGCCTAGCAGTTCCAGTTCCTCCTCCCCCGCCTTGAGCACCCTCCCCAGGAAGGGCCCGAACAGGAAGAGGAGGGCAGTGATCACCGTCCCCACAGACACGAAGGCCAAGACGGACGCGAAGATTTTACCGGAGGGGTCGCTGACGACGAGGTTCCCGGGGGGCCCCTGCCCCGTCGCTATGAAGCTCGTAAAATAGAACGAATCGAGATAGCTCCAACCCTCGATGAAGTGCATCGCCACGGTCCCCACGATCACGACGCCGGCGATCAGAGCGAAAGAATAGACCGCGCGCTGCCAGAACGACTCCGGAATCTTCCGTTTCCGTGTTTTTTTCACGGGCTGTTTCTCCGCCACGCCTGCCCCGAGCTCAGCCGGAGGCCGGAGAATGTTTTAAACAACACATCGGGGCTCGCCCCCTCGGATAAGAGCGGACACATGTTGGAAGGCGAACTCCAGGATGGCCTCAAGCAGGCCATGCGCATCTATCCCCAGGGGGTGACGGTCGCGACCCTGAGCACTCCCGAAGGGCCGAGGGGCCTTACGGTCTCTTCGTTCGCCAGCATCTCGCTGGACCCGCCGCTGGTGCTGATTTCGATTGCGAAGAGCTCGGGGTTGCATGACCGCTTCACGGTGGCGAAGGCCTTTGCGATCAACTTCCTGGCCGACGATCAAAGGTCCGTTTCTGACAGGTTCGCCGGCAGGACCGACGTCAAGGACCGGTTCAGAGGGATAAGGTTCTCGCAGGGTCAGGGAGGGTCGCCGATCATCGAAGGCTCGAGGGCGGTCATCGAGTGCAAGGCCTGGAAGGTGCACGACAGCGGAGACCATTCGATGCTCATCGGCGAAGTCACCCACGCCAAGGCGATGAATTCGAAGAGGCCCCTCGTGTACTACTCTCAACAGTACACGACGACCGAGCTAGCGGAGTACCCTGCTCCGCCCTCTGACATGGTCTGGTAGGCTGCCTTTTCCCATGTGAACTGTGCCGGCTTCACTTCGCCGAGAGGAGATAGTCCGGCCTGTCCTTGATCTTTGGCAACGAGACGCCCGCGAATTCACCCTTCGAAGGAGACCTGACGAGCATAGCCTCGTTGAACCAGCTCGCGGGGGTCGGCGCGCCCCAGAACGTCTGCCTCTGTGGGTCGTTGAGCTTCCACTTTATGGGGACCCAGTCTGGGTCGGCGGATATGTAGTCCCCCGTGTAGAGCTCGATCCTGTTCCCGTCGGGGTCCCTGAGATAAAGGAAGAACGCGTTCGAGACGCCGTGCCTGCCGGGCCCCCGCTCCATGCTCTTCAGGTACCCGCTGGCGGCGAGCAGGTCGGCTGCGTCCATTATCGATCCGCGGTCGCTCACGGTGAAGCCGGCGTGGTGCACCCTCGGCCCCTTCCCGGTCGTAAGGGCGATGTCGTGGCAGGTGTGCTTCCTCCTGAGCCAGGCGGCCCAGAGGTCCGGCTTCGCCCCTTCGGTCTCCGTTATCTCGGTACACCCGAAACCAAGCGAGTTGACGTACCAGTCGTAGGCCGCAGCGGCGTCCGGGAGCATTATGTTGAAGTGGTCCAGCCTCATCACCTTCGCCCCGTGGTAGTGCTGGAACTTCTGCAGGAGCCACTCCACCTTTTCCATCTTGGTGTAGAACTCCACCGGGAACCCGAACCGGTCCTCGACCAGCAGGGCTCTCCCCTGCCCTTTCTCCGCTCCCGGCTCGACCCACTTCGTGAACCCCCCCTTCGACTTCACAAGCCCTTCGATGGCCTTCAGCCCTGCTTCGGTCGCCACCCGGAAGGCGAAGTGCCCTACCCCGGGCTCCCCCGAAAGCGTCAGGGTGAGGGAGTGGTGGTGCCGCTCTTCCAGCCCACGAAGATAGACATGCGACCGGTCTGATTCGGTGACGACGAACCCGAGGGTCTCGACGTAGAACCTCTTCGCCTCACCGAGGTCTGTGACGAAGAACTCGATGTGCCCCGCCTTCACGATGTCGAAGAGGGGTTCCAACTCAGTCCTTCCTATGGAGGAGCTCCCTGACCCGCTCCTTGTACGGCTCCTTGTCGTACCATGAATAGTAGGCGCTCGCCATCCTGACCGGATCCCCGAAGAAGAACCTCTCGTACAGGTCCTGCCTCCCGCCGAAGGAGCTTCCTGCGACGTCCCAGGCGAGCTTGAACAGCCTTATCCTCTCCTCACCGTCCGCCAGTTTCGCCTGGTAATACCTCTCCACGTCCTGCCTGGCACCCGACGAGAGCACCTCCTCCGGAGGGACCGCCATGAGCCCGCTCGCGCCGATCTGTTTCAGGACCACGCTCAGCGTGGGCGCGACCTTCGGCCAGATGTTCCTTGCCGAGTTGATCGGCAAGTAGTCCGGGGTCATCAGTCCCCACCTGTTGACCTTGGCGTTTGCCTCACTCGCAGCGACGAACGCCTTCATCGTCTCTGCTGTCAGAAGGATCTCGGATATCTTCTCCTGTACCTGAGGGAACTGGTCAGCTCCGATCGTCTCAGCCACGAGGGTCACCAACCCGGCGACGAATTCCGCTTTCGCAACCTCCCTCACCGTCGCCTGATGCGCCATGAACGCTATGGCGTTCGTCTCTTCATTCACCCGGTTTGCCTTTTCGGGGTCTTCCAGGACGAACACCCGCTCCCAGGGAACGAGGACGTCGTCGAAGACCACTACGGCATCCTGCTCGTCGAACCTGGAGGCGAGGGGGTGGTCGTAGATCGAATCAGACGCGAAGGACTCTCTGCAGATGAACTTGAGCCCCTTGGCGCTTACGGGGAGGGCGAAGGCGATCGAGTAGGGGACGTCGTCCTGGCCCGAGCGGATGACCGTGGACGGGAAGACCATGATCTCGTCTGCGATGGGAAGGGTCGCCAGCATCCTAGCGCCGCGTATCACTACGCCCTCTGCCTTCTTCTCAACCACCCTGGCGGCGATGAACGGGTCCGACTGCTTCGACGGGCCCACGCTCCTGTTCGATTGAGGATTGATTAGGGTGTGGGTGAGGATGAGGTCGTTCTCCCTGACGTGCTCGTAGTAGCGCTGAATGTTGGACGCGTAGTCGTGGCCGTCTCGGCCGAAGAAATCCCTGGCCCCCGCCATGGCCATTATGGAGCTGTTCAGGTAGTCGGCGGTCCTCCCCATCATACCGCCTGAATAGTCCGCCCAGGCTTTCATCATCGCGGTCCTCTTCGCCAGGTCTTCTTTCGTCCGCGGCTGGAGGAAGCTGGTCCCGACCCTCTCCCCGCTCGTAGGCGAGGTGTAGGTCATCACCTCCTGCAGGTCAGCGTCCATTTGCATGTCACAGAGGGCGGCGATCGAATTCGCCACCCCGCTGAAAGCGGGATGCTTTGAGACCGAGTCGCTGATCTTCCTGTCGCCGTACCAGACTTCGCGGGGTGTCGAGTCCAGCCTCTGGAGGAATTGTTTCCCGTTGATAGCGCCCAAATGACGAACCCTCATCGTTTCTCCTCCTCCGTAAATGAACCTTTGCGAGGCTCCGGAGGAATCCCACGGAATCAGCCTTATCCGCGAGCGCTCAGAGGCGCCGCCGCTTGGTCCAGGTTCTTCCTCTTCTGGCCGCTTCTGCCCTGGTGGGGATTCTCCACATGTCTGCGCCTGATCATTGGGTCACCCTCTGCGTCCTTGGCCAGCGCGCCTCCTGGTCCCGGGCAAGGCTGGCTGGAGTCGGGCTCGCGACCGCAGGCGGCCACGTCCTCCTCTCCGTTGTCCTGGGATTTGGGATTGTCTTGGCGGGTCTCGCCTTCTCGCAGGGGTTGGCAAGCGAAATCACCTTGGCGACGGGCGCGGTAATGCTGGTGGTTGGCGCAGGCTACGGGGTGAAAAAACTGCGGGAGAAGAAGCCGGAAGACTACGACAAGGAGGCCGACAGGGAAATGGAAAGAGCGAAGTCAGCTGGGAAGGGGATGACGTACTTCGTGGTCCTTGGAGGGGCCCTCTCCCCGGACCTGAGCGTCCTCCCCGTGTTCCTTCTCGCTCTTCCCGCCGGACTCGGCTTCGTGTTCGACGCTGCCCTTGTGTTCGCCCTCGCCTCAATGCTTTCGCTGTTGGTGCTCATCCTCGCCGGGTCCGCGGGCCTCGCCAAGGTCCTGTCCCGGGCTCCGGCCAAGTACAACGACGCCATGGTCGGTTTCGTCATCGCCGCCGTGGGCGCCTATGTCATCGCATTCGGCTAGCGAGCGGCCGCCGATTCAAACTCTCTCTACGGAAACAGGGTTGGTGAGCTTGCCAAGGCCCCCTATCTCGAGCTCCAGCGTCCCCGCCCTGGGGGGGAGCACGAATTCGGTCGGGTCCAGCGCTCCCAGCGCAGCCGAGGTCCACCCCACGCTCCCGCATGAGACGACGTCTCCGGGCTCGAGGGTGAGGAACCCAGATACGTAAGATGCGATCTCGACAGGACCGAAGATGTAGTCCGCCGACGTCCCATCTTGGACCAGCCTCCCGTCGAACTTGGTCGTCATGCGGACCTTCGACCAGTCTTTGAATTCATCGGGGGTCACCAGCCAGGGGCCCATCGGGCAGAAGGTGTCGTGGTTCTTCGACCTAAAGAGCGGGCCCCTCATTGTGGCCCTGGCTATCTTTCCCGTCACCCTATCTCGGCGATACGCTTCGTAGGCGTCCTCTCTGGAGTCTATCGGGGCGGTGACGTCATTGAGTATCGTGTATCCCGCGATCGCCTCTTCGGCCTGCTTAGCCGTCGCCCTCGAAATCTTGGTCCCGACGATCGCAGCGAGCTCGACCTCTGGCCGGATCCCAGTCATCGGGGCGACTATGGTGTCCCCCGGTCCGATGACAGCGCTGGGCGCTTTCATGTCGAGCCTGGGCCTGTCGAGGCTCACGTCGCGCCCCCCGAGCATCCCCTGCGTGTTCACAATCGTAGCGACGATCTTACCCGGCCGGGGGATGGGGGCCCCCAGCCGCACCTTCTCCAGGGCGTATCCTGTTCCCGTTGTCGCGACCCCTCGGAGGTCCTCCCCCGACTCCAACAGCGACACCAGGTCATGCGACCCCTCCAGCTCGAAGACCTTGGGCCCTTTGACGGCCCCGCTCCTAGCCTGATCGGGACCCTCCCCCTTCAGCACGAACGAACAGAATCGCATCCGGATTGTGGGAGAGTCACTCAACCCTTTTTTACCTTTGAGCTTCCATCGGGCCTGTGCTCGACCACCCGCTCACCCCGGGCAACACTTCGGCCGTCGAGAAGGGACCGTGGCACTATGGTGCCGACTATGTCACCGTGTACTTCGACGGCGACCCGGTGCGACTGAAGGAGCTCATCCCCCGGCCCTTCGAGGTCGATGGCTGCAGGTGCGTCGCCTACGTCTGTGAGATCATCTCCGTCGGGGACTCCGGGGCTTCGATGGTCTCTTCACGCCCCGACAGAACGGTCTACCACGAAGCCGCCGTCGGGGTCGGGTGCAAGGTGGGGGAGAAGAAGGGGGTCTTCTACCCGGTGATGTGGGTCACCACCGAGTGGTCGCTCCTTAGGGGACTGCTCAACGGATACCAGAAACGGCTCGCCGACAGGATAGCGATGACCAAGCTCCACCCCCTGAACCCCGGGTTGGGGCCCATCTCGCGGGGGACGGAGTTCGGCGGGTTCTGCGTAAAAGGTCCCGAGACCACTCTCTCGCTCCGTGTCAAGGTCGAGAAGCAGGGTACCTCGGGGGACCTTCTAACGTTCGGCTCGACCTTCGGCATGAGAAATCTCCCGGCCACGGAGCCGAGCCAGCGCGCGGTGACAGAGCCTGTGGAGATCTTGAAGTCGAATTCGAGGACGTCCGACGTCTGGGTGGGCTCGGGGAGCGTCGAGACCACTCTCGGGGTCGGAGGAGTCCGGGCCGTGACCGGGGCGGTCTACAGGAGCGGCTTTACGATATCAGGATCGAAGCCTGTCAGCTGATATCATATTTATATCAAGAAACCGGCAGCACGAAACGTTGCAGACCAGCTACGAGGTCAGAACCTACGGCAATTACATAGGCGGCAAATGGCTCGAGACGAAGGGAGGCACCCTGGAGGGCAAGAACCCGGCCACCGGGGAGCTCGTGACCAAAGC